>VGEH01000278.1 GCA_016869375.1 Alphaproteobacteria bacterium | reverse complement strand
GCGACACGATCATGCTCGGCGGCCTGATCCGCGAGGCGGCTTCCAAGTCCAACTCGGGGATCCCGATACTGCATGAAATCCCGGGGATCGGCGTCCTATTCGGCCAGAAAGCAAAGACTGCGAGCCGCACCGAGCTCGTCGTCATGATCCGCCCGATCATCGTGTCCAATCCGGACCAGGCGAGAAACGTGACGCAGGATTTGAAGCAGAAGTTCCTGACGCTCCTGCAGCGCGAGCAGACCGGCATCACGCAGCCGCGCCGAATCGTCGAAAAGGAATGACGCGTTCGCCGCTTCGCGCGGCGCAAGTTTGCGGATCGCCGCTACGGGTTAATACCAAGTCCCATTGATTAGGACCGATGAGCCCAGGGGCGCAGTCCGAGGGACATGATGCGCCAGGGCTGGTCGACTAGCTTGTTCCAGGCGTCGCAGCAGTGATCGAGGATGTCGCCGAAGGAGCCGAAGACGCGGTTGGAGAGCCAGTTGTCGCGCATGAACTGCCAGACGTTCTCGACCGGGTTGAGCTCGGGCGAGCGGGCCGGCAAGGCGACGATGGTGATGTTCGCCGGGATGTCGAGCTTCGCCGTGGTGTGCCAGCCGGCCTGGTCCACGAGGAGGACCGCATGAGCGCCGTCGGCGACGGCGAGCGATATCTCGGCAAGATGCAGGTTCATGGCCGCGGCGTTGCAGAAGGGGAGAACCAGCCCCGCCCCCTTGCCCTCGGCCGGGCAGATGGCGCCGAAGATATAGGCCGACTGGGTGCGCTGATCGTGCGGTGCCGACGGCCGCGTGCCGCGTCGGGCCCAGCGGCGGGTGCGCTTGTTCTTCTGCCCGATCCGGGCCTCGTCCTGGAACCAGACCTCTATCGTCGTGCCCGCCGCTTGCCGGCGCGCGATCTCTGCCAGGACCGCGGGGAAGTTTTTTTAAAATCCGCTGCCGCCGCGGGGTGTTGCGCGTGATGGCGCGGCCGGGCCGAGAGCTTGCGGTAGTTCATCGCGCGCAGCACGCGGCTCAGCGTCTGCTTGGCGACGACGATCCGGAACTCGTCCCAGATCCACTGGATCAGATCGACCAGCCGCCAGCGCACGACGCCGTGGACCGCCGGGATTGGCCCGTCCTCGATCATCCGTGCCAGCGCGCGGCGATGAACGCCCTTCAACTTGGGCGGCTGACCGGGCGCCTTCCTATCAATCAGCCCGTCCGGGCCCTCGGCGTTGAAGCGAACCACCCAGTCCCGGACGATCTGAACGCCGACACCGCCGACCCGCGCCGCGTCACGCCGCTCGCCGCCATCGTAAATCTCGGCCAACGCGAGCAGCCGGCGGGCTTGCTTCGCGTCCCGCGTCCGCTTCGCAAGTCCCCGAAGCACGGCGCCGTCAAAGTCCCCTCGCACCGATATCGCAGCGGCCATGGCAAACCCCCATCCGTTTGCCAGCTTCAATCATTTTTTCGCTGCCTTGGGAATCCCCTTCAAGAGTCACCCTCTCAGGGACTTGGTATAAGTGCGCTCGCGACGTGTGTCCG
>VGEH01000277.1 GCA_016869375.1 Alphaproteobacteria bacterium | reverse complement strand
GCGGTGAGGTCCGAAGCTACGAGAATCCGCTGGAAGCCTTCTGTCGGCCTGTCTGACTTTTCGTCGCGCCTGATGTTCATTTCGAGAACCTCGCTGTGGGTCAAACAGATCTTCTGGGGGCGGTCACAGGGATGCAGCGCACTCAGCTGCAGCGTTCGTCGCGGTCTTCAATTCGACCGTTGACCGGAGTGGTCCGGCTAATGGACCGACATGTGCGTTCGTCATTCCAAATCATCATTTAGGCTATTTCGGCAGCGGATATGGCGCCTTGACCCAGATCAATGCATTGGACGGTTCCCTGGCAGCTTATGGCCAATGAAGTGCTCATTGGAGGACTGGCCAGCATGTCGGCGACCAGAATGAGAGCGGCCGTGTTCGTCGAGCCAGGGCGCATCGTCCTCGAGACGAAGCCGATACCCGACGTCGGCCCGCTCGATGCGCTCATCCGCATAACCACCACGACCATCTGCGGGACGGATGTCCACATCCTGAAAGGCGAGTATCCGGTCAAGCGCGGGCTCGTCGTCGGCCACGAGCCAGTCGGCATCATCGAGAAGCTCGGATCCGCTGTTGCGGGTTACCGGGAAGGCCAGCGCGTCATTGCCGGCGCAATCACCCCGTCTGGCCACTCGAATGCCTCGCTTTCCGGCTTTCATGCCCAGTGCGGCGCCGGTACCGCTCATGGCTGGAAGCCGCTCGGGGGATGGCGCTTCGGCAACACCATCGACGGGTCGCAGGCTGAGTACCTGCTGGTGCCCGATGCCATGGCCAATCTGTCGCCTGTCCCGGACGGCCTGACCGACGAACAGGTTCTGATGTGTCCGGACATCATGTCGACCGGTCTCGGCGGGGCCGAGTCCGGTGGCATCCGTATCGGCGACTCGGTCGCGGTCTTCGCCCAGGGGCCTATCGGCCTTTGCGCGACGGCCGGAGCGAAGCTGATGGGAGCCACGACGATCATCGGCGTCGAGACGGTTCCCGAGCGGATCGCCATGGCCAGGAGCATGGGTGCCGATCATGTCGTGGATTTCAGGAGCGCCGATCCGGTCAGCGAGATCATGAAGATCACCGAGGGTCGCGGCGTCGACGTCGCGATCGAGGCGCTCGGGCTTCCCGACACGTTCGAGGCAGCCCTTCGCGTCTTGCGGCCCGGCGGAACGCTGTCGTCGCTGGGCGTCTATTCCAGCGATCTGCGCATCCCGCTTGCGGCGTTCACGGCCGGCCTCGGCGACCACAAGATCATCACCACGCTGTGCCCGGGGGGCAAGGAGCGCATGCGCCGCCTGATGGAGGTCGTCGCCTCTGGTCGCATCGACACCAGGCCGCTGGTGACGCACCGGTTCAGGCTCGATGACATAGAAGCCGCCTACGACCTCTTCGCCCATCAGCGCGACGGCGTCCTCAAGGTTGCCATCACGCCGTGAAGGAAAGCGTCCCCGAGGAGATTCGATTGATAGCGAGGGCAGTGCTCATGAAACGCATCCTGGTCGCTACGGATTTCTCCGCGAGAGCGGACCGAGCCGTCCGCCGTGCGACCTTGCTGGCGAGGACCCATGG
>VGEH01000276.1 GCA_016869375.1 Alphaproteobacteria bacterium | reverse complement strand
CCACCGCGCGGACGAGAGCGTCGTAGCCGATCCTGAGGCCGGCGACCGGGAAATTAGTCGCGAACATGCAGCGCTCTCGATAGGAAAAATCGGGATTCCCCAGATGAACCCTGAATTGGCGCGAATCGTTGCGCATTTCCGGCCTTCCCGCAAGACTCTGGCGCGGTTCGGACGGATGTCGCCCCTCTGGCCACCTCGGATAGCCGTCGAGGGAACTGATCTGGGTATTTTCCCTGGCATTTGGACGCACCTCTCCCGTTAGTTCCTCTTGAACGAATAACGATCAGCCGCCTTACGCCGGTGCTGGCGGCGGCTGCGGTCGTAGTTCCGCAATCAGCCGTAGGATCTCCTGGAACAGGTGCCGTGGGATGGCGACCTCGGCCATCTGGAACGAGACGTAGCGGCCGTGGCTCACCACCTTCGCGCCGATCTTGATCAGCTTCTCCTTCAGGCTCGTCAGCGACCAATCCTTGATTGGCTCGGGCGTCGCCAGCGTGCGCAGGAAGTTGCCGAGATTGTATGCCAGCGCATGAAGCTGCAGGCGGACGGAGTTGGCGGCGAACGATCTACATGACAGCCGGGTCCACTTGATCGCGCCCTTGCCTTGCTTGATGTGCTGCTCGGCCGTGCCGCGCTTGTTGTAGAAGGCGACGACGCGCGCGGCTGATCGGCTCATGTTGGTCACGATGAAGCCGACGCGCGGATAAAGCTCGCCCGGGTGCCACTCGACCTTGGCGACCACCCGGCGCGGCGTCGTCCAGCTTCCGGCCTGATAGCGGAAATTGGCGTAGTAGCGCCGGACCTCGCAGGGCGGACGCCCGACCGGCCGCTTCAGCAGGTAACCGATCCGCTCCTGCAAGACCCGGTTGGCCGGAAGCCGGATCGCATAGGTGATCCGCTCGGCTTCGAGATACTCGTAGACCCCCGGCATCGCGAACGCCGCATCCGCCCGGAAATAGATACGCGAGACCTTGCCCCGGTAGCGCACAACGACGGGCTTGAGCACCCCTTCCCAGCCGTCGGCGCTGTGCACGTTGCCCGGACGCAACTCACTGCGCTCCAGATCGCCGAACTGATTGAACACGAACAGCGGGTGATAGCAGGTGCATTCGTAGTGACCGTTCCAGACGCTCCTCTCCTGCTCGCCATGGGTCGGGCTGACGCTCGAATCCATGTCGAGCACGATGCCCCTCGGCGGGCGACGGCCGTGAACACAGTCGATCCATCGGCCGGAAAGATCGGCGAGCGCCGAAAGGTTCCTCGCCGCGGTCAGCCAGCGCGTCTCAAAGCGGCCCATCTGGCTCGGCGATGCCGCCGCACCCGAAGCCGCCTTGCCGCCGACGATCCAGCGCATCGCCGGATCATGGCGCAGGCGTTCGGCGTCGTTCACGTCTTCGTATCCGGCAAGCCTGCCGAAGACGGACTGTCGCAGCAGACCCACCAGCGCATGGCGGCCGTTCTTGCCGGTGCGTGCGTCGGCGAGGAGTTCAGCCGCCATCGTGCTGAGAGCGAGCGCGTCGTCGAGTTCGCGATAGGCCAGCAATCCGGCATCGGACGTGACCACAGAGCCGCGAAACTGCAGCATCAGCCGGCGGTCGAAATCGAGCTTGAGAACCCCGTCCTTCGATTCACCCGCTGGGTTCGCCATGACGGCCTCGCGCGATCTAGTTCAACTTATTG
>VGEH01000275.1 GCA_016869375.1 Alphaproteobacteria bacterium | reverse complement strand
CGCCGAGACCTTGTTCGGCATCGACGGGATCGAGCGCGTGTTCTTCGGCTCCGACTTCGTCACGGTGACGAAGCGCGAGGACAAGGAATGGGCCGTGGTGAAGCCGGCGGTGCTCGGCGCAATCATGGACCACTACACCGCCGGCAAGCCGATCCTCATCGAAGGCGCAGAGGCGCCGAAGGCGGTCGCGGTCGCGGACGGCGAGAATGCCGAGATCGTCGAGCAGATCATCGAGCTGATCGACACGCGCGTCCGCCCAGCGGTCGCCCAGGACGGCGGCGACATCGTCTTCAAGGACTTCAAGGACGGCGTCGTGACGCTCCACATGCAGGGGTCCTGCTCGGGTTGCCCGAGCTCGACCGCGACGCTCAAGATGGGCATCGAGAATATGCTCAAGCACTATATCCCCGAGGTTATCGAGGTTCGCGCCGAAGCCTAGGACGGTCGCTTCTCGCCAAGCCTCGCTTCCGCTAGAACGCGTCGCGGCGCTGCCGACGGGTGGCGCCGCAGGCGTTTTTGAGGAAGATCGAGTCGCCGATGGGCGGGACGGTGCAACGGGTTCTGGCGATCGACGCGGCTCTCGCCGCCTGTTCGGCTGCGGTGCTGGTCGACGGCGAGATTGTCGCCGAGCGCTTCGAGGCGATGGCTCGCGGCCATGCCGAGCGACTGCTGCCGATGGTGCGCGAGACCATGTCGGCGGCGGGCCTCGGCTTCGAGAGCGTCGGGCTGATCGCAGTCACGATCGGCCCCGGCCACTTCACCGGCCTGCGTGTCGGCCTTGCCGCCGCGCAGGGCCTGTCGCTGGCGTCGAACCGGCCCCTCGCAGGTGTGACGACGCTGGAAGCGGTTGCCGCGGCTGCATCGGCGGATGGTCCGCTCACGGTGGCGCTCGAAAGCAAGCGGGCCGATCTCTATCTGCAGCTCTTCGCGAACGGCGAGGCGCTGAGCGAGCCTCTGGCAATGTTGCCGGACCAGCTCGCAACCTTCGCCTGGCCTGAGGGAGAGATCGCTCTCGCCGGCGATGGAGCGGCACGCCTTGCGCCAATCCTTGCCGCCGCCGGCCGAAATTCGCGCCGTCTCGGCCCCGATGTGCCGAATGCCGCGACCGTCGCGCGGATCGCGGCGGCAAGGCACACCACGGCTGCCGCACGTTCCGCCGAGCCGCTCTATCTCCGGCCGCCGGATGTCACCTTTCCAAAGGACGGACAGCGGTGACGCGACCGTCGGTCGTTCTGGTCGGTCGACGTGACGTCGAGCGCCTTGCCGAGATGCAGGCGACCTGCTTCGACCAGCCATGGGGACACGCCAGCATCGCCAAGACGCTCGGCCTGTCCGGGGCATTTGCGCTGATGCTCCGAGACACCACACCGGCCGGCAGGATCTCGGCCGGATTCGCGATCGTCCAGGTTGTCACCGATCAGGCCGACATCCTGACCCTCGGCGTGGTTCCCGGCCTGCGCCGCCGTGGCCATGGCAGCCGCGTGCTCGCGGCCACGATTGCCGAGGCGGCAAGGCGCGGCGCCAAGTCGATCTTTCTGGAGGTTGCCGAGAACAACGTGGCGGGCGTCGGACTGTACCGCCGGGCGGGATTCGAGATCATTGGGCGGCGCGAGGGTTACTATCATGATCGTGATGGCCGGAAAGTCGCGGCGATCACCATGCGCGCCGCCATTTAATCTCCCTTTATGTTTCTAATCCGAAACGTTTGAGCTGGCCCCCGTTTCCTTGGACATCCATTTGTCGAGAGAGGACCGAAGATGGATGCTTCCAGGATGTCGAGAAATCAGCAGCGCGATCGGGTTGATGTGGATGATGTGCCTGTGGGCGGGGTGG
>VGEH01000274.1 GCA_016869375.1 Alphaproteobacteria bacterium | reverse complement strand
CAGCGAGCGCACCGGCCGGGCCGCGCGCCTGATGGAACTCGATCCGAAGTACGTCGATGTCATCGTTACCCGCTGGCAGGAATTCACTGGTCGGGAAGCGACGCTCGATGGCGGGGATCGAACCTTTGCCGCGATGACGGCGGCGCGCCTCGGCGCGGACGCGGAGGAGAAGGACGCGGCTTAACAGCCTGGTGATGAAGTCGCCCTCGGATCATCCTGGTTCGGGTGCTACGACGGCGACGAGCATGGCTATTTCGCCGTTGACCATGGCGATCATTACGATGGCCATCATGCCTTCGGTCTGAATGACGAATAAGACGGCGCTCGTGGCGCTTGCAGCCTCCCTCGGGGTTCCGCACCCGAACAGCGCGCGCATCAGGATGCCGAGATTGAAGCCGGCGACATGGATCAGGTATCGCTTGTGGACGTTTTCGCGACCGCGCAGCCACGTGCGGCGCATGCCTCCACGATCCAGGACATGCGCGAAGCTACGTTCGACGATTTCGCCGCGCTTGCGCATGGACTGCTTGCCGACGCCCGATCGTAACCGGTTGCGGTTTCCATACACCGCGACACGTGCCTCCTCATCGCCTTGCCAGCGCAGAAAGCCGTTGGCGGGCGTCGGCTCGGCGATGCGCGTCTTCCATGGGCCGTCGTCGAGACCTTTGAGGACAGCACGTGAATGATAGCCCTTGTCGGCGATCAGGTCGCACGGGTCTTCTCGCGTCGGAGCCAGGTCCATGGCGGACAGGTTCTTCTCCGCTTCGTCCAATGTCGGCTTGAGCGTCGTCGTGTCGCCTTCATCGGCCGGGTGGATCGGCGCCGCCACGATGACGCCGGTATCGAGGTCGACCGCGTGCTCGGGCTTGTAGGCGAGGCGCGTCGTCCCGTCCTTCATCCGGGCGATCTTGGCATCCGCATCGGTCGGGCTCGTCCAGTCCTCGTTCGACAGCTTCTTGCCCTTGCGGGCGCGATCGAGCCGGACGAGATCGTCGAGCGTCGGTGTTGCCACCCCGCTCTCCTGCGCCATCCGGGTCAGCATCTGGCGATAGGTCTCGCCGCTGTCACGGCGCACGATGGTTCGCAGCGCGGCGTTGGCTTCCATCGTCGAGCCGTCGACGCCGATCCGCTCGCCCTTCACCAGCCCGCGTTCGGCGACCAGGGCAAGCACCCAGCCGAAGACCTTCTCATGAACCTCGTGCGGCAGGCGGCTGCGTGTCTTCGACAACCAGGAATGATCGGGAACCTTGTCGCGGCTCGCCAATCGCAGGAACTCGCGAAGCGACAGCGAATCCGAACACCGCCAGGCGATCCCGCGCTCGCTGTCGATCCCCTCGAAATAGCCGATCATGTGCATCCGGAAATAGCGTCCCGGCGGCAGTGAAGGAGCCCCCATGCGAGGCGCGTAGAACGGCTTGCACTCCGTCTCGACAAAGACGTCAAAGCCGGCCTCGCTCAGCAAATTCTGCAGCCGGTCGTAGAACGCGTGTCCCGGCGAACGCGGCATCTCCGCCCAGGTCACGACGAGGTCACCCTGAACCTCGGCTTCGCGTCTCATCGCCATCGCCGCCACCGTCCGAATCCCGATCTTCAGACGGAATCAGTCCACCCAGACTTCGTCAACGGGCTGCTATGACCAGGCTGTCCGATTCTCAACTCGTCGTCCTGACCGCCGCCTGCCAGCGGCCCGATGGTTGCGTCTTTCCGATTACCGCAAAGCTGAAGGGCAATGCCGCCGGCAATGTCCTGAAGAGCCTTCTCACCAAGGGACTGCTTGCGCGTACCGGATGATCGCGACCACCTGTTCCGATTGATTGCGACCAGTCGTTCCGATTGATCGCGACCACCCATTCCGGGCGATCGCGACCAGGCTGTGGACGGGGGTGATGAGCATCGTTGGGTGATCTTCGAATCGGCATTGGCTCAGCTCCTTTTGAGAGGAGCTGGGGATGCCTGGAGAGAGATTACCCATGCGCAAGGTCCGTGACGTGCTTCGGCTCAGCGCCGGCGGCATGTCAAAACGCAAGATTGCCGCGAGCCTTTGCATCAGTCCGACGGCGGCGGGTGAATGCCTGCGTCGAGCGCGGCGTGCTGGTCTTGGCTGGCCGCTTCCGGCGGAGATGAGCGACGAGACGCTGGAGAGCCGGCTCTATCCGGCGCCGACGAATGCCAAGGATTATCGGCCTCTGCCCGACTGGCCCGCGGCGCTCGGCGAGCCGCTGGTCAGCGAGAATGATGGGGAGGGTGCGGCTCATGACAGCACCTCCGGCGTCACGGCCAGCTTGCCGGTACGACCG
>VGEH01000273.1 GCA_016869375.1 Alphaproteobacteria bacterium | reverse complement strand
AGACATCGGCTTGTCGGAGTTTCGAAACGATCTCTTCAGGCTTGTGCCTCTTCTTCGGCATTGCAGTCCTCCTTCTTGTCAAAAGACATAGTTCAGGGTGGACCACTTTTCAGGGGGAGGACCAACGCCGCTCAGGCCCGCGGCGTTGAGGATCGGCGCCAGCCGCAGCGCCGGCCAATAGCCGTGGATGTTGACATGCACGACCTGGCCCGGCCGCAGATGCTCGACGATCGTCGAGAACCGCGCCTCGAACTCCGGCGCCAGCATGTCGAGGAAGACGAATTCGGCGCCGTCGAGGGCCGCCTTGGCGCTATCCTTGAGCGCTGGCTTTGAAAGCCCGAGCTTGCCGCTGACCGACTGTCGCGGATCGCCGGCAAGCTCCAACCCGCCGCGGCGCCGGACCGGCTCAAGCGCGGCTTCCGCGCCGGGCCAGGAGGCGAGCCGGACCGAATGGCCGGCCATGGCGAGGTCCGCTGCCACGGCGAAGCCGGTGTTGACGGCGGAGTTACCGATGACGGCGACTTCCACGGCTACTTCCCGTTCGCGGCGGTGCCGATGCCGCCGAGGAAGACCTTCACCTTGAGCCGGATCAGGTCCGCGATCTTACCCTTGAGAGGGATCGAGAAGACCCAGCGCCGGACGCCGAGGTGATAGATGATCGCGTGCAGGGTCAGCACGATCTCGAGCTCGGTATCGGTCACCTTGCTCTTGCCGCGGAGGCTCGCGGGCAGGCTTGGGCGGATCGCGCGCGCGATCGTCGGATAGATCGTGCGTCGCATTTGCCCGTAGTAGCGCGGGGTCGGCTGGCCCGACCAGGCGAGGCCGCCATAGAGGAACAGCCGGAAATTCTCCTTGGTCATCACGCGGTTGAAGTAGCTCGTGTAGAACCCGGTCAGCCGGTCTTCGAGCGGGATCGAGTCGTCCAGCAGCTGGCGGACCCAGTCGGGATCGAAGGCGCTTTCTTCGATCTCGTGGAAGATGCGATCGATCATCGCGATCTTGGTCGGGAAGTAGCGGAAGAGCAGGGGCTGGGTGACGCCGAGGCGCTTCGCCAGCTCCTCGGTGCCGCCGTTGAGGCCGCGCTCGGAGAAATACTTCTTCGCTTCGATCAGAATCAGCCGCTCACGCTCGGCCGGCTTCAGGCGGCGGGCGGTGGGCGGCGCGGAGCGCTTCTTACGGGTGCTCGCCATTCTCTAGCTTCCGGCTCCGGACGCGGCTGGCCGGCGGCGGTTTGTTGATAGAATACTAAGCATATGCCCCCGTTTCGCTTTTTGCACGTGAACGTAGCCGTCCGGATCGGGCGGCGTAACGTTGCTGATAGGTCGATAAGTAATCGGCAGATTGCCCTTGTCACGCATGGTCGGCGACCGCCAATATAGCCGCATACGTACCTCAGGCGCACCCGCCCAAGTGCGGACGACCTCGGGGACGAGAGGGAGGAGCGCCATGAGGAAGACCAGCACCATTCGTCGCGGAGCAACAGCGATCGCAGCGGCGGGTCTCGCCGGCGCCATTGCTCTCACTACCGGATCCGCTTTTGCCGGAAAGCGCGATGACACGCTCAACATCGGCTGGAGTCGCGTCGTCGAGAGCAACGACGTCTACTTCAACCAGGGTGTACGCGAGGGCATGATCGTCGGCCGCTTGATCTGGGACAACCTGGTCGAGCGCAACCCGGTCAGCGGCCAGTACGAGCCGCTGCTCGCGACCTCGTACAAATGGGTCAACGAGACGACGCTCGATCTCGAGCTGCGCCAGGGCGTGAAGTTCCACAACGGCGCCGCCTTCACGGCCGAGGACGTCGTCTACACCCTCAACTGGACCTCGGACCCCGCCAACAAGGTCGCGGTCCCGATCATGGTCAACTGGATCAAGAACGCCGAGAAGCTCAGCGATTACTCGGTCCGCATCAATCTGAAGGCCCCGTTTCCGGCGGCACTCGAATATCTGAACGCCGCGATCCCGATCTACCCGCACGAGTACTACGCCAAGGTCGGCACCAAGGGCATGTCGGAGGCGCCGGTCGGCACCGGTCCCTATACGGCGAGCAATGTGCAGCCGGGCCGTACCATCACGCTGACCAAGAACCCGAACTACCTCGTGGGCGGCCCGAAGGGTGATCGGCCCCCATCGAGTGGTCCAGATGGAATGTTAGTTCAGAGTTGGCCGTTGCGCTAGTTGGAGCGTGGCCGGCGAAGCTGATCGGCGTAGCGCAGCCGGCCATGCGGCGAATGCAGGCACGAACACTTCCGGTGCAGGCGGTTTGTAGCCGAGCGATTCATGCGGTCTGATCGCGTTGAAGTGACGCCGCCAGCTTTCGATGATGA
>VGEH01000272.1 GCA_016869375.1 Alphaproteobacteria bacterium | reverse complement strand
AGCGACCTGCTGCAGAAGAAGTCGATGCAGCTCAAGGACCGCGCCGAGAAGATCGAGCAGAAGCTGAAGCCGCTGCACAACGAGCGCTCGGCCGGCGAGATTCGTCTCGCCAATCGCGGCATCCATGCGCGCGTGCTGGTCGGCCTCGACGATGTCCAAGTGGCGACGCCGGACGGCACGCCGCTGTTCAAGACCGGCCGCCTCGACCTGAAGCAGGGCGACCGCGTCGTGCTGGTGGGGCGGAACGGCGTCGGCAAGTCGCAGCTCGTGAAGCTCGTCCATCGCGCCGTGCTGGCCGGCGAAAGCGGCACGCCCGGATTCCGCGTCAGCCCCTCGGTCGTGCTCGCCTATGTCGACCAGCACATGTCGCAGCTTCCGTCGGAAGCGACGCCCTTCGACTTCATCGCCGGGACCTTTCGTTTGGGCGACCAGCGCAGCAAGAGCCTGCTCGCCGGCGCCGGCTTCCCGGTCGACCGCCAGGAGAAGGCGATCAAGAATTTCTCGCCCGGCCAGAAGGCCAGGCTCGGCCTGCTCGCGCTGCGCCTGGCCGAGCCGAATTTCTACCTGATGGACGAGCCGACCACCCATGTCGACATCCCGGGCCAGGAGGCGCTGGAGCAGGAGATCCTGACGCATGAGGCGACCTGCGTGATCGTCTCGCACGACCGCAGCTTCGTCGCCGCCATCGGCACGCGCTTCCTCCTGATCGAGAACCGGAAGCTCAAGGAGATCGAGGCGCCGGAGGAATTTTACCGGACGCTCGGCGCGGGTCCCTAGAGGATCAGGCGGCCTCGCGGATCAGAATCTCGGCCGGAATCCGCCACTGATCGTGCAGCCGGCGAATTGTGCCGAGCGACAAGCGCCCCTTTCCCTTCATGATCTCGGAGGCGCGGCTGCGACTGTTGAGAAGCCGGCCAAGATCGGCCTGGGTATAGCCCATCTGCTCCATGCGGAAGCGGATGGCGTCGAGCGCCGAAGGCGGATCGATCGGAAATGTCTCGCGCTCATACTTCTCGACCAGGATGGCAAGGACCGACAACTCGGCAAGCTCGTCCTCCCGCGTGGCATCCATGAGCTGGTCGATCCGCTTGAGAGCGGCCTTGTGCTGAGCCCGGTTTTTGATCGGCTTAAGCATAGGACTTCTCCCGGTCAGACTGCCGTCGCATCGATCTTGTCGTATTCGGCGTGGTCGCCGGCAAAGCGAACTCTGACGACGCCGGCCGTATAGTTCACATGGACGACAAGGCGATAGCTGTTACGGCAGATATCGAAAACAACGCGATCTCCGCCGATCACGTCGGCGCTGCCGTAGACGGCTTTGATGTCCGTTGGCCGTCGCCAAGCCGCCTTCTCGACTTCCGCCCTCCACGCCGCGATGCGACGATCAAGGGTCTTCGCCTGCTTCGGCCGACGCCGTGCTTCACGGACGAGGAGGGCCGCGATCAGGTCGAAGCCGACAATGATCATTCGGCATGCTAGTCTGTTCCAGAAATTGGAACAAGAGGGATGGATGTTCAAGTCCCATTTCGAGATGTTCGCCGCCTACAACGCCTGGGCCAACACGCGGCTCTACGCCGCCGCGGCGCGGGTGAGCGAGGCGCAGTATCGCGAGGACCGCGGCGCCTTCTTCAAGTCGCTGCACGGGACGCTGAACCACATCCTGGTCGGCGACCGCGTTTGGATGCGGCGGTTCACCGGCGAGGGCGAGGCGCCGAAGCGGCTGGATGCGATCCTGTTCGAGGATCTCTCCTCGCTGCGCACTGCGCGCGAAGCCGAGGATAGACGCATCCTCGCCTATGTGCGCGGCCTCGATGAGGCGAGGCTCGCCGGCACGATCCGCTATCGTCTGATCACGCGGCCCGAGGATGTGGAGCAGCCGGTTGCGCCCGCCCTCGCGCATTTCTTCAACCACCAGACCCGCCACCGCGGCCAGGCCCACGGCCTCCTGACCAATCTCGGCGCCAAGGCGCCGGAGCTCGATCTGCTCTTCTACCAGCGGGAGATCGGGCGCTAGAACAGCGCCCCCTGCCCTCTCTCAAGGTCGATCAGCGCCTTCTTGGTGTCGACGCCTTTGCCGCCGGAGAAGCCGGTCAATCCCGACTGGCCGACGCAGCGATGGCAGGGGATGACGATGGCGATGGGATTCGAGCCGCAGGCGCCGCCGACCGCGCGCGCGATGCCGCCGATGTTGCGGGCGATGTCGCCATACTGCTTCACCTCGCCATAGGGAATGGCGAGGAGCTCGTCCCAGACCTTCTGCTCGAACTCGGTGCCTTTCGGCGCCAGCGGCAGGTCGAAGATCGTGCGCTCGCCGGCGAAGTATTCGCCGA
>VGEH01000271.1 GCA_016869375.1 Alphaproteobacteria bacterium | reverse complement strand
GCCGTCCGCCAGTCATAGGCCGAGATCAGCCAGCGCGCGATCGGCGCGATCGTCATCGGCGCCACGCCCATGCCGGCCGAGACCAGCGAGACGGCGAGCGCGCGGTTCTTCTCGAACCAGGCGGTCACCGTGGCGAACATCGGCGCGAAGAAGGCGCCGGAGGCGGCGCCGACCAGGATGCCGTAGAGAAGCTGGAACTCGATCAGCGCCTCGGCGCGGCTGGCGAGGAAAAGCCCGAGCCCGAGCAGCACGGCGCCGCAGAGGACGACGGGCCGCGGGCCGAACCGGTCGCTCGCCGCCCCCCAGAAGAAAGAGGCGACGGCGAGGGCGAGGAAGTCGAGCGTCATCGCCATCGAGATGCCGGCGCGCGACCAGCCGGTCGTCGTCGACATCGGCTCGAGGAACACGGCGAGCGAGAACATGGCGCCGATGGCGACGCAGCTGATCACCGCGCCGACCGCGACGATGACCCATCCATAGAAGAGGTTCATGCGCGAACTCCCTCGAAATGCCGGACGAGCTTGTCGAGCGCGCCGCTCCAACCACCCTCATGCCCGCGCGCGCTGTCATCGTCATGCAGCCTGGAATGCGTGAGCGTGAGCTCGGTACCCTCGGGGATGGCGCGGAGGTCGAAGGCGAGATGGGACTCCCCGCCCGAATCCTCGTCGCCCACCCAGCGCCACGTCATCGCCAGGCGCTTGGGCGGGACGACTTCGAGATACTCGCCGCTGCTCTCGTGCTCGCTGTCGTCGAGCATGCGGAAACGGACCTTGAACTGCCCGCCGACACGGAGATCGGTTTCGGCCAGCAACACCGGGCCGGGATCCGGCCCCCACCAATGCCCGATGCCTTCCGGCGTGGTGAGCGCGTCGAAGACGATCGCGGGGCGCGCCTTGATGCGGCGCACGAGCGTGACGCTGGTCATTTCCGGCGCTTCCTTGCCTTCTTTTCCTCGGCCTCCGCATAGGCCTGGAGGCGATCCAGGCTGGCGGACCAGAAGCGCTCGTAGCGGCGGAGCCAGTCCATGGCGGCCTTCATCGGTTCGGGGTCGAGCTCGACGGTCACCGTCCGCCCGGATTTCGAGCGGCGGATGAGGCCTGCATCGTCGAGCACATCGAGATGCTTCATCACCGCCGGGAGCTTGATCTCGAACGGCTCGGCGAGGTCGCTGATCGTGACCCCGCCTTCCCGCTCGAGCCTGGCCAGGATCGCGCGCCGCGTCGGGTCGACGAGGGCGGCGAAGGTTCGGTCGAGGCGTTCTTGATAGTTCACCATACGGTGAACTATCAAGCCAGACGCGACGAATGTCAACCGCCCATGCGCGTCAGATGATGAAGTCGGCTTGTCCGAAGCCCTTTCAACAGCCTCGGCTAGAAGCGGGCGCCTGACGGTTTCAGAGCCCCCTACCCCGCCGACGACCGGTTCGGCGCGAAGCGCACCGGGAGGGACTGGGTGCGATAGGGGAAGCTGCCGGTCTCGAGGCGGGTGAGGATCGCCTTTCCCGCCGCCTCGCCGAGCTCGTAGGCGGAGGAGAACACGGTGGTCAGCTCCGGCGTCGCGTAGCGCCAGATGGCAAGCCCGTTGAAGCCGGTGACGCGCACCTCCTCGGGCAACTTGAGGCCGCGCGACGTGGCGAACTTCATCGCCGCGATCGCCATCTGGTCGTTGCCGCCGATGATCACGTCCGGGATGCCGTTCTCGGTCGCGTGGCGCTCGAGCGCGCGCTGCGTCGCATCGAAGCTCTCGTCGCCGCAGCGCACGAGATGGAGCGCAGGCGGCCGCGCCAGCCGGACCAGCACCGAGCGGATGCCGGCCTCGCGCCGCTCCATCGCCGGCCACTCCGCCCGCGGCGCCAGCAGCGCCACATGCTTCGCCCGCACATCGAAGAGGTGGCGGGCGAGATGCACGCCGCCGGCGAAATCGTCCTGGATCAGCGAGCAGCCGTCGGAAATCTCCTCCGGAAGCGCGTCCTGGATCACCACCACGGGCTGGCCGAGGGAAGCGACCTGCTTCAGGGTCTCGCGGCGCTCGGCCTCGGCACCCGAGAGCACGACGCAGATCGCGTCGGTCTCAATGCGCTGCAGCAGCGGAACCGAGCGATAACGTACAGAATCTTTCGCACTTTCGGGAATGGTGGCTTCTTCTAGAGTGAAGGAGCAAACGATGAGCAGTGAGACTGCGATGGGCCAGGTGATCCAGATCGACGAGGCTCGGATCAGGGATCATCTGGGAGAGATGGTGCGCGGCACGGTCGAGGAGACGCTGAATGCACTCCTTGCGTCTGAGGCCGACCGTCTGTGCGGTGCGGGTCGCTATGAGCGCAGCGAAGCGCGGCAGGACAGGCGAGCCGGCAGCTACGATCGGACGCTGCAGACCAAGGCGGGAGACGTCAATCTCAAGATACCG
>VGEH01000270.1 GCA_016869375.1 Alphaproteobacteria bacterium | reverse complement strand
TGCTGGGGGCAGACCCTGGTCAACTCGGTCCAAGGCAAGAGCGACAAGATCCGCTTCGTGCGGGGCGTTACCCGGACGCCGCGGAATGCCGCGACCTTCGCCGCCGACCACGGTTTCCCGCTCGATTCCGACTACGAGGCCGCGCTCGCCGATCCCAAGGTCGATGCGGTCGTGCTTGCCAGCCCGCATTCCGTTCATGCGGCGCAGATCATGGCGGCGGCCAAGGCGAAGAAGCACATCTTCGTCGACAAGCCGGTCACCATCACCAAGGACAGCGCAGCCAAGGCGGTCGCGGCGGCGAAGCGCGCCAACGTGGTTCTCGCTGCCGGTCATAACCGGCGCTTCCTGCCATCGCTCCATGAGATGAAGCGTCTCATCGACGATGGCGCCCTCGGAACCATCCTGCACCTGGAAGGCAATACCTCAGGACCCGGCGGCTTCCGCTATCGCAAGGGCATGTGGCGCGCCGATCCGACCGAGAGCCCCGCCGGCGGCATGGGCGGCAGCGGCATCCACTGGGTGGACGCGATGATCTATCTCGTCGGCCCGATCGCGAGCATCCAGGTTTCGAGTTTCAAGCTGGTGCTGGACGTGCCGCTCGACGACACCACCAGCATGCTGTTCCGGTTCAAGAACAAGATGTCCGGATATCTGTCCTGCCTTCAGGCGACGGCGCCGATGCAGCGGCTGACCGTCTTCGGTTCCAAGGGTTGGGCCGAGCTCAAGGGCGAGACCGAGCTCACCGTCTGCCTCGTCGACGGCCAGCCGAAGACGCGCAACTTCCCGTCGGTGAACAAGGAGCGGGCCGAGCTCGAGGCGTTCGCCGCCGCGGTCAATCGCGGCGTCCCCTATCCGGTACCGCTCGACGACGTGGTCCACGGCGTCGCCTGTTTCGAGGCGATCGGGAAATCCGCGAAGTCCGGGGACTTGATCAAGGTAAAGTAGCTGGGAGCCTGTCCGAGGAATGGCCATGGCCTCAGCCGTCTTTAGAAGAGCTTGGACTAGGAGAGCGGCGCGACATGATGCTGGACGCATCACGAGCGGCGCTCGACGACGTCCAAGCTCTTCTAAAGACGGCCCTTCGGGTTGCGAAGCGCGGGGCGATGGCTTTGTCGCGGGCGCTAGGCGATGCGTCCAGCATCGCCGTCGCGCCCGCTTCGCGCCCTCGCCGCCGCGCATCGCAACTGAGGCCGTGGCCATTCCTCGGACAGGCTCCTAGATGACCGCCTCGACCGCCTCGCTCGCGACGCGCGAGGTCCAGCTTCCCGTCATCCTGGTGAGCCTCGGCCACGGCGCCACGCACTGGATCGCGGCGACCTTCTACCTCGTTCTCCCTTTCATCACCCGCGACCTCGGCCTGTCCTATACCGAGGCCGGCCTGCTGGTGACCTGCTTCTATGTCAGCTCGGCGCTGGCCAACCTGCCGAGCGGCAGCGTCGTCGACCTGACCGGCCGGCGCATCCTGATCCAGGCGATCGCGCTGGTCGGCGGCGCCATCGGCCTGTTCTTCGTCGGCGTCACCACGAGCTATGTCGCGCTCGCCGCGGCGGTGACGCTGATCGGCGCCACGAACATGCTCTGGCACCCGGCGGCGATCGCCTATCTCTCGAGCCATCTGCCCAAGAACCGCGGCTACGCGCTCTCGATCCACGCGCTCGGCGCCAATGTCGGCGACGCGGTGGCGCCGCTGGTCGCGGGCGCGCTCATGCTCTCGCTCACTTGGCATGCGACGGCCGAGATCAACGCGGTCATGGGCCTTGCCGTCGCAGCGCTGATCTTCCTCTGCCTCAATGGCGGCGATACCGCGGCCAAGGCGGAGGCCAAGAAGAAGAGCCTCAGCTCCTACATCTCCGAGACCGTCACCGTGTTCAAGCAGCGCGCCGTGTGGTCGCTCTGCCTGATGGCCGGTATGCGCTCGATGATGCAGGGTGGGCTTCTGGTCTTCCTGCCGCTCTACCTCGCCGACGAGCTCAAGCTCAACCCGTTCTGGATGGGCCTCTCGCTGATGCTGCTGCAGATCGGCGGCATCGTCGCGGCGCCGATCGCGGGCGTGCTCTCTGACCGCATTGGACGACGCCCGATCGTGCTCGCCGGGATGGCGAGCACGACGGTGCTGGTCCTGGCGCTGACCCTCATCTCGGATGCGACGATCTTCATCGCTGCGATCTCGATCCTGGGCTTCTGTATGTATGCGATGCGGCCGGTGATCCATTCCTGGCTGATGGACCGGACGCCGCCCTCGCTCGCTGCGACCATGACCAGCGCGATGTTCGGGACCCAGTCGACGCTGACCGCGATCGCGCCGCCGATTGGTGGGCTGATCGCCGACCAGTACGGCTTGTCCGCCGTCTTCTATTTCCTCGGTGCGTGCATCCTCGTCGCCAACGCTCTCGCCTTGGCGGTGCCGCGTTCCGAGACGG
>VGEH01000269.1 GCA_016869375.1 Alphaproteobacteria bacterium | reverse complement strand
TCGATATGTCCGGGGCGAGGAAGTCGCAAAAGTCCAAGAATATCCACGTACGAGGCTCTCGGTCCCGCTGATCGCTGAGCCTGGCGGCGTGCCATGAGACCCCGGCGGCGCAAGCGCCGCTGGGCGGCGATCCCTGTCGTCCTGGTCTCGGCCCTGCTTTTCGGCCTGTTCGCAGAGCTCGATCTCGATAGCTTCCGCGGTCGCGTCGTCGACAGCGTCTCCGCTTGGCTCGACCGGCCGGTGACGCTCGGCGGCCGGCTCGGCATCCGTCTCGCCGCCAATCCGGTCCTGGTCCTGCCCGAGCTCGAGGTCGGCGATAGGCTTTTGACCGCCCGGGAAGCGCGGATCACCGTCGCCTTCTGGCCGCTGCTGGTCGGACGCATCGAGCCGAAGTCGATCGCGCTGGTCGGCCCGAGCATTCGGCTGGCCGCCTTCGCCGCCTGGCGGACCTCGAGCGGGGCCTGGCCGACGCTCCCGATCGAGCGGCTCGAGATCACCGATGCCGTCGTCGAAGGCCCGGAAGGCCGGTTGCTGGAACAGCTCGCGCTCACGATCGCGCCAGCCTCGCCGGTCGGGCCTTTCGACGTTCGCGGCACGGGACGAAGCGGCGGCGAGCCGGTCCGCTTCGAGATGACGCTTGGGCGCCTGGACTCCGGACGGCCTGTCGGCTTCGCGGCCAAGGTGCAGGGCGGCGGCATGGAAGCAGCGCTGACGGGGGCCGCCAATCGCGGCGGCGCCGGGCTCGAGCTGGGCGGTCCGCTCAAGCTGACGGCGGCCGATGCATCGAAGTCGCTCGCCCGGATCGGCATCGTTTCGGCGCCATTCGCCGGACCGGGAACGGTCGAGGCCAAGCTCGCCTGGGCCGAGGGGCGTGTCACCTTTTCCGACTTCGCCTTCGAAAGCGACGGTACGCGCGTCACCGGGCGCATCGACCTGGCAGAGAGCCTGCGCGCCGGCGAGGTCCAGCTCGCCTTCGGACGCCTCGAGGCCGAGCGCTGGCGCGATACCGTCCTCGAGCTTCGCAGCGGTGCCGACGGTCGCGACCTGTCGGTACTGCTTTCGGCCGAGGCGATCTCGCTGCGCGGCGCTCTCGTTCGTCAGGCCCGCGCCGAGCTTCGGCTCCTGGATCGGCAGATGGCGCTCCGCCAGCTTCAGGCGCTCGCGCCCGGCGGAACCGAGATCACGGCTTTCGGTCGGATCAGCTCGACCGGAACCAAGCCGGTCTATGAAGGCGAGATCGACCTTCTCTCCGACAATCTCCGCGTCGCGCTGGCCTGGCTCGGGCTGGAGCCCTCGGGCGTCGCGCCGGACCGGCTGCGGCGTGTGCAGGTATCGCTGCGCGCCTCGTTCGACGGCGAGCGCGTGACGGTGCCGAGCTTCGATCTCAAGCTCGATACGAGCCGCATGCTGGGAAGCGGCAGCCTCGTGCCGGCGGCGACGCCGCGCGTCGATCTCCGGGTCGCGATCGACCGCATAACCCTCGATCCCTATCTGCCGCTCTTCGCCCTGGCATTCGATGCGGGAGTGCTCGGAAACCTCACCGCCTCCGCCGATCTCGCGACTTGGCAGGGGATCGGCCTTCGCGATCTCGACATCGATGCCGTCATCCTTCCGGGCGGGCTGGACCTCCGGAAGTTCCGGGTCGGCGAGGTCGCCGCTGCCCGTTTCACCGCGGCTGGCCGAGTTTCCTTGGCCGATGCGAACTCGGATCTCTCCTTCGATCTCACGACTCGACGGCCCTCGGAGCTCTTCCGGCTCTTCGCCAACGGGGACGCGGCGGTTCTCGCGACGGATGGGGCGATCTCCGCCGCCGGCAAGCTCCAGGGCGCCTTGTTCGATCTGAAGCTCTCGGGCGCGGTCGTCAGCCCGGAAGGCACGAGCAATCTCGATGGGAGGGTGGACCTGACCGGTCCGGGGGCGCCGACGCTGCATCCAGGGCCGGGGCTGCGTCGAATGATCGACCGTCTAGCCGGCCGTGGTGGTCGTTGAGCGGATCTCGGCCTTCAGGGTCTCCAGCACCAGGAGACGAAGAGCGCTCGACAGATTGCCCTCGCGGCGCCCGTCGACCTCGGCCACCAGCTGGTTGAGGCTGACCCGGCGGGTCTCGGCGATCCGCTTGAGCTCGTCCCAGAACGGCCCCTCCAGCGACACGCTGGTCCGGTGGCCGGCGACGACCACGGAGCGCTTGACGATGCGTGGGCTCTGAGGTTCCACGGCGACGGGTTCTAGGCTCAAGGGCGCGGGCTCAGCATCGCTCGAGGATCCACCCACCGATCGAAGTCCTCGGCGGTGACATGACCCGAAGCGACGGCTGCCTCCTTAAGGGCGATGCGGTCCGCATGCGCGCGCTTGGCGATGGCGGCGGCTTTGTCGTAGCCGATATGCGGGGCGAGCGCGGTGACCAGCATGAGCGACTGCTCCAAGTGACGGGCTATCCGCG
>VGEH01000268.1 GCA_016869375.1 Alphaproteobacteria bacterium | reverse complement strand
GCCGATCACCAACAAAATCAGGGGGTCAATATTCAACGCCGATCACCCCCAAAACGGGGTCAATATTCCACGCCGATTCACACTCGTCGCCTTCGAAAGCAAGCGCGTGGGAGGCGTTGGCAGCGACGTGCCGGGCGTCCGGGCCGCGACGCCGGATGAGCCGCTTCGCCGAGCGCCAGACCACACGATCCGCGGGCGCGATCTGATCCATCAACCTGGCCATGAGAACTCTCCCCCTCGCTCCATCTTGGCGACAATGTTCCTATATTGTTCTCGTCTTGTCAAGCCACCGGCTGGCGAGGACGCGGAGGCCCGTGAGAGAGTGGGAAGTCCATGCTGAAACACATCGCTGCCGGCGTGCTCGATATCGCCTACGAGGAATCCGGCCCTGCCTCCGGGCCGCCGGTCATCCTGTCTCACGGCTTCCCGTACGACGTTCGGGCCTATGACGAGGCCGCGGTGCTCCTCGCGGCATCCGGGCGTCGGGTGCTGGTGCCGTATCTCCGGGGGTACGGACCGACGCGCTTCCTCAAGCCAGAGACGCCGCGGTCCGGCGAGCAAGCTGCCCTGGCGGCCGACCTTTTGGCTTTCATGGATGCGCTCGCGATCCCGAAGGCGACGCTCGCCGGGTACGATTGGGGCGGCCGGGCGTCCTGCATCGTGTCGGCACTCTGGCCGGAGCGCGTCCGCGGGCTCATCACCGGCAACGGCTACAACGTCCAGAACATCCCGAAGTCGCTCGAGCCAGCCTCGCCCGAGGCTGAGCATCGGTTCTGGTACCAGTACTATCTCCATGGCGAGCGCGGCCGCGCCGGCCTCACGGCGAACCGCTACGAATTCTGCAAGCTGCTCTGGCGGTTGTGGTCGCCGAACTGGCGCTTCGACGAGGCGACCTACGCCAGGACCGCGTCATCCTTCGACAACCCGGACTTCGTCGAGGTCGTCGTCCACTCCTATCGCCATCGCTTCAAGGGGCTGGCCCCAGGCGACTCGGCGGTCGCGGCGATCGAGAAGAAGCTCGAGGCCCAGCCCTCGATCGCGGTTCCCGCCATCTCGATCGACGGCACCGGCGACGGAGTCACGGTAACCCCGACCGCCGCCATGGCCTCGCACCCGCGCTTCTCCGGCCCCTTCTCCCACCGCCTGATCCCTTTGGTCGGTCACAACCTGCCGCAGGAGGCGCCGAGGGAGTTCGCCGACGCGATCCTGTCGCTGCCTTAGGCGTCGCGTTCGCCGAGGCTCTGGCCGACCATGATCAGGTAACCGTCGGGATCCTGGACGAAGAACTCGCGCTGGCCGGACGCGCGGTCGCCGGTCCGCCGTCAGACCTCGCGCGGCTCCAGGTAGAGCGGCCAGGATCGCGCCTGCAGCCTCTCCAGGATCGGACCGAGGTCGTCGACATAGACCTGCAGCATGACGCCCTGCCCCCCAGCGGCCTTTCCATCGGCCCGGTCTCGAAGCGGCCGTGGCGCTGGCAGAGCATGATCTGCGCGCCCTCCGGCCGCTCCAGATAGGCGAAGCGCTCCTCCGCCCGCCGATAGGCGATCTCGAAGCCGAGCCCGGCGCCCCAGAAATCAAGGCTCGCCGCGATGTCGGTGACGTGCAGCTCCGGCACCATCCGCGCCCAACCATGCTTCGGCGGCCGCCCCGCCTCTTCCCCGCTCATCCTCCCCTCTCTCCAAGGGCCAGCGGCTATAGTGCGGCGCATGACCCTTCGCAACATCGACCGGCTGATCGAGATCATGGCGCGGCTGCGCGCGCCCGAGGGCGGCTGCCCCTGGGACCTCGAGCAGACCTTCGCCACCATCGCTCCCTACACGGTCGAGGAGGCCTATGAGGTCGCCGATGCGATCGCGCGCGGCGACCTTCCCGATCTAAAGGAGGAACTCGGCGACCTCCTGTTTCAGGTCGTCTTTCACGCCCGCATGGCAGAGGAACAGGACGCTTTCGCCTTCGAAGACGTCGCCCGCGCCATCGCTGACAAGATGGAGCGGCGCCATCCCCATGTCTTCGGCGAGGGGCCGGAGCGCGACGCCGCGGCCCAGACCGTGTCCTGGGAAGCGACCAAGGCCGCCGAACGCTCCGAGAAGGCAAGCCGCAGCCCCGCCTCCGCGCTCGACGGCGTCGCGCTCGCCCTCCCTGCCCTCATGCGGGCCGACAAGCTGCAGGGCCGCGCAGCGCGCGTCGGTTTCGACTGGCCCGAGGTCCGCCAGGTCCTCGACAAGATCGAGGAGGAGATCGCCGAGCTGAGGGCGGAGCTCGATGGCGGAGGCGGCAAGGATGCGATCGAGGACGAGGTCGGCGACCTCCTTTTCGCGCTCGCCAATCTGGCGCGTCATCTCGGAGTCGACCCGGAAGCCGCGCTTCGCCGCGGGAACCGGAAGTTCGAGCGGCGCTTCCGCGCCATCGAGGCCGCGCTCGCCGCGCAGGGCCGCCGCCCTGAAGGCGCCAGCCTCGAGGAGATGGAAGCGCTCTGGCAGCAGGCGAAGATCGACGAGCGAAAAGACCCGGCCGAGGCCAAGTCGAATTAACCATAGTCACGATTTTTCAGGAGCTTAACAACAATTACGGTGGTTATCTCGCCCTTCGCCGACTAGCCTCCTGCCGCCATGTCCCCGGCGAAGCTGTCACCGTCCGAGCGAAGTCTCCTTACGACAGCCGCTGCCATTCTGCTGGCAGCCGCGGCGGTGTCGTTTGCCTTTCTCGATACCGCGTCATTCCTTCCCTGGATAAC
>VGEH01000267.1 GCA_016869375.1 Alphaproteobacteria bacterium | reverse complement strand
AGCCAGGTGCTACATGAACATGCGGCCACTCTATCAGCCGCAGGTCCCACAATCCGGAGCCGCCGCCTGATCAAATGTGCGAAAGATTCTGGACAGGACCTGCGGGAGAGGATCTCCTCGGGATCGGCGCCGTAGCCGGCGCCATAAGCTTCATAGGCGCGGCAGACGCGTGCCGGCGTATCGTGCAGCCCCTCGCGGTCGGGATCGTCGCCGGTCCAGCGCAGCAGGACGCGGATCGCATCTTCGGCTTCGGCGCGCGTGGGGCGCGCAGTCTTCTTGGTCTTGGACGCCTTGGTAGCCATTAAGCACGTTCCTCCGGAGGCGATCCCGGGAGCAGGATCAGCAGCTTATGTAGCGTTCTTGGTCGTTAAGAATATCCTAACGGGCACCCGGAACGGGATGGGATGCCGAGCGCCCTTTTTGGAGGCCCATCAAAGACTAACCGATCCCGGGCGGGGTGCGCGAGGCAAAGGTTGCGGTCCAGAAGCCGGTCCCGCGCGCTGGTTGCGGCGGCTGCGCCCTCATTTCTCGCCTTCATGCTGACGCCTTGATCCGGCTGATGATTTTCGAAATCCTGGGAACCTCTTTCACGCGGGACTTTTCATGAACCAGATTGATCTCAAGGGCCGCGTCGCGGCCATCACCGGCGGCGCTCGCGGCATCGGTTATGCCATCGCCGAGCGTTTCCTTGCCTCCGGCGCGTCCGTGGCGCTCTGGGATGTCGATCCTGAGGCGATGAAGTCGGCGTCCGCGGCGCTCTCGAAGAAGGGCAAGGTCGATACGCAGAAAGTCGATGTGACCGACCTCGCCTCGATCGAGGCGGCGGTGAAGGAAACCGAGGCGGCGCTGGGGCCGCTGGCAATCCTGGTCAACAACGCCGGCATCACCGGCGGCAACGGCAAGACCTGGGAACTCGATCCGGCGGTCTGGCGGCAGGTCGTCGACGTGAATCTGATCGGCCCATTCCTCTGCGCACGCGCGGCGGTGCCGGGCATGGTGCAGCGGAAATACGGACGCATCGTCAACATCGCCTCGGTCGCCGGCAAAGAAGGCAATCCCAACGCCTCGCATTACAGCGCCTCCAAGGCGGGACTGATCGCGCTCACCAAGTCGCTCGGCAAGGAGCTGGCGCAAGCCGGCGTGCTGGTGAATTGCATCACGCCGGCAGCGGCGAAGACTGACATCTTCAAGCAGATGAAGCAGGAGCATATCGACTACATGCTCTCGCGCATCCCGATGGGCCGCTTCGTCGAGGTCGACGAGATTGCGGCGATGGTCGCGTGGCTGTCGTCGGAGGATTGCTCCTTCTCGACCGGCGCCACCTTCGACATCACCGGCGGGCGCGCCACCTACTGATGGCGCCGCGCTACAAGGCAGAGGATCTCGTCGGCTTCGCCCAATCGCTGCTGACAAAGCTCGACGTCGCCGCCGAGCACGCAAGGATAACCGCCGAAGTGCTGGTCGAAGGCGACCTGATGGGCCACACCACGCACGGACTCGCGCTGCTGGCGCAGAACCTGACGGAGCTCGAGGCGGGCCGCTACGCCAGGTCGGGCGCGCCCAAGGTGCTCTCCGACAGGCCGGCCGCTGTGGTCTGGGAAGCGGCGCCAGAGGGCGCTCGGCTGCTTGGCCCTTACATCGTCCGCCAGGCCTTTGCGCTTGCTGCCGAGCGGGCACGGATTCAGGGCACCGGCACCGTCGTCGTGCGCCGGTCGGGTCACATCGCCTGCCTCGCCGCGTACTTCTCGCAGATCGTGGAGCTGGGCTTGGTCGGGCTGCTCTATTCGAGCGACCCGACGGTCGCCAGCGTCGCGCCGCATGGAGGGCTGGAGGGCCGCTATACGCCGAACCCGATGGCGGCCGGATGGCCGACCGCCGCCGGCCCGGTGATCATGGATGTCAGCACGTCGATCACCACCAACGGCATGGTCACGCGCAAGAACAGGGAGGGCGGAAAGCTACCGGGAGCTTGGCTGAAATCGGCCGAGGGCGAGCCGACCGACGATCCCGGCGTGCTGTTCGCGAAGCCGCCCGGTGCCCTGTTGCCGCTCGGCGGCATGGATGCCGGCCACAAAGGCTTCGCCATGGCGCTGCTGATGGAGGCGCTGACCTCCGGTCTCGGCGGCTATGGCCGCGCCGACAAGGCGACGGGCTGGGGCGCCTCGCTTTTCGTCCAGGTAATCGACCCTGCCGCCTTCGGCGGTACCGACAGCTTCCAGCGCGAGACGGGCTGGCTCGCCGAAGCGTGCCGCGGGACACCGGTGAAGCCGGGCGACGAGCCGGTGCGCGTGCCGGGCGATGGCGCGCTGGCACGCAAGGCCGAGCAGCAGAAGGCGGGCGTCATGCTTCACCCGTCGGTCATGCCTTCGTTGAAGTCCTGGTGCGAGAAGCTCGGCGTCGTGCCTCCGGCGCCGATCGCCTAGCGCGTCGCGCCGCGCACCTGGACCCAGGGGTAGCCGTCCTCGTCGAGGCTGATGCGCGTATCGACGCCGTAGACGTGGCCGAGCAGCGCCTGGTCGAGCACCTCTGCCGGCGATCCCTCGACGCAGGTCATATCCGGGCACAGCATGACCAGCCGGTCGGCGAAGCGCGCCGCCAAGTTGAGGTCGTGCAGCACGACGACGGTGACCATCTCGTGCTGGCGGCAGAGGCGTCGGACGTCTTCCATCAGCAGGTGCTGGTGGCGGAGATCGAGGGCGCTGACGGGCTCGTCGAGCAGCATGACTCGCGGATCGCGCAGCAACGCCTGGGCGAAGAAGACGAGCTGCTTCTGGCCGCCGCTCAGCTCGTCGAGAGAACGATGCGAGACCTCGGCGAGGCCGAACTGGTGATAACGTACAGAATCTTTCGCACTTTCGGGAATGGTGGCTTCTTCTAGAGTGAAGGAGCAAACGATGAGCAGTGA
>VGEH01000266.1 GCA_016869375.1 Alphaproteobacteria bacterium | reverse complement strand
CCCGGCTTAGAGCCGATCCCAGAAGTTCCGATTCAGTTGCATGGATTTGGCCGCGCGAGGCGACGGAGCATGATGCGGATCATGGCGAGGCGGACGAAGGCGGCCACGGTCCGCGCATGGCGCTCGTAGTCGCGCATCAGTCGCCGGTTCCGGCTGATCCACGCGAAGGTCCGCTCGACGATCCATCGCTTGGGCAGGACCTTGAAGCGGTGCAGGTCGGTACGCTTGACGATCTCCAGCCGCTACGCGCCGGTGCGCGCGACCGTCGCGGCCCCGCATCGAGGCCGCCGGCGCGCGCGCACTGAGCGAGCGCGACGCCGTACCGCTCGGCCGCGACATCATCCATTCGGTGACTAACCCGATCCCGCGCCTGACCGGCGCCATCCATGTCTATGGCGGCGACTTCTACGCCACGGAGCGCAGCGAGTGGGATCCCGGCTCGCTCTGCGAGGCGCCCTACGACGTGCAGAAGACCCTGCATATTTTCGAAGAAGCCAAACAGATCTACGCCCGACAATGACGGAGGTAGCGCCGGAGCTGGTACTCGCGCCGCCGATCCGCGATCTCGGCGACGGGTTCCAGGTGCGCCGCGCCCTGCCCTCGGCCAGGCGCCGGCTGGTCGGGCCCTTCATCTTCCTCGACCAGATGGGCCCGGTCGCCTTCCGCCAGGGCCAGGGGCTTGACGTCCGGCCGCACCCGCATATCAGGCTGGCTACCGTGACTTACCTCTTCGACGGCGAGATCCTGCACCGCGACAGCCTCGGTGCGGTGAAAACCATCCAGCCCGGCGCGGTCAACTGGATGACCGCCGGGCGCGGCATCGTCCACTCCGAACGTACACGCCCCGATCGCCGACGGGCAGGCGAAAGACTCTATGGCTTGCAGGCCTGGGTGGCGTTGCCGGCGAAGGCCGAAGAGAGCGAGCCGGGCTTCATCCATGTACCGGCGCACCTGCTGCCGGTGATCGAGGAGCCCGGCGTTCGCGCACGCCTGATCGTCGGCAGCTTGGCTGGCGTCAGCGCACCGGTGGCCGTGTTCTCACCGATGTTCTACGCCGATGTGTCGCTCGCGGCCGGTGCGCGCTTCACGCTCGGCGATGAGCACGAGCAGCGCGCCGCCTATCTCGTCGAAGGGAGTGTCCGGGTTGCCGCCAGCGACCATGCACCGGGGCAGCTGTTGATCTTCCCGCCGGGCGGCGCGGCAGTGCTGAAGGCGGTCACAGCCGCACGCCTGATGGTGCTGGGCGGCGCAGCCATGGACGGACCACGGCACATCTGGTGGAACTTCGTCTCGAGCTCGAAGGAGCGTATCGAGCAGGCGAAGGCCGAGTGGCGGGCGCAGCGCTTCGCGCCGGTCCCCGGGGAGAGCGAGTTCATCCCCCTCCCTGAGGATCCGCCGAACCTGCGCTAGCCCCGGGACTTCACTGCGGCATCGGGACGATGCGCAGATAGGGCTTGGGCGCCTTCCAGCCTTGAGGATATTTCTGCTTGGCCTGCTCGTCGGACACCGAGCCGGCGATGATCACATCCTCGCCTTGCTTCCAGTTCACCGGCGTCGCCACCTGATGCTTGGCGGTGAGTTGGATGGAATCCAGCAGCCGCAGCACCTCGTCGAAGTTGCGCCCGCTGGTCATCAGATAGGTCAGCATCGCCTTGATCTTCTTGTCCGGCCCGATGATGAAGACCGAGCGTACCGTGGCGTTGTCGGCGGCCGTGCGGCCCTCCCACGTCGTGCCTACGCCTCCGGCAGCATGTCATAGAGCTTGGCAACCTTGAGTTCGGGATCGCCGATCATCGGGTAGTTGACCGCCGCCCCTTGCGTCTCCTCGATGTCCTTCGCCCACTTGGAATGGTTGGTCACCGGATCGACGCTGAGGCCGAGGATCTTGGTGTTGCGCTTGTCGAACTCCGGCTGCAGCCGGGCCATGTAGCTCAGCTCAGTGGTGCAGACCGGCGTGAAGTCCTTGGGGTGCGAGAAGAGGATGGCGTAGTCGCTGCCGTTCCATTGATAAAAGTCGATATTGCCCTGTGTCGTCTCGGCGGTGAAATTCGGAGCATCTGCATTGATACGCAAGGACATGGCAAATCTCCTGCTGAGGCCCCGGACCGGGGCGATGGACAGATAGGCCCCCCAGCCGGATGGCTGGGTGCAAGGCATACTGCGGAGCGGGCGGGCTTATTCCCGTTGGAAGCGAAACTCACACTGCACCAACAGGGTCTGCGCCGCTCCGTCGAGTACTCCCAGCATGCCGCAAGGCGGCAAACTGTCAGTGACGCGGATCACCAGGACGCAGCGCTCGCCGCGCCGGCAGCGGTAAGCGAAATCGTCCGCTAATTCCCGAAGCCGTCTCAGCCACCGCAACAAACTCATGCGCCGCAAGCTACGCGGCGTCAAAGCAGTCCGTCTAATACAGCGAGTTACCTTTTTTGATACGCCCGGCGTATGGCTCACTCGGACCGCACGGACGGCGGGGATGCCGGCAAGCGATCGGCGCCACATTTATTGTTCGTCGAATCCTAAAGGAGCGTCAGCGATTCTCGGCCCGGGCCGGCGGCGGCAGGCGTTCCGCATTCTCTCTTGGCAAGGCATAGGTGGGGAGCTCGACCCCTTCCGGCATCGGCTGATCGGCCGGGGCTCGGCTGTGTTCCCGGCTCTCGCCGTCCTCCTGGACAATCCGATAGACGACCATATCGGGCGAACCGTCGAAGCGGCGCGACACGACGACCGACCAGTCCCCCGGCCGGCGCACCGGCACATCGTTATTCGGTCCGCCGCCGGGCAGCCAGAGCCAATGCGGCTTCGGCTTGTCCAGATTGACCGCCGCCAGGCGGGCCAGCGACGGAAACGGCGGCGTCCGGCCGTAAGCGACGGCCTTGTTCCATGCCTCGCGGAAACGCGCGTGCTTGCACCTCTAGGTCTAGAAG
>VGEH01000265.1 GCA_016869375.1 Alphaproteobacteria bacterium | reverse complement strand
GATCCACATACGAAAACAGTGAACCAGACCGATCGTCAGATCCGCGCATCTCATCCTCCTGACAAACTAAGGAGAATGAATCACCCTTCAAACCCGATTCGCTACAGACTTCTTCAACAGCCTGCTAGGAGTACGGAGCGCATCGGCTTCCCCCTCATCACGACTGGCGGAGTCTGCGCTCATCCTTCGTCCGCGATCAAGGCGTCGAGCGCCTCGCTCGATTCGGCGAGAATCACCTTGCGTGCGGTCTCGAAGGAGAATCCGGCGCGTCCGAGCGTCGCAAGATCGCGTTCGCGGTGCTCGCGCCTGTCCGCCTCGGGACGGAAGGGGCCGATGCGCCGGCGGCGGGCGAGCGTCGCGGCGGCATCGAGTTCGCCGCGCTCCGTGCGCGTCGGTTCCAGCGCGTCGTCGATCGTGTCGCGACCGATGCCCTTCTGCGCCAGCCGGTTGGCGATGGCGCGAGCGGAGCGCCCCTGACGACGCAGGCTCGCGGTCCTCGCCTCCGCATAGGTACGGTCGTTGAGGAGGCCGGACCGGCAATAGCGCTCGATCAGCGCCTTGACCCAGCCCGCCGCTGCCGTTCGATCGATCTCGTGGAAGCGCGCCGACCGCTCGATCTTGCGCAGCAGGACGCGACGCAGGCTCTCGGTGGAGGCGGCGAAGCGCTCGAGATAGGCAAGCGCCGAGCGCTCCAGGCTCGCCTGGGTCACCTTGCGCGGGGGCTTTCGTTGCGTTGCCGCCATGCCTCGACGGTGCCACGGGCTTTCGCGGGCGGTCCATCCTCTTGAGCGCCGGGGAGGTGCCTCCTATGGTGCGCGCCCATGCCCGACACATCCGCTTCTCGCCGCGAGGCTCGCGCCCTCGATCCGCGTCCGCTCGGCCCGATCAACTGGATCGGGCTGTGGACGCTCTATCAGAAGGAGGTCTGGCGCTTCCTCAAGGTCGGGATGCAGACCGTGGCGGCGCCGGTGGTGACGACCCTGCTGTTCCTGGCCGTCTTCGTGCTGGCCATGGGGCACAGCGGCACCATGATCGGCGACGTGCCCTTCATGGAGTTCCTGGCGCCGGGCCTCGTGATGATGGCGATCACCCAGAACGCCTTTGCCAACACCTCGTCGAGCCTGATCATCGGCAAGGTCCAAGGCAACATCGTCGACGTGCTGATGCCGCCTCTGGGACCGGGCGAGCTGGTCGTTGCCTGGGCGGCCGGCGGCGTCACGCGCGGCCTTTTCGTCGGCATCGCGGCCGCGATCGGCATGTGGGTCGTGGTGCCTTTCGCAATGCCTCACCCGGGCTTCGCGATCTTCTTCGCCATCTCAGGCTCGCTGATGCTGGCGCTTCTCGGCGTGCTTGGCGGTCTCTGGGCGGAGAAGTTCGATCACCTCTCGGCGATGACGAATTTCGTCATCACGCCGCTCGCCTTCCTCTCCGGCACCTTCTATTCGGTCGAACGGCTGCCGGAAGCCTGGCGCTTCGTCGCGCATCTCAACCCGTTCTTCTACATGATCGACGGCTTCCGCTACGGCTTCATCGGCCATGCGGACGGCAACCTCGCCGTCGGGGTCGCCGTCCTCACGGTCATCAATGTCAGCCTCTGGCTCGTGGTCGACGGACTCGTCCGTCGCGGATACCGGCTGAAGGCGTAGGCCGTTCTTCAGACGGCCGTTCCGGCCTTGCAGAAATTCCAGCTCTTGCCCTTGAGGCCGTAGGTCGCGAGCACTTTGTCGGCGCCGCTCTGGGTGATGACCACCCGGAGCTTGGTCGCATCGCCGCATGGCGTGGTCGAGCGCACGGTCGCCGGGATCTTCTTGGTCGCGGCGCAGTCGATCGCGGATTGCGGCAAGGTCTGCAGCGCCTTCAGAGGTTTGCCGTTGACCACCGCCTGGTAATCCTGGGGCGCGCCGCCCTTCACCGAGGCCTTCATCTCGATGCGGCCGAAGCGGCTGCGGTACATGCCGGCTTCCTGCTCGCCGTCGGACATGCCTTGCGCGACCGGACGGAAGTCGATCGCGGCGCAGGAGGGCGGGCCCTTTTTGTCCTGGGCGAAAGCGGGGGAGGCGAGAAGCGCGGCGCCGAGGCCGAGAGCGAGGAGGAAACGCATGAGGAGGGGCTCCTTGGAAACGGACGGGAACGTCCAAGAATTCGCGCGTCCCTGTAACCTCCGCAAGCGCTCCTCCGAACATGTCGGTGAGTCCCGGCGCTTCAGGGGTTAGCATCAGCCATGCGCATCAAGACCGCCTCGCTCGCTCTTCTCGCCGCGCTGCTTTCGGCCGAATCAGCCTTTGCCGGCGGCCCGGTCCTGGTCGAGCTCTATACCTCGCAGGGCTGCAATTCCTGCCCGCCCGCGGATGCCTATCTCGGCGATCTCGCCAGGCGGAAGGACGTCGTCGCGCTCGCCTTCCATGTCGACTACTGGGATCACATCGGCTGGAAGGACCCGTTCGGCGATGCCGCCTGGACGGCACGCCAGCGCAAATACGCGCAGGCGCTCATGTCGCGTCAGATCTACACCCCGCAGATGGTCGTCGACGGAACGCAGCACGCCGTCGGCTCGGACCGCCGCGCCGTCGAGCGGCTGATCGCCGATGCGGCGAAGAGGCAGCGCCCCGCGCTCTCCGTCAGCCGGACCGCGAAGGGGCTCGACCTCAAGATCGACGGTGCGGGGGCCGGCGAGGTCTGGATCGTGGGCTACGATCCGAAGCACGAGACCAAGGTCATGCGCGGCGAGAATGCCGGCCGCACCCTCACCGAGTTCAACATCGTCCGTGGCATCAAGCGGATCGATGCCTGGAAGGGCGGCGCGCTCACGCGGGCGATCGCGACGAGCGAGCTCCCGCCAGGCACCGCGCACGTCGCCCTGATCCAGGAAGACGGTCTCGGCCCGGTGCTCGCGGTCGCGACGACGCCCTAGAGCATTTTGTGATCTATCTGAATCATTAGTGATTCCCAGAATGCGTACGATGTGATTCAAGATGCTGGCTGGAGACGGAGGCCGGCATGAGATGGTCAAACCGTATTCGCGCGATCTGCGGGAT
>VGEH01000264.1 GCA_016869375.1 Alphaproteobacteria bacterium | reverse complement strand
CCGGCCTCGCCGACACGATCTGCGTGATGTATGCGGGGAAGCTCGCCGAATCCGGGACGGTCGACGAGGTGCTCGACCGGCCGCTTCATCCCTATACCAAGGGCCTGCTCGGCAGCGTGCCAAGCCGCAATAAGCGCGGCAGCCCGCTCGCCCAGATTCCCGGCATGACGCCGTCGCTGCTGAACCTGCCCGAGGGCTGCCCCTTCGCCGAGCGCTGCCCGCGTGCCCAGGACGATTGTCGGTCTGCCGTACCGCCCATGATCGAGGTCCTGCCTGGCAGGCTCGCGCGCTGCATCCACCCGCATCTGGAGGGGCAGGCATGAGCGAGCCCCTGATCGAGCTGCGCGGCATCAGCAAGCGTTTCCTCAAGCCGCTCGACGTCGCGGCCAAGGTCGCCAACATGATCGGCGCAGGCATGAAGGAAGAGATCGTGCACGCGGTCGACCGCGTCGATCTCGCGATCCGCCCGGGCGAGGTTGTCGGCCTCGTCGGCGAGTCCGGTTGCGGCAAGTCAACGATCGGGCGCATCGCCGCCGGCATCCTGCCGCCGAGCGAGGGGCAGATCTTCTATCGCGGCCGGGACGTGACGGGCGACAAGCTACGCGGGGGCAAGGCGCAGCTCGGCACGCAGATGATCTTCCAGGACCCTTTCGCCTCCCTCAATCCACGGAAGCGGGTCGAGGACATCATCGGCGAGGCGCCGCGCGTCCACGGCCTCATCGGCCGGGCCGAGTTCGGCCATTATGTCGATGCGACCATGCGCCGGGTCGGCCTCGATCCTGCCTTTCGCCGGCGCTACCCGCATCAGTTCTCGGGCGGCCAGCGCCAGCGCATCGGCATCGCGCGCGCACTTGCGGTCAAGCCCGAGTTCCTGATCTGCGACGAGGCCGTCGCCGCGCTCGACGTTTCGATCCAGGCGCAGGTGCTGAACCTGTTCATGGACCTCCGCCGCGACCTCAACCTGACCTACCTCTTCATCAGCCATGACCTCGGCGTCGTCGAGCATTTGAGCGACCGCGTCGTCATCATGTATCTCGGCCGTGTCGTCGAGAGCGGGCCGACGCCGGAGATGTTCGGCGCTCCGAACCATCCCTATACCCAGGCGCTGTTGGGCGGCATATCGCGGATAGAGGCGCGGAAGCGGATCTTCGAGCCGGTCAAGGGCGAGATCCCGTCGCCGATCAACCCGCCGTCGGGCTGTCACTTCCATCCGCGTTGCCCGCATGCGATGGAACGCTGCAAGCGTGAGGCCCCGGCGCTCAAGGAGATCGCACCGGGCCGTCTCTCCGCCTGCCACCTCAACGACGGCTGAGCCATGCACGTTCCAGGCGTCTTCACTCGACACGATCCGACCGGCACGCCGGCGCCCGTCCTGCTCGACTCGCCGCACAGCGGTGTCGTCTATCCCGAGGACTTCCAGCCCATCGCGCCGATGGAGATGCTCAAGACGGGCGAGGATGCCTTCGTCCACGAGCTGTTCGGCACCGGGCCGGAGAAGGGCGCGATCCTGATCGAGGCGCATTTCCCGCGCGTCTACATCGATCCCAACCGCGCCGCGACCGACATCGACCCGGACCTGCTGTCGGAAACCTGGCCGGAGCCGCTGAATCCGACGGAGAAGAGCCGGCTTGGCCTCGGCCTTATCCGTCGCCTCGCGGTGCCTGGCGTGCCGGTGCATGGCAAGCGGCTCACCGTCGCCGAGGTGAAGTCGCGCATCGATCGCTTCTACGCACCCTATCACGCGGCGATCGGGGGCGCTTATGCCGAGCTGCATCAGCGCTTCGGCAAGGTCTGGCACATCAATTGCCATTCTATGAAGTCCGTCGCCAATGCGATGTCGACCGATGTCGGTGCGCGCCGGCCGGACTTCGTGCTCGGCGACCGCGACGGCAAGACATGCGATCCGGCTTTCATGAAGCTCGTCCACGACGTACTGGTCGGCCTCGGCTACTCGGTCGCGATCAACAACCCCTATAAGGGGCTCGAGCTGATCATGCGCTACTCCGACCGGGACGCCGGACGTCACGCGCTGCAGATCGAGGTCAATCGCGGTCTCTACATGGACGAGGTCCAGATCACGCGGAGGCCGGGGTTCGAGAAGCTTCGACAGGACCTCGGCACGCTCCTTGACGCCGTCGTCGACTTCGCGCGCAAGCGATGACGCGGCGCAGCTGGGACCATGCGAAGGGCGAGGTCCGGCGTCTTACCGTCGACTCGAAGGTGCTCAACGGCAACCCGCTCGGCGATCCGCATGAGCGCGCGGTCGATATCTACCTGCCGCCGGGTTACCGTCCGTGGTCGCGCGTGCCGCTGCTGGTCGATCTCGCCGGCTTCACCGGTTCCGGCCTCGGCCACACAAACTGGCGCGCCTTCACCGAGAACGTGCCGGAACGGCTCGACCGCCTGATCGCGAGCGGCGCCATGGGACCGGTCGTCGTCGCCTTCCCCGACTGCTACACGCGGCTCGGCGGCAACCAGTACATCAACTCGGCCGGCATGGGCGCCTATGCCGACTTCCTGATCCAGGAGGTGGTGCCGCAGGTGGAGTCGACCTTCGGCTGCGGCGGGCAGGGGAGGCGCGGCCTCTTCGGCAAGTCCTCCGGCGGCTATGGCGCCATCGTCCACGGCATGCTGCACGCTCAGTTCTGGAGTGCGGTTGCCTGCCACTCTGGCGACATGGCCTTCGACCTGGTTTACCTCCACGACATGGCGGCGACGCTGAACGTGCTCGCCAAGCATGGCCGCTCGGTCGAGGCCTTCATCCGCCACTTCGAGGGACAGAGGAAACCGTCGGACAAGGAGACGCACGCGCTGATGATCCTGGCGATGGCGGCCACATACGACCCCGACCCGCGCCAATTCCTCTCGATCCGCCTGCCGGTCGATCTCGAGACCTGCGAGATCATCCCCGAGCGCTGGGCACTGTGGACGCGCTGGGACCCGCTGGTGCTCGCGGAGACGCGCACCGCGGAGCTCAAGAAGCTCAAGGTGTCAATCGGCTTTGAACTTTGACCCCCTATCGGCGTTCAATGTTGACCCCCTGTGGGTGTGTGAGAGCGGCCGGGGGCGATGCGCGGAGCCCTTGC
>VGEH01000263.1 GCA_016869375.1 Alphaproteobacteria bacterium | reverse complement strand
CGGTATCTTGAGATTGACGTCTCCCGCCTTGGTCTGCAGCGTCCGATCGTAGCTGCCGGCTCGCCTGTCCTGCCGCGCTTCGCTGCGCTCATAGCGACCCGCACCGCACAGACGGTCGGCCTCAGACGCAAGGAGTGCATTCAGCGTCTCCTCGACCGTGCCGCGCACCATCTCTCCCAGATGATCCCTGATCCGAGCCTCGTCGATCTGGATCACCTGGCCCATCGCAGTCTCACTGCTCATCGTTTGCTCCTTCACTCTAGAAGAAGCCACCATTCCCGAAAGTGCGAAAGATTCTGTACGTTATCTCGACATGGTCATCGCTTCAGTACTGATGTCGATGGGCATGATGATGCTGCCGCCGGCGCTGATCTCGATGCCGTTCAAGCTGATCTTCTTCGTGCTGGTCGACGGCTGGTATCTGGTCGCCGGAAGCCTGGTTCGAAGCTTCGGCGGCTAGTTGATCGCGCTGAGCAGCGTCGTCTTCAGCTTGTCGCGATAGCTCGTCATGAAGGCCTGGAACCGGTCGATCTCCTGGAACCGGGCCGAGAGCTTCGAATAGTCGTTGAGAGCGCCTTCCGAGGGATTGGTGATCAGGCGAAAGGCTTCGCGGAACTGCGTGCGGTCCATCGCCGTCGCGAAGCGCTGGCGGACCTGCCCGAGACGGGTCGCGTCGCCCGCGAGCGCCAGGGAGACGGCATAGTTCAGGACCAGCTGCCCCCTCCTCTCGTCAACCGCGGCGCCATCCTCGTCGCCGACCAGCCGTCCAAACACGTCGGAAGCTTCCTTCCACTTCGCCGCCTTCCAGGTGATCTCGGCACGCAGCAGATCGGCATCGCGGCTGCCGTCGGAAGCGATCACGCGAAGAGCGTCATCCGGGCGCTCCAGCTCGAACAGCGCGCGGGAGCGCAAACGCCCGCGCTCGGCCGCGACCTCGGCCGAGATGCCGCCGATCGCGGAATCGTCCAGCGCCTTGATCGCGGCGTCCGGCTTGCGGTCGAGAAGACGGATCAGCGCCAGCCGCGCACCGACACGCGCCTTCTCAGCACCCGCGAGCCGCGACTTGACCTGGCGGTCGAGCAGATTGGCAGCGCGCTCGAGAAGCTCGACGGAGACAAGGCGGTCGGCGAGCCGGTTGATGATCTCGTTGCCTTCCGGCCCCGGCGGCGTGAGCTCGCGGAAATCCTCGTAGAGCGCCAGCGCCGCCAATGGCGGCAGGGCATTAGCGGTGCCCGTCAGGTAGAGCTGCGAGAAGGCCTCCGTCATGATCCGCGTGATCTCACGCGTGGCCGCCGTGTCGGGGAAGGCCGACACGGTCTGCTTCAGCACGGTAAGCCCGTTCCGGATGTCGCCTTCCTCGATGTAGAGCTGCCCAAGCCGGGTCAGCATGTCGAGCTCGACACGATCGCCGCGCCAGACGAAGCGGAGCGACTCCAGCTTCTGGATCGCCTCGGCCCGTGTCATCGTCTTACGTGCGAGACGGTCGTCGAGCAGCGCCAGCTCGGAGCGGATTCTGGCCCAGCGATCCTCGCCGCGTGAGAGGCGCGTCCACAGCTCGACCGCGGCTTCATGATCGCCGGCCGCGCCGAAGATGCGACCACGGTAATAGTCGACGCGCGCCTGCTCGGCCGGTCCCGGGCGAGTGTCGTTGACCGCGTCGAGATAGGCGCCGGCGGAACGAAAATCGCGGTTGCGCAACGCCGTCTCGGCGCCCAGCAGGGCGATGTCGGCGACGAAATTGGGTGGGTAGCCGGGCGGGATGGTGCCGGCACGGGAGAAGTTCTGCATGGCGGCGCGGTAGTCGCCGAGCGCGGCGTTGGTGGCGCCGCGCCACAGCTCGATCTCCGACTTGCCGTTGAGCGAGGCGTCGAAGAGCGCCAGCCCTGCCTCGTCGTAGCGCGTGAGGGCGAATTTGGTGGCGCCGCGCAGCGCCAGTACGTCGGGACGGCCGGCGAGATCGGGATCCTCGACCTCGATCGTCCTCAAGAGCCCCATCGCCTCGGCGGCGAGGCCATGGGCGAAGTAGAAGCTGGCGAGATCGAGCCGGGGCTGGCTTCGCGTCACGCGGGTCGCTTCGGCGACGCGGCGCTGCAGGAACTGCTTCTGCGTCTGGAAGTCTCCGACATTGCCGCGGCGCCATGTGACCACGTCGAAGACGCGGCCCGGCGGCAGCGCGGCGAAGGCGTTGGACGAATTGTCAGTGGCGAGCTGCGCCAGGATGTCCGGATGGGTGAAGTTGAGGCCTTCGGGGCTGACGAAGGTGACGCCATCCGGGATGGCGCGGATCTGCAGCCCGTCCGACAGCACCTTGGCGACGATCCCTTGCGCCGTCGGCAGCAGGTTGAAGTCGGGGTATTGCCTTTCGCCGTCGACGCCGCGGCCGAGCTGGGCGATCGGCACGACCGTCAACTCGTCGCCGACCTCGGGATCCTTGACGCGGATCGGGTCGGCAGGATCGCCGATCGCAACGAACATGCGAAGCCCCTGCTGCCCGGTCTTCTGCACCTCGGGGATCAGCGCGATGTCGGGGCGAAGATCTGCGGCCCTGAGCTCCAGCACCCAAGAGAGGCCGTCGCGCTCCACATGCGGATTGACGCCTGGCAGGATCGCCATGCGGATCGCCGTGCCCGCCGATGACGGCAGCTGCTCGAACCCGGCGACCACCTGCGGATTCGCGCTCTCGAGCGGCGAGAAGTCCGCCTTGCCCGGCTGGTCGAAGACAACCCAGAGGAAGCCGGCCCGACGGAACACCGCGGCGCCGGCAGCGGCCGGCCACTCGAAGCGAAGCGTCATCGCGGCGCCACGCGGCTCCGCCTTGACCGGGAACGGGGTCCCGCTGATCGCCTGCGGCACCACCGGCGTCACCGGCGCCGCCGCGGGCGTACCTTCTCGGGGCGGGGCAGCTGCATTCACCACTGGCGCCGGCGGCGCGGGAGGTGGCTGCGTGCCCGGCGCCGCAGCAGCGGGGGGCGCCGATCCATTGGTCGGCCGGGCGGCCGGCGCAGCACCGTTCTGACTCGACCCGTTGGTCGGCGCAGCGGGCGGCACGGCGCCATTCTGGCGCGCTCCGTTCGACGCCGTCGCCTGAGGAAGCGCCGCGGCCGGCTGAGGTGCCGGCGGCACAGCCGGCGCCGCAGCGGCTGGTGCCGGGGCG
>VGEH01000262.1 GCA_016869375.1 Alphaproteobacteria bacterium | reverse complement strand
TTAAGACATCGGCTTGTCGGAGTTTCGAAACGATCTCTTCAGGCTTGTGCCTCTTCTTCGGCATTGCAGTCCTCCTTCTTGTCAAAAGACATAGTTCAGGGTGGACCACTTTTCAGGGGGAGGACCAATAGTTCAGGGTGGACCACTTTTCAGGGGGAGGACCACTTCCGCCGGCATCATGCTCTACACATTGCTGCCGTCGACGGAAGGCGCTGAGCCGGCGGTGACGCTCGACGGTTCGACGGCCGTCGGCATTGTGTGCGAGGCGTGGAGACGACGGGACTGCGGCCCATCGAGATAGCCTGTACCGGGTAGGCCGGCGGGCGGATGCGGGGACGCAACCCTGGCTTGAGATCCATTTTCGGACGGCCTTGGGTTGCCTTCGATTCAAGATTTGTAAATGAAAATTTATATCGTCGTATTCGATTGAACCGGGTTCGGTAAGGGTGGTTTCAGGTTCCCGAAAACATCAAGCTCCCGGCTTCATCGAAGACGTCTGCTTTCGCTTTCTCCGGTTATCGCGATGGACGCAAGGCGTCATTAACCATTGCCAGTCAAACTGCATTTTCCTCGCTTCCTCCTTCGGTTGATTTTGATAGGTTGAGCGAGGGTGGAACAGGCATCGGCCCGCAGGAGCGGATCGTGCCGCGCAGGGGAGGTTCAGCCTTGAGGTGGAGATTGTGGCGCCGCGTCCTGGCGCTGGCCGTGGCCATGCTCTTGCCGATGGTTTCGCAGGCGCAGGCTCAGGCCGAACGCGACATGTCGATTACCGGCTCGACTTTCCTGGCGCCGTTCATCCAGTCGGTGATCAAGAACCTCGTCGATCGCCGGGTCATCGCCCAGCCCAAGACCAGCTTCGGCGGCACCGGGCGCGGCGTTGCCCAGTTCTGCGAGTCGGCCGGGCCTTCGGCGCCCGATGTCGTTGCCATGTCTCGCCGCATCCGCTCGGTCGAGCTCGAGGTCTGCAAGGAGAATCGCGTCGATGAGGTCATCGAGATCCAGCTCGGCCTGAGCGCTCTCGTGATCGTCGCCCGCAAGGACGACGCGGACTTCAATCTGAGCCTGGCCGAGCTCTACAAGGCGGTCGCCGCCGAGCTGCCGCACGACACCGAGTTCGTGCCGAACCGCTTCACCGCGTGGAACAATATCAATAATGGTCTGCCGGCGCTCCCGATCCGTGTCCTCGTTCCGGCCGCCGGCCTCGGTTCGCGCGGCTTCTTCGAGGATCGCTTCCTCCAGGCCGCGTGCCGCACGATCTTCGAGATCCGGACCATCTTCTCCGCTGTCGAACGCGTCGAGCAGTGCATCGGGCTGCGTCGCGACGGCCGCGTCGGCGAGATTGCCATTCCCTACGACAAGAACCTGCGCGATGCGATGGCCGCTGCGCCAAAGGGAACCGTGGCGGTGGCGCCGTTGAACATGGCCAAGGAGATGCTGGACGTGATCAAGGTGCTGCCCTTCGACGGCGTCCCGCCTACCCAGGAAAGCATCGCCACGCGCGAATACGCCTTCGTCCGGCCGCTCTACGTCTACGTCAAGAAGGCTAACGTCAAGGACTATCAGGGTCATGGCCCGGTGCGCGGGCTGCGCGAGTTCATCACCGAGCTGACGCGGGAGCGGACCGTCGGCCCGAGCGGCTATCTGGTGAAGGAAGGCCTCGAACCTCTGACCACACAGCGACGCGAAGCTGTCCGCAAGGCCGCCCTCAATCTGGAGCCTGTTCAACGATGATCAAGAGCATCGTCGCCTCGCTCGGCCTGTTCGCGCTCCTCGCGTCGTCGCCGGCATCAGCACAGCCGCAGAACCCCAACGACCTGATCAGCGACCGGCCGAGCACGCTCGGCACCGCCTGGGAGCTGACCAAGACCGGACTCGGCTGGGTAGGCAGTGGCGTGGCTTCGGTCGTCCACTTCGTGCTGCCTCCATCTCCGCACAGCCTCGCCACCTCGTCGAAGGACGATGACGGATCCGAGCTGTTCCGCCTGCTCGGCCTCGCCGGCTACAAGCTCAAGGAGATCGACAGCGACGTCGGCATCATCCCCGGCGTCTCCTTCAAGTTCGCGATCGTGCGCGAGCTCTCGGAGGCCGATCTCGACTATCTGGACGAGCAGATAGAGCTGTTTGCCCTCCACGATTCACGCCTGCTGGCCGACTTGCAGCGGGCCATCATCCGTACCGTCGTCGCGATCAACTCGGCCGGCGGCATGCAGGTGTCGGATCTCAAGCTGACTGTCCTGCCGCTGCCCAAGGCGAACTTCTCGGTGACCCCGAGCGCGACCGTGCTGGGCGAGGAGGCGAGCACGCTGATGCGCGCCATTCAGCGCATCGACCGGCGGATGCGATCCCTGGCGACGGCGGAGATTGCCAGGCCGGCGGCGAGCGCGACGCCGACACGCTGACCGCGTCAGCTAGCCGGTGGTAACGATCTTTCTCGAGGTCCTGTCGGGCCTCGGGCTCTTCTTCATCGGCATGAAGCTGCTCTCCGCCCACCTCAAGGAGGCAGCGAGCGACAAGGTGCGTCAGATCGCGCGCCGCGTCGCGAGGCGGCCAATGATGGCCGCTCTGCTCGGCCTCGGCGCCGGCACGGCCACGCAGAGCACGAACGCTGTGACCGCGGCCGCAGCCGGCCTTGCCACTGCGGAGATCATCACGGTCAGGCAGGCCTTCCCCCTGATCGCCTGCGCCAATATCGGCACCTCGGTCCTCGTCTTCCTCGCTGCGGTCAGCCTTCATAGCGCCATCCTCGCCGCCACCGCGATCTGCGGTATCCTCTACTTCCTCGACTTCGACCAGTCGAAGCGCTGGCGCGCGCCTCTCGGCGCCTTCTTCGCGATCATCCTCATCATCTCGGGGCTCGAGCTGGTGACCACGGCCTCGCGCTCGCTGCGCACGGTGCCGGCGATCCAGGAATTCGTCGTCGGCCTGGCCGACTCCCTGTTCGGCGCTTTCATCGTCGGTGCGCTTCTGACCCCGGTCGTGCAGACGGCGAAGACGGTCGCCGCGATCGTCGCGGCGCTGGCCGACGGCGGCGTCATCGCGCCGATCGATGCGATGGTGGGGGTCATCGGCGCCAACACGACCTCGGCGGTCAACGTCGCGTTCATGACGGCGCGGGTTTCGCCGACTGGGCGCTCGCTGGCGATCTATCAGGCGATCCTGAAGGCCGTCGGATCGGCGATCGTGCTGCCTATCATCCTTCTGCTCTGGTGGTTCATGCCGCGCGGACCCGACGAGATTCTTATTAAGAACTCCGCCATGGCCGTTGCCGTGGTCTATCTGGCGACCCAGGTGTTCGCCTATCTGGCGACTATCCCGTTCGAAGCAAAGATCGAAAAGCTGATCGCGCGGATCGTCGGCAGCGAGAGCGACGACAGCCAGATGAAGCCTCGCTTCATCAGCAAGGAAGCGCTCCGCGATCCGGCGACGGCGACC
>VGEH01000261.1 GCA_016869375.1 Alphaproteobacteria bacterium | reverse complement strand
ATTCGAACCTCCGGCCTCTTGCTCCCGAAGCAAGCGCTCTACCAGGCTGAGCTACGCCCCGAATGGCGCGCGGTTATAGACCCCCCGGTGGCCCCTTAGCAACCCTCAATACCCGCGCTCGACGGCGAAATCGATGGCCTCGGTCAGGGCCCGCTTGATCGGGTGATCGGGGAAGAGGCCGAGCGCGTCGCGCGCAATGGCGCCGTAGTGGCGCGCGCGCGCCAGCGTGTCGGCGATGGTGCCGTGCCGCTCGATCAGGCGGATCGCCTCGGCGAGGTCGGTCTCCTGCTGCTCGCCATCCTCCAGCGTCCGCCGCCAGAACCGCCGCTCGTCCTCGCTGCCGCGCATGAATGCGAGGATGACCGGAAGCGTGATCTTGCCCTCGCGGAAATCGTCGCCGACGGTCTTGCCGAGATCGGCCTGGCGGGCGGCGTAGTCGAGCGCATCGTCGACCAGCTGGAAGGCGATGCCGAGGTTCATGCCGTAGCTCTCGAGCGCGTCTGCCTCGGCACGCGGCCGCTCGGCGACCACGGCGCCGACGCGGGCGGCGGCGGCGAAGAGCTGCGCGGTCTTGCCGCGAATGACGTCGAGGTAGGCCTGCTCGGTGGTCGATGTGTCGTTCGAGGTGATGAGCTGCGCCACCTCGCCCTCGGCGATCAGCGCCGAGGCGTTGGAGAGGATCGCCAGCACCTCGAGCGAGCCGTCCTCGACCATCAGCTGGAAGGAGCGGGTGAAGAGAAAGTCGCCGACCAGCACGCTCGCCTGGTTGCCCCAGATCGCGTTCGCGGTCGGCAAGCTGCGGCGCAGCGCGGATTCGTCGACGACGTCGTCATGGAGCAGGGTCGCGGTGTGGATGAACTCCACGGCCGCTGCGAGCTTGAGGTGACGCTCGCCCTGATGCCCGCAGAGGCGCGCGGCGGCGAGGGTCAGCATCGGCCGGAGCCGCTTGCCGCCGGCGGCGACGATATGGCCGGCCAGCTCCGGGATCAGCGGCACCTTGCTGTGCATGCGCGCGACGATGATCTCGTTGACGCGCTTCATGTCGGCGGCAACGAGGCTGCCGAGCGCCTCCAGCGAGGGCTTGCGCTTGCGCCCGTCCTCCATGTTGACGACGACGGACATCGGTTCCCCGGTCGGCTAAGGTTGCGCCGAGCATAGGTCCGATAGGGGGCGGGTCAAGCCGTCAGATGCGGGAGCTTCTGCGCACCAGGGATCCGGTCAGACTCTCCTTCCTGCTGGCGCTGCTGGCCGATGCCGGCATCGACGCGCTCGTGCTCGACGCCCATGTCAGCGCCGTCGAGGCCGGCATCGCCGGATTTCCGCGACGCCTTGCTGTCGCCGAGGACGATTTCGCGCGCGCGCGCCGCGTGCTGGCGGAGGCGGGCGAAGCCGCGTCGGATGGCTGACACTTTGAGCGAGGATCCGCTGCTGGGCGGCAAGGTCAGGCTGCGCCAGCCGCGCGAAGGCTATCGCGCGGCGATCGATCCGGTGCTGCTCGCCGCAGCGACTCCGGCCCGGCCGGGCGAGCGCGTGCTCGATCTCGGTACCGGCAGCGGCGCCGCGTCGCTCTGCCTGATGGCGCGGGTCGAGGATCTCGACATCGTCGGGCTCGAGCTCGATCCGGAGACGGCGGCGCTCGCCCGCGCGAATGCCGCGCTCAACGCGCGCGACCGCTTCACGGTCCGCGAGGGCGACGTCGCGCGGCTGCCGAAAGATCTGCGCGGCTTCGACCGGGTGATCGCCAATCCGCCCTATCTAGAGACGGCGCGCGCCGATCCGTCCTCGAACGAGAGCCGCAGGCGATCGAATGTGGACGAGAAGGGGCTCGCCGCGTGGATCGGGGCCGCGCTCGCGGCGGCGGCGCCGCGCGCCACCATCACGCTGATCCAGCGCGCCGACCGGCTTGCCGAGATGCTGGCGCTGCTGCACGGGAAGGCGGGCGCCATCGTCGTCGTGCCGCTCTGGCCGAGCGAAGGGATGGACGCGAAGCGTGTGATCGTCGAGGTGATGAAGGGCGCGAAGACGCCGCTCCGCTTGCATCCGGGACTGGTGCTGCATGCACCCGGTGGGCGCTACGCGCCGACGACGGAGGCGATCCTTCGCGGCGCAGCCTTCGACGTCACTCGCGCGAGCCCGGCTTGAGGATGTCGCCAGGGCGGGTGATGCTCGCGCGATAGGGCGCGGGCGCTGCCTTCGGTGCTGTCCGCCTTTTCTTCTCCACCTTGGCCTTCGGCGCGCTCTTGCGCTTGGTCTGCGCCTTTGCCTTCTTAGAAGGCTTCGCCGACTTGACGATCGCGCGCTTGGCTGGCGTTCCGCCATTGCCTTTCGGCTTCACGGCCTGGCCTTTGGCTTTCGCCGGGCTCGACTTGGCGGCGGGCGCCGGGGCCTGGGCTTGCGCGAATGCCGGTGCGACCGCTAGGGAAAGCGCGACAGCGAGACCGAGAATCTTGAGCATGCAAACCTACCTGGGCAGAGCCGCGTCCTATAGCGACGCTCGTCCGCATTGGCAAAAGCCCGCAGAACCCGGGAGGTTGCGAGCGCGCGATCCGGCGCTGCGCGGGAACGATTCGTGAGCCAGCTCGCGGGATGGTTTGTCGAGTTCGAGGTTCCGCTCGCGGCAGTGGCAGCCTATTCCGAGGCTCTCGACGGTGTTGCCGATGCCGTCGGCTCGGTCGAGATCGAGGCCGAGCGTCGCTGGCGCATCGAGGCTTTCTTCCGCGAGGAGCCGGATCGCGAGCGACTCGCCGAGGCGCTTGCGCTCGTCGCCGCCGGCGGCGGATGGGTCTCACCGGAGATCGCGGTCAGGCCCGAGCCGATGGCGGACTGGGTGCAGGCCACCTATCGCCGGTTCCCGCCGTTCCGCGTCGGGCGCTTCTACGTGCATGGCGGCCATTCGCGCGAGCCGGCGCCATCCGCGAGCATTCCGCTCACCATCGATGCGGCCATCGCCTTCGGCTCCGGCGAGCATGGCTCGACCTCCGGGTGCCTGTTGGCGATCGACGGCCTCGGGCCACGCTTCGAGCGGCCGCGCGTTCTAGACCTCGGCTGCGGATCGGGCATCCTCGCGATCGCCGCGGCGAAGACCTGGGGAGTCAGGGTGACGGCGGCCGACAACGACCCGGTCGCGGTCCGCACGGCGGGCGAGAATGCGGGGATCAACGGGCTCGGCCGGCGTCTGCATGGCTGGGTGAGCACCGGCTTCGGCAGCCCTCGACTCGCCGGCCCGTATGACCTCGTGCTTGCGAATATCCTGGCGCGGCCCCTGATGCGGCTGGCGCGGCCGATGGCGCTGCGTCTGGCTCCAGGCGGCCGCGCGATCCTGGCGGGGCTGCTGGTCGAGCAGGAGCGGCTGGTGCTCCAGGCCTATCGGCGGCAGGGGCTCGCTCTCGAGCGCCGGATAAGGCGCGGCGAGTGGTCGACGCTGGTGCTGAAAAGAAAGGTAATCCCTAACGATTTCGGACCAGGATTTTGTTGATTTCGTTGAGTGGAGTTGATCGTAAAAGCCTTTGCAGCAGCGGGTAAAGGTCCTCGTCGCG
>VGEH01000260.1 GCA_016869375.1 Alphaproteobacteria bacterium | reverse complement strand
CGTGGTCAGCCAAGTGCTACATGAACATGCGGCCACTCTATCAGCCGCAGGTCCCACAATCCGGAGCCGCCGCCTGATCAAATGTGCGAAAGATTCTGGACAGGACCCGCCTCGCGTCGTTCGCCCGTCCGTCCCCCGCTGCGCAAGGAGGGGCAGAAGGATAGGCCTCCTCGCCGGATGCGTGCCGGATTTACGGACAATTTTTCCGAGAATCCGGAACGACCTCCTCGCGCCTGGGCCGATCGCCCCACAAGGCCGGCAGCCGGAGGTCGCGACCGCCCCCGTCGCCTTAAGGCGTCCGGTGAACCGACCCTTCCAGGTTGTTCATCGCGCTGGATTGCCGCTAAAGTGGTCGGCAGTGCGATTCGAGGATTGCCAGATGGTCGGTTGCGCTCAAGCAGCGATCTCACGGCCGGGGCCGGCGGAAGGGCTCGGCCGTCTCCGATGACCGACGAGCGCAAGCCCGAGGCCGATGGCGGCTCCCAGGCGATCCGCGACGAGATGTCGACGCGGCTGCGGGCGCTGGCGGGCTCGCCGGCCGCCGGCGAGAGCGTCAAGAGCCAGATCCTGCGCGCGACGCGGCGGCTCGCGCATCCGCAGCTGACCGCCAGCATCGTCAAGCGCCTGTGGTACGGCGAGATCCGGATCGTCCCCGCTCACCTTGCCGACCACATCCGTGCGGCAGGCGAGCCGCGCAGCGAGGAAGGCTTCATCATCGACGCCGACGGGCATGTCCGGGCGCGGGCGGGGAACGGAATCCGCCATCATCCGGTCGCCGTCGGCTTCGGACGGGAGACCGTCACGAGCGAGCTGCGCCCGAGCACGGTGAGCGCGGGCGGCCTCGGCACGCTCCGCAACTGGCTGCTGTCGATGATCTCCGATCCGCGCGGCTTCCGCGTCGTCGACGTCGACCGCGCGACGCTCTCGCCGCCGTCGAACGCCCTGAAGGCGCTCGACCGCATCGAGGAGGCGATGAAGGAGACGCAAGGCCGCTACGGCAGCCTCGTCCACGGCATGGCGATGATCGCCGACGAGAACGGCGTGCGGGAACTCAACGAGGCGGTGCTCGCGGAGCTCGGCATCTCGCCCGAGAGCAGCTGCGACGTCGCGCTTTACCTCGCGCGCAACCTCGATGTCGTCGTGTTCCAGCCGATCGGCGGGCGGACCGACGTGCTCGCGCGAGCCCGCGGCACGGCGACGCGCGCCGTCATCCATGCGCGCGCCTGGCTCGCCTGCCAGACGGCGCCGGCGCGGCTCAGGATCCATTGGGGCGAAGGCTGGCTGTCGGAGCCGGTTCCGGACGGAAGCATCGCCGCGGCGCGCCTCATGCAGCTCGTCCACCTGGATCACGCTGGGCAGAAGCAGCCTCTCTACCTCGCCGAACGCATCGAGCTCGACGACGTGCCCGCCCGCGAGATGGAGCCGCTGCGGCCGATGCTGAGCGTGCTCTCCCGCGGCTTCAACCAGCACACCTTCAACGAGCTCATGGACCGGCGTCTCGCCCACCGCCTTTGGGCGGTCGGCATCGACGGCGGCCGCGCGACCTTCAAGTTCGTGCCCGTCGGCCCGGACTACTACGGCAAGAGCTTCGCCTTCGATGCGGTCGGCCAGCGGGTCGCCGACCAGCCGGACGGCGTGTACGGGCGCGCGGTCGAGAAGGCCCTCGTCGAGGCCGCGAGCTTCTCCCGGCCCTATTTCGAGCGCGTCCGCGCCCGCATCCGCGAGCATGGCGACGACGGCACGCCGGGCGTGGTCCGCATCGCGCGATACGGCCGCCTGGTCGTGCCGATCGACGCGAAGCGCGTGGTGACCGTCTCCTCGCTCACTCCGCCGCCTGCGGTCGCGGCCTGACCGCGAAGCGCTGGGACGCGACCGCCTCTTCCAGATCCGCGATCGTCTCGGCGCGCGACAGGCTCACCAGGTTGAGCGGATCGTTCTTGGTGTAGCCGGCGCGCGACGGCGGCGCCTTCCAGATCAGCTCGGGATAGAGGCGCTTGTAGCCGTAGGCCTTGCCGACGCCGATGTCGGCGAGGCTCTGGCGGACCGTGGAGACCGTCCAGTCGGTTCCCCACCGCGCCAGCGCGAAGGCGCGCGAGAGACGCGGGAAGACATGCGCGAAGCCGCGGCCGCGGGCGAGCTCGCCATGGAACCAGGTGCCGCCGCTCTGCACGATCGTCCCGCGGATCTCCTCGCCATGAAGGGCGGCGTCGCCGAGGAGCGCGCAGCGGTCCTCCGGCGTCGCCATCGAGGCCGGGTCGCTATACATGAAGCGGAGCGAGCGGCAGCCTTCGGTCAGGCCTTCCGGCATGTCGTAGACGCGGCCGACCTGCGTCGCGACGACGCGGCCGTCGAGAGTCCCGATGAAGAAATAGGCGTTGCCCTCGCCGGCGCCTCCCTCGGCGGTGAAGGCCGGCCATAGCCGATACCAGCTGCCGATGTTCGCGGCGTTGATCTGCTCGAGCACGCGGAAGTCGTTCGAGAACCAGAGGCGGATGCCGTGGGAGAGCATCAAGGCTTCGGCCCGTGCGAAGAACTCGGCGATGAGCCGCGCCGGACCGTGGTGGATCGTCAGCGCGTCGAGAAGCGGGACGGCCTGGCGAAGGGGATCGGGAAAGTGGGACGGGGCAGCGGCGGCCCCGTCAATCCCGGTGTCCTCGAGCTGGCGGGCGGCAGCAGTCATGGCGCACTCCCTGTGGTTGACTGGAAGGGAGCTTAGCCGCCACGAAAAATGGTGATCTACATTTAGTTATCCACAAGCGCCTGCCACCAGATCTTGTGAGGCGCAGGCGTCGCAGCGCTAGCCGAAGAAGCCGGACGAGCGATCCGCGCCCCGAGCTTCGCTACGGCACCGTCAGGTATCGCGCGGCGACATAGCCGGTGCGGCCGTCGCTCAGGCGCACGCGGATCCAGCCTTCCGATTCCGGCTGCAGGAGCTCGACGCTTTCGCCGCGCGCGATGCGGCTCGTCTGCGGGTGATGCGTGCCGGGGCCGAGGCGCAGGTTGACGCCGCTGGCGTTCACGATGCGGCGCTCCAGCCGGGGCTGCGTCGGGACCGGCGGCGGGGTCAGCGCGCGCGCCGGCGAGGGCGCGACGGAGTCGGGCGCCTGGATCATCGCCGCGAGGATCAGGACGACGACGAGCGAGCCGCCCATGCCGAGCAGGACCGGCTGGCGGCGGAACCACGGCATCGGCGGCGGCTTGACGATCGGCGCGGCGAGCGCGGCATCGGCGGCCGCGGCATCGGCCGCCTCGTCATAGAGCCGGCGGCGGTCCTCGTCGGAGAGAACGCTGTGCGCCTCGGCGACGGCACGCAGCCTCTCGGCGGCGTCGGGACCGGGGCTGCGCTCGGGCGCGAACTGCTGGGCACGGGCGCGAAAGGCAGTATCGATCGCCTGCTGGGTCGCCCAGGTGGCGACGCCGAGCCGCGCGTAATAACCCTTCGGATCGCCACGCGTCATGCTTGTCTAAACTAGCGCCGGCGACCACCGGACGAAAGCGCGGAGAGCGACGATCAGCCGACCTTTATCGCCTGTTTAGCGCG
>VGEH01000259.1 GCA_016869375.1 Alphaproteobacteria bacterium | reverse complement strand
CGCGACGAGGACCTTTACCCGCTGCTGCAAAGGCTTTTACGATCAACTCCACTCAACGAAATCGACAAAATCCTGGTCCGAAATCGTTAGGGATTACCATAGTAAATGCCGCTGATCGGCGCGAAGCCGAAGACCGTCGCCCAGGCGAAGCTCTCGGCGCCGGCGCCGAAGCGCATGATCAGCCCGCAGACGGCGAGCCCGATGCCCCAGCCCATGATCATCAGGCAGGTGAAGAACGGGATCAGCGGCAGGCCGAGCTCGAAGATCGAGAAGTGATAGAGCGGGATCGCCAGCAGCACCGCCGGCCCGACGCCGATCACGGTCCTGATGATGCTCATGACCATGAGGCCGAGCGCGAACTCGGTCGCCTTCAGCGGCGTCACGAACAGGTTGGCGAGGTTCCGCGACCATTGCTCCTCGAGGAAGGAGACCGTGATGCCGAGCTGGGCGCGGAAGACGATGTCCCAGAGCAGCACGGCCGCGAGCAGAACGCCGGTCGCGCGCGCCACCCAGCTCGAATGGCTGATGAAGAACTGGGTGGTGAAGCCCCAGATGATCATCTGCATTGCCGGCCAGTAGGCGAGCTCGAGGATGCGCGTCCACGAGCCCTTCAGCAGGTAGTAGTGACGAAGGACGATGGCACCGATGCGGCCGAAGGAGAGCCCGACCGGGGATTTCTGGCGAACGGTCGCGGTCATTCGGCGGCGAGTCCCTGCTGGCGCGCGATGTCGAGGAACACCTGCTCGAGCGTGTCGCGGCCGTAGCGGCCGATGAGCTCCTGCGGCGAGCCGCGGTCGACGATGCGCCCCTGGCGCATCATCAGCACGTGGCTGCAGAGACGCTCGACCTCGCCCATGTTGTGGGAGGCGAGCAGGATAGTGGCACGCATGCGGCGCTGATAGGTCTCCAGATACGACCTCACCCAGTCGCCGGTATCGGGGTCGAGCGAGGCCGTCGGCTCGTCGAGCAGCAGGAGCTCCGGCTCGTTGATCAGCGCCTTGGCGAGCGCCACGCGCGTCTTCTGCCCGGCCGAGAGACTGCCGACCGGCCGGTCGGCGAAGGCGGCGAGGTCGAGGTCATGGACGAGCGCGGCGATGCGCTCGTCCATGTTCCGGATGCCATAGAGATGGCCATAGATCTTGAGGTTCTGCCGGGTCGAAAGGCGATGCGGCAGGTCGACATAGGGCGAAGAGAAGTTCATGCGCGGCAGCACATGGGCGCGCTCGCGCCGCATGTTGTGGCCGAGCACCCACACCTCGCCAGCCGTCGGCTCCAGCAGGCCGAGCAGCATGGCGAGGGTCGTCGTCTTGCCGGCGCCGTTGCCGCCGAGCAGCGCGACCGTGGTGCCGATCTGGACCGAAAAGGCAAGGCCGTCGACCGCCGTCACCTTCTCGAAGCGCTTGGTGAGGCCGTCGACCTCGATTGCCGGGGATGCCATCGACGGAATATAGGAAGGGATCAATGACAAGGCCAACAGCGTGACCGCGCGCGCAGAACCGACCCGGCCCACGACCAATCGCGCGCTGCCGCGCTCGGTGCCGTCGGGTCCGGTCCGTTTCCGCACCCTAATGCTGATCCGCTGGATCGGCGTGATCGGCCAGGCCGTCGCGCTCTTCATCGTCCATATGGGCTTCGGTCTCGAGCTGCCGATGATGCTGGCGCTCGCGATCGTCGGCGTCTCGGCGATCCTGAACCTGGTCCTGCAGCTGAGCCCGCCCACCGGCGGCCGCATCGACCACCGCCAGGCGACGCTGTTCCTCACCTACGACCTCATCCAGCTTGCGGCGCTCCTGTTCCTGACCGGCGGTCTCTACAACCCCTTCGCCGTGCTGATCCTGGCGCCGGTCACGATCTCGGCGACGGTGCTCTCGCGCACGACCACGATCGCGCTCTCGGTGCTGGCGATCTTCCTCGTCTCGGTGCTGACCTTCTGGCACATGCCGCTGCCCTCGCCCTTTCTCTGGGTCGAGCCGTCGAAGACCATGGCGCTCGGCCTCTGGGTCGCGATCGTCTGCGCCATCGCCTTCATGGCGAGCTACACCTTCGCGGTCGCCGAAGAATCGCGCCGCATGTCGGCGGCGCTGTCGGCGACCCAGATGGCGCTCGCCCGCGAGCAGCGGGTCTCGGCGCTGGGCGGGCTGGCCGCGGCGGCGGCGCATGAGCTGGGGTCGCCGCTCTCGACCATCGCGGTCGCCGCCAAGGAGCTGGCGCGTGAGGTGCCGCCGGATTCGCCCTTCGCGGAGGATGTCCGCCTGCTCGTCAGCCAGAGTCAGCGCTGCAGCGAGATCCTGGCGCAGCTCTCGCACCTGCCCGAGGAGGTCGATCCGACGACGCCCTTCGAGCGCCTGCCGCTCTCGGCCCTGGTCGAGCTCGCCGCCCTTCCCTACGAGCGCGACGAGGTCGAGATCGACTTCCGCCAGCAGGGCGAGAACGAGGCGCCGGAGCCTGTCGTCGCCCGGACCTCCGAGCTGCAGCACGGTCTTGGCACGCTGATCCAGAACGCCGTGCAGTTCGCCAAGACCCAGGTGGTGGTCGAGACCGCCTGGGATCCGGCCGAGGCCCGGGTCGAGATCCTCGACGACGGCCCCGGCTTCTCGCCCGTGGTGCTGGCCGAGTTGGGCGAGCCCTACGTCTCCAGCCGCTCCGGCGGCGGCGGCCATATGGGGCTCGGCGTCTTCATCGCGCTGTCCCTGCTCGACCGCGGCGGCGCCGATGTCGCCTTCGACAACCGGCCGGAAGGCGGCGCCAGGGTTGTGGTCCGCTGGGATCGCGCCATACTGGAGGGAGTCCGCAGCCCGTGAGCGACCGCCAGAAATGACGGATGACCAGACCCTCCTGATCGTCGACGACGACGAGCCACTGCGCACGCGGCTGGCGCGCGCGCTGGAGAAGCGCGGTTTCACGGTCGAGACTGCGGATTCGGTCGCGAGCGGCAAGTCCCATGCCTCGTCCTCGCCCCCGGCCTATGCCGTGGTCGACCTTCGGCTCGGCGATGGCAGCGGCCTCGATGTCGTCCAGGCGCTCAGAAGCGCCCGGCCCGATGTGCGCGTCGTCGTGCTGACCGGCTATGGCAACATCGCGACCGCGGTCGCCGCGGTGAAAGCCGGCGCCGTCGACTACCTGCCGAAGCCGGCGGATGCGGATGCGATCGAGGCCGCGCTCAAGGCCCGTGCCCAGGTGATGGCGCCGCCGCCGGAGAACCCGATGTCGGCCGACCGCGTGCGCTGGGAGCATATTCAGCGCGTCTTCGAGCAATGCGACCGCAACGTCTCGGAAACCGCGCGACGGCTGCGCATGCACCGCCGCACGCTGCAGCGCATCCTCGCCAAGCACGCACCGAAGGATTGAAGGCCGGCAGAAGTCGGATCAGCCGACGCGGCGCTCCGACTGCAGCATCTTGTCGATGATGCGGCCCTGGAACATCGTGATGCCCATCGACTGGCCGAAGCGGATCGCCTCTTCGGAGTCGCAGCGGCAGAGGATGATGCGGGCGCGGCCGGAGCGGTCGATGTGCTCCTTGATCTCGGTCTGGCGCCGGCCGGTGGCGTCGTCGTTCATGTCCGGCGTCCACACCAGCTTGATCAGGTCGAGGCCGAGGCGCTCGCGATCGATGAACTGCAGCGT
>VGEH01000258.1 GCA_016869375.1 Alphaproteobacteria bacterium | reverse complement strand
GGCTGCGCTATATCGCAGGATCGGCGTGGTCAGCCAGGTGCTACATGAACATGCGGCCACTCTATCAGCCGCAGGTCCCACAATCCGGAGCCGCCGCCTGATCAAATGTGCGAAAGATTCTGGACAGGACCTCGGCGTCGGCTCGCTGATCCTGATGTCGCACGACATCTTCCATCTGGTGCGCTGGATCGGCGTCGTCTATCTCGTCTGGATAGGGCTGCAGACCTTTTTCGGATCGCATCCGAGCCTCTCGACCAAGACGGCGCCCGGCGGCGGAAGCAACGCCGCCATCTTCCGCACCGGCCTGATCATGAAGCTCGCCGATCCGAAGACGCTTTTCTACTTCGTCGCGCTCCTGCCGCAGTTCATCGACCCGACCGGCGATGTCGCTCTCCAGGTGACGATCCTCGCCATCACCAGCGTGGTGATCGAGCTCGGCGTGCTGCTGCTCTATGGCGGGCTTGCCGGTCGCCTTGCCGGTTATGCACGGAGCCCGCGCTTCGCCAGATGGACCGACCGCGTCGCCGGCTCCTTCCTGATCGCCGCCGGCATCGGCATGGCCGCGATCCGCGAGCAGGAGTGATCATGCGCGCCGCGCTTGCCGCCCTCCTGCTCCTCTTCGCCGGCGCCGCCGAGGCGGCGGACGTCATGATCGCGCCGACCGGGAAGTTGCGCGCCGTCTTTCTCGGCGGCAATCCGGCGCAGGGCATCCAGAACAGGATCACCGGCGAGGTGGAGGGCGTCGTCGGCGACCTGACCCGCGAGCTCGGCAAGCGCGTCGGCGTGCCGGTGGCGATCACGCCGGTCGCCGGCGTCCAGGCGGTCATCGAGGCGGTCAGGGACGGGCGCGCCGATATCGGCTTCATCGCCTACGATCAGTCGCGCGCCGGCACGGTTCAGTTCTCGCAGACCTACATGCTGGTCAAGCAGACCTTCCTGGTGCTGAAGGAATCGCCGCTGCGCTCGGTCGAGGAGCTCGATCGCCCGGGCTTGAAGATCGGCGCCGGCCGCGGCGACTCGATCGCGCTGTTCATCCGCCGCAACTTCGAGCGGGCGACGATCGTCGAAGGGACCGATCCGAGTCCGGCCACGGCCATGCGGCTCCTTTCGGACCGTGCCGTCGACGCCTTCGGCGGCAACCGTCAACGGCTGACCACTGTGGCGCGGGAGGATCCCGACTATCGTGTGCTCGACGGCGACATCTTCGGCGTGCCGCAGGCGATCATCGTGCCGAAGGGCAAGCCCTCGGCGTTGATCGCGGTCAACCGCTTTATCGACGACATGCGCGCGAGCGAGTTCATCAAGGCCGCGATCGAACGTTCGGGCATCATCGGCGTCGAGGTCGCGCCGCCCTCGGATCGTTAGCTCTCGACGCGGATCCCGTATTCGGCGCCGGCGTCGATGAGCCAGGACCAGACGTAGCCGGCGAAGCTGCGGGCGACGAAGAGGTCGTAGCCGTCCTCGATGGGCAGGATCATCACCTGCGCCTTGGCCAGCACGCTCTGTGCTACCTTGCCTTGGCCGAAGCCGCGCGGATGCAGGTCGAGCGGGCAGCCCTTCGCCAGCACCGGCCGGGCGCAGCTGCCGGCGAGGCGCAGCGCGGCGCGCGCATCGGTGATGTCGGTCGCGGCATAGGCCTGGCCGGCGAGCGCGTCGGCGAGCCGCTTCAGCAGCTCGGTTTTCTGGTCGTCCTCGCAGAGGATCAGCCACTCGTCGGGGCCCAGCCAGCAGGCGCGGCTGATGCCGTTGCCGACGGTCGTATTCGCCTCGGCCGGCAGCGCATAGCCCAGCGCCGCGCCGGCGGCCGTGACCGCGCCACCGCGGGCGCGGAAATTGATCTGGCCGACGAAGCGGCGATCGATCAGCGCGACGCCGGACGGCCCGTTCGGCGCGCCGGGGCGGATGACGTTGTCGAGGGGAGCGCACTCAGCCATCGCGACGCGCATTCTCCGGATCGTAGAAGACGTGGGAGACGATCTCGGCGGCGACGGTCGGGCCGTCGAGCAGCGGCAGGTAGACGGTCTGGCCCATGCGCTCGCGGCCGTTCTTGACCAGCGCCATGGCGATGCCGCGCTTCATCGTCGGGCTCATATAGGACGAGGTGACATGGCCGATCATCGGCATCGGCCGGGCATCGCTCGGGCGCTCGACGATCTGCGCGCCCATCGGCAGCACGCGCGCCGGATCCTTGGTGAGAAGGCCGACGAGGTGCTTGCGATCCGGCCCGGTCATGCCGGCGCGGGTCAGCGAGCGGCGGCCGAGATAGTCCTTCTTTTTTGCCACCATCGCGCCATAGCCGAGGTCGTAGGGCGTGATCGTGCCGTCGGTTTCATGCCCGACGACGATGTAGCCCTTCTCGGCGCGCAGGATGTGCAGCGCCTCGGTGCCGTAGGGCGTGATGCCGTGCGGGCGCCCGGACTCCATCAGCGCTTCCCAGAGCGCGAGGCCGTGCCGCGCCGGCACGTTGATCTCGTAGGAGAGATCGCCCGAGAAGCTGACGCGGAAGATGCGCGCCGGAAGCCCGGCGACGCGGCCCTCGCGGAAGGCCATGAAGGGGAAGGCTGATGCCGAGAGATCGACATCGGTCAGCGGACCGAGAACCTGTCGCGCCTTGGGTCCCGAAAGCGTGGCGACCGCCCATTGCTCGGTGACCGAGGTGAGATAGACCTCGAGGTGGAGCCACTCGGTCTGCAGCCAGTCCTCGATCCAGACATAGACCGAAGCCGCGCCGCCGGTCGTCGTCGTCATGTGGAAATGATCGGGGCCGAGGCGGGCGGTGACGCCGTCATCCTTCAGCATCCCGTCTTCGCCGAGCATGAGGCCGTAGCGCGCATTGCCGGGCTTCAGCGAGGCGAAGGCGTTGCAATAGACGCGGTCGATCAGCGTCGCGGCACCGGGGCCGCGGATGTCGATCTTGCCCAATGTCGAGGCATCGAAGAGGCCGACGCTTTCGCGGGCCGCCTTCACCTCGCGCTCGGCCGCGTGATGCATGCTCTCGCCGGGCTTCGGATAGGCCTTGGCGCGGCGCCACTGGCCGACGGGCTCGAACAGCGCACCCTGCTTCTCGTGCCAGGAATCCATCGGCGTCTTGCGCAGCGGCACCGCGAGATGATGCACGTCGCGGCCGGCGAGCGCGCCGAAGCTGACCGGGTGATAGGGCGGCCTGAACGTAGTCGTGCCGACCTGCGGCACCTCCTGGCCCAGGGCATCGGAGAGAACCGAGAGACCGATGATGTTGCCGGTCTTGCCCTGGTCAGGCCCCATGCCCCAGGTCGTGTAGCGCTTGGCATGCTCGACCGAGCGATAGCCTTCGCGCACCGCGAGGCGCAGATCCGCCTCGGTGACGTCGTTGTGCAGATCGACGAAGCGCTTGCCGCCACGTGTCGGCGCGATCGCCGGGCCGATGCGGTTCTCGGCATTGGGCTCCGGCGCATCGAGCACGAGGCTCGGCTGGCTCGCGGTGAACCCCGCGCGGCGCGCCGCCTCGGCGCCGACGCGGCCGCCATCGGCGAGGCAATGCGCCAGGGTGAACTGCCCGGCCGCCGAGCCGGCAATGCTCATGCGGTCGGCCGGCGCCCCCGGCACGAAAGCGGCGAGCGCGTTGTCATAGGCGGCCTTGCCGCCGGCATGCGCATAGATATGAAGCGCCGGGTTCCAGCCGCCGGAGACGGCGAGCAGGTCGCACTCGATGACCT
>VGEH01000257.1 GCA_016869375.1 Alphaproteobacteria bacterium | reverse complement strand
CTATATCGCAGGATCGGCGTGGTCAGCCAGGTGCTACATGAACATGCGGCCACTCTATCAGCCGCAGGTCCCACAATCCGGAGCCGCCGCCTGATCAAATGTGCGAAAGATTCTGGACAGGACCGAGGTTCCCGGTCGTGATGTATTGCCGGTTGCCGGCAAAGTCGGCGAAGCCGAGCGTCGTCTCGCCGATGACGCGAAGGAAGCCCTTCGGTCCGCCGCGATGCTGGATGTAGGGCTGTCCATCTGACGACACGGTCGCGAGATAGAAAGAGCTAGCCTCGGCGAGCGTCGCCGCCAGCTCGGGTGTGACCGTGTTCGGCCATCCGCCTTTCTGTTCCTGGCGGGCATAGGCGGCACGCGAGCCGCGTTCGGACTGGATCGATTTGACCCGATCCGTGAAGGCGACGTTAGAGGATGGCTTCATCGGGAACCTCGCTTGTCTGGCTCCCAAGATCGGCTAAAGCCTTCGGAAGGATAATTCTCGATCCTCGGTTATTATTATCCCGAAAAGGGAGATAATCATGGACCGGATCGAGGCCATGGGCCTGTTCGTCGCCATCGTGGACGCCGGCAGCCTCGCCGGGGCCGCCCGGCGCCTGCACTTGCCGGTCCAGACGGTGAGCCGGCGCCTGGGTGCGTTGGAAGGTCATCTCGGAGCTCGGCTCCTGACGCGGACCACCCGGCGCATGGCTCTGACGGAGGAGGGGCGCGAGTACGCCGAGGCCTGCCGGCGCGTGCTGGCCGACGTCGAGGAGGCGGAGCGGCGCGTCGCCGGGCGCCATGGCGAGCCGAAAGGCGTACTCGCGGTCACCGCGCCCGTGGTTTTCGGCCGCCTTCATGTCCTGCCGGCGGTGCTCGATTTCCTCGAGACCTACCGGGAGGTCGAGACCCGCATGGTCCTGCTCGACCGCGTCATCGACCTCGTGGAGGAGGGGATCGACGCCGCCATACGTATCGGCCCGCTGCCCGACTCCTCGCTGGTCGCGACCCGCCTGGGCGAGCTTCGCCGCGTCGTCTGCGCCAGCCCGGCCTACATCGAGAAGCGGGGGGCGCCTATCTCACTCACCGATCTCGGCGGGCATGACTGCATCACCTTCGCCGGCCTCACCTCGCCGGCCCGCTGGTCTTTCGGCGAGGCGGGATCGATCGCGGTGCGCTCGCGCCTGGTGGTGACGACGGCCGAGGCCGCCGTCGATGCGGCGGTTGCGGGGCTCGGCGTCACGCGCCTGCTCTCCTATCAGGTCGAGGCGGCGCTCGTAGCAGGACAGCTGCGGCTACTCCTCGACCGCGTCGAGCCTCCGAGCGTCCCGGTGCAACTGGTGTCGGTCGAGGGGCGCCACGCCCCGGCGCGAGTCCGAGCCTTTCTCGACTTCGCGGCCCCACGAATCCGGGCGCGGCTCGCGGCGCTCTCGGCGAACCCGGTCTTTGCCTAGGCGGACGCCGGAAGCTCGATCACCTCGATCCGTCCGCCGCGCCCGGCCAGCGCCAGCCGGCCGGCCTTGAGCTGGAGCGCGGCATCGCCGAAGACCTCGCGGCGCCAGCCATGCAGAGCCGGAACATCGGCATCGTCGGTCGCCGCCAAAGCTTCGATATCGGACGAAGAAGCGACAAGTTTCTGTGCAACTTTAAAATCTTCGCAGCGAAGCTTGAGGAGAACTTTTAATAGATCGACGAGGGGCATCCGGCCCGGCGGCGGCTCAAAGCGAGCCTCCTCGTCGAGCTTCGGCGGCGGCCGGTGGCGGCCACGCTCGACCGCGGCCATGACCTCGCCGCCGAGCTTCCCCTCGGCGAAGCCCTGCGGCACGAGGCGCACCCGGGCGAGCTCGGTCAGCGTTTTCGGACCCTGATGGGCGATGTCGAGGAGGGCCTCGTCCTTGAGAATGCGCTGGCGCGGCACGTCGCGGCGCTGCGCCTCGAGCTCGCGCCAGGCGGCGAGCTCGGCCAGCATCGCCAGCACCCGCGGCTTGGCGGTCTTCGGCTTGAGCCGTCGCCAGGCCAATTCAGGGTCAGCCCGATAGGTCGCGACGTTGGTCAGCGTCGCCCACTCCTCGGCGAGCCAGTCGCGCCTGCCGGTCGATACCAGCTTCTGCTCCATGACCTCGTAGATCTTGCAGAGCGGCACGACGTCGGAGAGAGCATAGGTGAGTTGCTTGTCCGTGAGCGGCCGGTGGCTCCAGTCCGAGAAGCGCGAGGATTTGTCGAGGCGCTGTCCGGTCAGCTTGGCGACCAGGGTTTCGTAGCTGACGGAATCGCCGAAGCCGCAGACCATCGCCGCGATTTGGGTGTCGAACAGCGGCGCCGGCACGTGACCCGTTTTGTGAACGAAGATCTCGATGTCCTGCCGCGCCGCATGAAAGACCTTGAGGACCTTCGGATCGGCCATCAGCTCGTAGAGCGGATCGAGCGAAAGCCCTTCTGCCATCGGGTCGATGGCTACGGCCTCGTCATGGGTCGCGACCTGGACAAGGCAGAGGATCGGGTAGTAGGTCCGCTCGCGCAGGAACTCGGTGTCGATGGCGACATAGGGGTGGCTCGCCAGGCGCCGGCACAGCGCGGCGAGGTCGTCCGTGGTGTTTACCGGCTGCATCGTCGGCGCACTATAGGCCAAGGCTGGCCGAGTCAGGCGTCCGGCGTCGACCGGGGTCGAAACGCTGCAGCAGGCGGTCGATCAGCCGATGGATGTCGCCATCGTCGGGCCGGAGCCGGCGGTCGATCAGCAGCATGGCAAGCCCGTGCACGAAGGCCCAGGCGGCGGATGCCGCGTCCGGGGCGCCGGCGAGGTTCAGGCGAAGGAAGCCGAAGGCGGCCTGCGAGGCGCCATCGAGTTCCGGGTGGCCGGCGAAGTTCTCGATCGAGCCGCCGAACATCAGGCGATAGAGGTGAGGGTGGGCGAGGGCAAAGCCGATATAGGCACGTCCGAGCGCCTTCGGATCGCCGCCCGAGGATTCGGCGGCGCTTACGCACGCATCCCTGAGAAGAGAGAATCCGCCCGTCGCGATCGCGGCTAGAAGCGACTCCTTGTCCGGAAAATGGGCGTAGGGTGCCGCGGGCGACACCCCAACTTCGCGGGCGATCGCGCGGAGCGAGAGGCCGGCCGGGCCGCTTCGCTCCAGCTGCTGCGTGGCTGCATACAGGAGCATGTGCCGGAGGTCGCCATGGTGGTAGGCGGCGGTCATTGACTTCAATCTAATCGATGCTTAGATTGTGTCAACTAATCAATGATTAGATTAGTCTATCCAGGCGATGATAGGATTGAATTTCGCCTTATGTCCGTTCTTTCCATCGTGCTTTTAGTACCTGCAACAACCTATTCGAAAAGCTAGGTGGAAAGTTGGCGCCGCGAGTGGCCGGTGCGCATCGACATGGGCGCGATGCTCCTGTTCGGAGGCCCGGACCACTTCCTAAGTGCGGAGTTTCGCTACGCGCCGACGATTCCGGATCTCCTCGCGAACGACGCGCTCGCGCTGGTGTGGTTCACGGGTGCGACCGGGATCGCCGGTGGACTCGCGCGGATGGCCCCGCAGACTCTCTATGACCGACTCGTTATCCCCAGGCTGCGACATCTCGCCGGCTGGCTGCTCGCGCCGCAGTACGGGCTTATGGCTGTCAATCGGCTTTGAACTTTGACCCCCTATCGGCGTTCAATGTTGACCCCCTGTGGGTGTGTGAGAGCGGCCGGGGGCGATGCGCGGAGCCCTTGCGTAGCGCAGCGCATCGCCCCCGGCCGCTCC
>VGEH01000256.1 GCA_016869375.1 Alphaproteobacteria bacterium | reverse complement strand
GCGGACCTCCGTCGGCGGCTGGCGGAGGATGGGTACCTTCTGCTGCGCGGTGCGCTCGACCGCGATGTGATCGCCGCGGCACGGCGCGAAGTCTTCGCGCGCCTCGCCGAGGTCGGCGAGATCCGCGAGCCGACGGTAGACGGCATCGCCACTGGCGAGAGCCGGCGGCGCGAGACCTACCCCGATCTGGGCGTCTTCTGGAAATCGGTCTGCGAAGGTCCGAGCCTGCGCGCGGTCACGCACGGCCAGCGCCTGCGCGAGATCCAGAGCCTGCTGTTCGACGAGACTGCGGTCCCGCTCGACTACATCGCGCTCCGTGCCGCCGCGCCGGGCAAGTCGACGGGGCTGCACCTGGATGGCCCCTACTTCACGCGCTACCACTCCCGCATTCACACCAGCTGGATCCCGCTCGGCGAGGTGCCGACCTCGGAAGGGCCGCTGGTCGTCGTCGAAGGATCCATCGGCTTCCGCGACCTGATCGAAGAATTCGCCGATCTCGACCTCAACAAGGATCCCAACCGCCGCGCGGACATCGTCGAGGATTTTTCCACCTTCGCCCGCGCGCGAGGGGCGAGGCTGCTGACCACGGATTTCCATCCAGGCGACTTGCTGGTCTTCGGCGTGACCACGCTGCACGGCACGCTCGACAACGTGTCGCCCGTCGATCGCGTGCGGCTGTCGGTCGATGTCCGCTATCAGCCGGAATCGGCACCGAAGGACGATCGCTACTTCGGCCCCGATCCGCGCGGCCGTTCCGGCGGAGGCTACGGCGAGCTGAACGGCGCCAGGCCGCTGGTCGAGAAATGGCACGCGCTGACCGGCGGCAGCCACGCCGACCAGAAGGTCGAGTAGCCGCCGCCGATCGCCGGGATCAGCGCGTCTTCGTCACGACGACTTCGAGGTATTCGCTGGGCGCCACCAGCGTGCCGTCCTCGGCCATGTCGAACTCGTCGAGGAGCTTCATCAGATCGGCTTCGAGCGCGGTGCGCCCGGCGAGGCTGACGGCGGCGAGCGTCTTCACGATCGGGCCGTAGTAGCTGCCGAACACGTCGACCCAGTGTTTGGGCGAACGGTAGCGGAAGACGAAGTCCTTCTTCTTAGACGTGATCGCGACGTCCGTGCCGAAAAGCGCCTCGAGATGCGCCGCCGTGCCCCACAGCGCCGGCGACCTCACGCCCGGCGCCGGCGGCACATACTCGCCGATCAGCTTGAACAGCCGGCCGACGAATCCTTCCGGCGTCCAGTTGGCGAGGCCGATCCTGCCGCCCGGACGGCAGACGCGCAGCAGCTCCTTCGCCGCCAGCGCCTGGTTGGCGGTGAACATGACGCCGAAGGTGGAAAGCACGACGTCGAAGCTCGCGTCCTTGAACGGCAGCGCCTCGGCATCGGCCTCCTGGAACTGCACCGTCAGGCGTTCGGCGGCAGCCCGCTCGCGGCCCCGCTCGAGCAGCGACGGCACGTAGTCGGTGGACGTCACCTCGGCGAAGCGGCGGGCGGCGGCGAGCGTCGCGTTGCCGTTGCCGGCGGCGACGTCGAGGACGCGCATGCCGGCGCGCAGGTCGACGGCCTCGCAGAGCGTCTCGCCGACGATCTGCAGCGTGGTGCCGACGACGGCGTAGTCGCCCGCCCCCCAGGCGGCGCGCTGGCGGTCCTTCACGGCGACGAGGTCGACGACGGGGGCGGCGGCGGGAATGGCGGTGAGGGTAGCGGCAGTCATTTCGAGCTTCTCCTTGATTTAGCGATCATCTGTCCGGAGCCGCCGAGCTCGGCGGGGATATCCCTGAGCTTCGGCAGCCCATCCTTCATGGGCAGCACGGTCTCGGCGTAGTTGACGTGGACGCCGGCACCGGCTCCGTCGGCTCGCGGTGGTTGCATCGCGATGGGGCATAAATTAGGGTCCGCGCCCGTTCACGCGAATGATCGGGCGTCCGCGAGACTTGACGCGGCGTCGGCATTTCTCGGGCGGTTTGATCGGGCGTCCGGCTCGCTTGTCCGATCGTCCGCCACGCAGCGAATGGCCGGAGGGATCGAATGGCGGCAGACGCGCTTTCCGATGTGCTCAAGACGATCCGGCTGACCGGCGCCACCTACTTCGACGTCAACGCCCGCGCCCCCGGGGTCGCCGAGCAGCCGACCCGCGGCCAGGTGCTGCCGAAGGTGCTCCCCGGCGCCGGCCACCTGATCGCCTGGCACATCGTGACCGACGGCCAGTGCTACACCAACATCATCGGCGAGGAGCCGATGCTGGTGGAGGCCGGCGAGGTCATCGTCTTCACGCGCGGCGACCCGCACGTGTTCTCGAGTCACCCCGGCATGCGCACCATTCCGGTAGCGCGCGACGCGCTCGACGGCGTCGTCGCCAGCCAGCTGCCGTTCCATGTCAGCTACGGCGAAGGCCCGGTCACGGCGAAGCTCGTCTGCGGCTTCCTCGCCTGCGACGCGCAGCCGTTCAACCCGCTGCTCGACAACCTGCCGCCGGTGATCAAGCTCTCCGACCGCCAGGGATCGGAGCCGGGCTGGCTTGGCCAGTTCATCCGCCTGGCCAAGGCCGAGACCACCAACAAGCGCGCCGGCGGAGAGGGCGTGCTCTCGCGCCTCTCCGAGCTGATGTTCATCGTCGTGGTACGCCGCTACCTCGAGAGCCTGCCGCCGGAGCAGGTCGGCTGGCTCGCCGGATTGCGCGATCCCTTCATCGGCAAGGCTCTGTCGCTGCTGCACGGCAACCCGGCGCGCGACTGGACGATCGAGGAGCTGGCGCGCGAGGTGGGCGTGTCGCGCTCGGTGCTGGCCGAGCGCTTCGGCGGGCTCGTCGGCATGCCGCCGATGCTCTACCTGTTCAAGTGGCGCATGCAGCTCGCGTCCAGCATGCTGAGCGCGGGCAATGTCAACATGGCGACGATCGCCGCCGAGATCGGCTACGGCTCTGAGGCCGCGTTCAGCCGCGCCTTCAAGAAGCTGGTCGGCGTCCCGCCCTCGGCCTGGCGGCGGAAGCTGACGATCGCGGCGTAGAGCTCCGGTCGCAGCACCTTGTACCCCTCCCCCGCGCTTCGCACGAGAGAGGGGGGCGCGAAGAACTCAGTCCTCGTCCGGCGTGCGGCGGCCGCTCTTGATCTTCGAGCGCCTGGTCTTGGAGTCGAGCCGGCGCCTCTTGCTCGCCAGCGTCGGCCGCGGCGCGGTGCGCGGCTTCGGGCGGACGCTCGCCGTCCGGATCAGCTCGACCAGCCGATCGAGCGCCTCGGCGCGGTTGCGCTCCTGCGAGCGGTGGGTCTGGGCGGTCAGCACGATCACGCCGTCGTTGGTCAGCCGCCGGCCGGCGAGGCGCTCCAGCCTTCGGCGCACGTCGTCGGGAAGCGAGGACGAGCGGCGCGCATCGAAGCTGAGCTGAACCGCGCTCGAAACCTTGTTGACGTTCTGCCCGCCCGGACCCGAGGAGCGCACGAAGCTCTCCTCGATCTCGCTCTCGTCGATCTGGATCTTGTCGGTGACGCGGATCATGGCGCCGGCAACTTAGCCGGTGAGGACCGGGCTTTCACAGCCGCAGGCCGAAGCCCCTTGGCCTATGTAACCTCAAGTGGCACTCTCGCCGCGACGGCGCTTCCCAGGCACAGGGCACAAATGGTCTCGCGCATCCGCACCGTTGCGTTCAGCGGCATCGAGGTGCTGCCGGTCGACGTCCAGGTGCAGATCGCCGGCGGGCTGCCGGCCTTCGCGCTGGTGGGGCTCGCCGACAAGGCGGTGGCGGAGAGCCGCGAGCGGGTGCGCGGCGCGCTCAACGCGCTGGGATTGGCGCTGCCGCCGAAGCGGATCACGGTGAACCTGGCGCCGGCCGACCTCGTGAAGGAAGGCAGCCACTTCGACCTGCCGATCGCGATCGGCCTCCTGCTGGCGATGG
>VGEH01000255.1 GCA_016869375.1 Alphaproteobacteria bacterium | reverse complement strand
GCCTCCTTAAGGGCGATGCGGTCCGCATGCGCGCGCTTGGCGATGGCGGCGGCTTTGTCGTAGCCGATATGCGGGGCGAGCGCGGTGACCAGCATGAGCGACTGCTCCAAGTGACGGGCTATCCGCGCGCGATCCGCTTGGATGCCCTCGATACAACGCTCGGCAAAGCTCTCGGTTGCGTCGGCAAGAAGGCGCATCGAGCGAAGAACGTTCCAGATGATCACGGGCTTCATCGCGTTGAGCTCGAGGTGGCCCCCGGCGCCTGCGATCGTCACGGCGACGTGATTGCCCATGACCTCGGCCGCCACCATGGTCACGGCCTCGGACTGGGTCGGATTGACCTTGCCGGGCATGATCGACGAACCCGGTTCGTTCTCCGGCAGGATCAGCTCGCCGAGGCCGGAGCGCGGGCCCGAGCCCAGAAGCCTGATGTCGTTGGCGATCTTGTTGAGGGCGACCGCCAGGGCGTTGAGCGTGCCGGACAGCCGGACGAGCCCGTCATGGGCGGCGATCGCGGCGAAGGGGTTGGGGGCGGCGCGGAAGGAGATCCCGGTCTGCTGGCTGAGGTGCTGGGCCACGAGCCGCCCGAATCCCTTCGGCGCGTTGACGCCGGTGCCAACGGCGGTCGCGCCCTGTGCGATCGCCCGGATCTCCTCGAGGCCGGCGGCGACGGCTTGGCGCCCCTCCTTCACCTGCTGGACATAGCCGGTGAACTCCTGCCCGAGGGTGACCGGCGTCGCGTCCTGAAGGTGCGTGCGACCGACCTTGACGATGCCGGCGAAGGCGGCGGCCTTGTCGGCGAGCGCGCGTTCGAGTCGAAGCAATGCCGGCTCCAGCTGGTCGCGGGCGAGGACGGCGGTAGCGATATGCATCGCCGTCGGGAAGCTGTCGTTCGAGGACTGGCTCAGGTTCACGTGATCGTTCGGATGCACCGGCTTCTTGGTGCCGAGCGGCTGGCCGAGCAGCTCGTTGGCGCGATTGGCGATTACCTCGTTGGCGTTCATGTTCGTCTGCGTGCCGGAGCCGGTCTGCCAGACGACGAGGGGGAAGTGATCGAGGAGGCGGCCGGAGCCGACCTCGCCGGCCGCCCGGATGATCGCGTCCGCGAGCTTCGGCTCGATCAGGTTGAGCTCGCGATTGGCGAGCGCGGCAGCCTGCTTCTGCAGGCCGAAGGCCCGGATCAGCTCGTCGGGTATCCGTTCGCCGCCGATCGGAAAATTCCGCCGCGAACGCTCGGTCTGCGCGCCCCAGTACATCTCGGCGGGAACGTCGATCGCTCCCAGGCTGTCGGTCTCGGTACGGGTCTGGGTCATGGGGCCTCGCGACGGAAATGGGCGGCCAGCTCGATGTGGGGCGACCACAGGAACTGGTCGATCGGACGGACACGGCACAGGCGGAAACCGCCATCGACAAGGATCCGCGCGTCGCGCGCGAAAGTCTGCGGATTGCAGGAGACGGCGACCGCGGTCTTCACGGACGACCGCGCAAGCGCCTCGGCGACGGCGCGCGCGCCGGCGCGCGGCGGATCGAAGACGACGGCATCGAAACGATCGAGCAGGGCGGTATCGGGCGCATTGCGCGCGAGATCGCGGCGCTCGACGGCGATGGTGCCGGCATGCGCGGCCGCCGATGCGCTCAGCGCCTTCGCCGCTTCGGCGTCGCCTTCCATCGCCGTGACCTTGGCCTTGCGCGACATCGGCAACGTGAAGGTGCCGATGCCGGCATAGAGATCGAGGATCTTCGTCGAACCCTCGATGCCGGCGAGAACCTCGGCGATCAGCGCGCCCTCGCCCGCGAGGCTCGCCTGCAGGAAGGCACCCGGCGGAAACACCGCAGGCATGCCGTCGAAACCGACGCGGACAGGGCGTCGCTCGGCCAGGATCTCGGTCGTGCCGCGTGGACGGCGCCAGGCGAGGCGGGCGAGATCGGCTTCCGTCGCCAAGGCAGCCAAGCGCTCGCGCGATGCGAGAGCCGGGGCGCGGTCGAATTCGAGGAGGAGGTCGACGCCGCTCGCGGTCAGCGTCGCGATCGCCTGACCGCGCTCGCCCGATCCGAGCAGCTGGCCGAGGAGGGGGCGGAGCGGCGGGACGAGGCTGAGCAGGGCAGGGGAGATCACGGGGCAGTCGAGCACATCGACGATCGCGTGCGAACGCGCCTCGGCGAAGCCCAGAACCGGGCCCGATTTGCGCCCGATCGCGGTGAAGACCGCGCGCCGGCGGTCGCCGGGCGGCACGACCAGGACGTCCTCGACCGGTGCGTCGGCGAGGCCGAGGCGCGAGAGAGCCTCGATGACGAGGGAGCGCTTCCAGCCGGCATAGGCGGCCGGCGCCAGGTGCTGGAGCGCGCAGCCGCCGCAGCGTCCGAAGTGGCGGCAGGCGGGGGCGGTGCGGGTGTCGGCCTCGCTCAGGCGGTCGACAACGCTGGCGGCATGGCCTTCGCCGCGGTCCGGGCCGATGCGAACGGTGAGGCGTTCGCCCGGCAGCGCGCCGGGAATGAAGAGACGACGGCCTGCGTGCTCGGCGATGCCGTCGCCGGCGGCGCCAAGGCGTTCGACCATGACCTCGACGGCATCAGCGGAAGACGACGTCGACCACTCCCGCGGGTTGCACCGTGCAGATGAACGAGAAACGGCGCGCGCTGCCGCCGCTCACTCCTTCGACGGCGCCGTGATAACGGGCGTCGCCGAAATCGTCGGTGTTGGTGATCTGGCCGATGGCGAAGCGCAGGTTGTCGACATTCGCGACGCGGTCCTGCACCGCCTCGTGGCAGAGGCTGACGACTTCGCGGCGACCCTCACGGGTCTGCAGCAGGGGGTTGGCGCCGGATCCGACCGCAGAGCGGACGTCCTGGCACGCAGCCAACCCGACGACCGCGACGCCCAGGGCGAATGCGCGGGCAAACATAGTACGGAATCTCCCCGGCGTGCCGCGCCGCACGGCCCACCCCTTGGACGCGTGTCCCATTATGATGCAGGACGCGTGCCGCGGCCAAGAGGCCTCGCCGGTGCATCGACCTCGACCAGGTGGCCGACCACGTTGCCGAAGCCGGATTCGCTTTCCAGGCGCACCGGCAGCCACCAGCCCCGCTCGCCGAAGCGGGCGAGGTAGACGATCGAGACCCGGGGCGGCTGATTGTTGAAGCGCGGGTTCCGCTGGAACCCGGCAAGACGTTCCATGTGGATCTTGCAGCGAAGCACAGGTCCGGAAAACACCGAGTACTGGGTCTTCTCGACGGCGCTCACGCCGTCATCCTCGATCACCAGGTCGTAGCGTCGCCGGCCGTCATAGACGGGGACCTTGCCATGGCACGGGCCCGCGTTTCCGGACGCAGTGCGGTTGAGGGCGATGAAGACGCTCAGTGGGTCCAGCGTGCCGCGCTTGAGGGTCTCCGGAACCGGCGTGCGGTCGTCGTCCTCGTTGGCCGGATGCAGAGTGGTCGTGACCCCACCGTCGCGCTGGTAGTCGACGCGGCTCCTCCGGTGCGTGCCGAAAAAGGTGCCGTCGGCGACGTAGCGGAGCGGGTTCGCGCTGGCCGTCCCGGCGGTCTCTCCCTCGCCTTCCACCTTCTGCGAATAGCGGAGGATCCAGTCGATCATGCCGGTGGTGTTGAGGTTGGCCTCGACCCGGTAGGTGCCGTCATCGATGGCGGCGCGCGCCTGGACGGCGAGCGACTTGAAGCCCCCGGTGTAGATTTCGTAACGCGCCGTCAGGCTCTCGGCCGAGGCCGGAAGCGCGACGAGGGTCAGAACCGCTGCCCGGAGCAAGATCGCAGTCGACACCCTACATACTCCTCGCGGAGGGAACCCCGCACCATGGGCGGTATTCCATTATATAAGTTCGGCGGAGGGAGAACGATCCGATGCGACCCGTGCAGAGCGTGGTTCGGTTGTTCGCGTGGTTGGCGCT
>VGEH01000254.1 GCA_016869375.1 Alphaproteobacteria bacterium | reverse complement strand
ATACTCGAGCACCATCGCCTCGTGGACCATGGTCAGCTCGAGATGCGTCGCCGGATTGTCGACCGGAATGCGGCCGTTCTCGGCGACGGCGACGATCAGGAGCGCGATCAGCGCGAGCGCCAGGGACACCTCGATGCCGACGCCGCCGGACAGCACGAAGCGTGCGATCGCCGGAAGCGCCGTGGTCCCGGCGACCAGCGCGAGCGCGAAAGCGACCATCAGCACCGCAGGCTCGGCCAGCGAGCCGATCAGCGCATCGCGGCTGGCGCCGATGCCGCCGAAGGCAGTGCCGATATCGAGGCCGGCCAGCGACTGGAAGAAGCGGGCGGTGGCAAGCAGCGCCACGATCGCGATCAGGTCGCCAGCCGAAGCGAGCGGCAGGTCGAGCGCGAACATCGGCACCATGCCGACGGCGATGACCATCAGCGCGAAGACGACATAGGGCGTCACGCGGAAGATCCACGAGGCATCGTGGGCGATCACCGTTTCCTTGCGCGCGAGGCGGAGGAGGTCGCGATAGGGCTGGATCGGCGAAGGACCGCGGCGACCCTGCAGGCGGGACTTGGTGAGGCGCGTCACGCCGACGAGGAGCGGCGCGGCGGCCAGCGCCACCAGCAGGTGTAGGAACTGGAGCAGCGCGCCGGCGATGAAGGTGCGAATCATTGCTGGGTCGCTGCCACGATCAACAGGAGCAGCACCAGCGCGCCGAACATCAGCGAGAGATAGCGCCGGATCGAGAGGAATTGAGTCGCGTCAAGGCGCTGTGTCGCATTCTCGACTGCACGCCGGATCGGCTCGACGCCCCAGTCCCAGGCAGGATCGATCATGCGCACCTCGAGACGGGCCGGTCGCGTATCGCCGGGCGGCGGCATGTCGACGGTCTCGCGCGCGCCGAAGACGGTGGCGCCGAAGACGCGCCTGAGCGGCTGGGAGAAGCTGGAGGCGGTGTACTGCGTGGCCGGGCTCGGGTCCGGGAAGCCGCAATCCCACGCGGCGGCGCGGCGGCGGCGCTCGGGCCAGATGCGTCCGAGCAGCAACCGCATGCCGATGGCGAGGCCGAGCAGGACGAGGAAGACGATGAAGCCGGCATAGGCGGCTCCGTTGGCGCCTAAGGGCGCCAGGAAGAACCAGCCGATCGCACCGGCCGGAAGGTCGACGCCGACCACGCCGTGTGCCGCCGACTGTGCCAGCGACAGGGTGGCCACGGGAAAAACACCGAGGAGCAGGCAGGCGACGGCGAGCAACGCCAGGCCCGTCAGCATCGCGCCGCCGGGCTCGACCGCCCTGGAAGCCTCCTCGGAGCGCGGGCGGCCGAGGAAGGCGAGACCGAAGGCGCGCACGAAGGCGACGGCGGCCAGAGCCGCTGAGAGCGCCAGGACCGCCGCCATCAACGGCACGACCAGCCGCGGCAGGTTGTCGTGCAGCGTGGAAGAGGCGAAAACCGCCTGGAAGATCAGCCATTCGGAGACGAAGCCGTTCAGCGGCGGAAGTCCCGCCGCGGCGAGAGACCCGATCAGCATGAACAAGCTTGCATAGGGCAGGCGGCGGACCAGCCCGCCCATGCGCTCGATGTCGCGCAGATTCGTCGCCTCGAGAATCACGCCGGCGCCGCAGAACATCAGGCTCTTGAAGAAGGCGTGATTGAGCACATGGGCGAGAGCGGCGGCGAGCGCCAGCGCCGAGAGGTCGAACAGCTCGTTGGTGCGGAAGCAGAGCGAGAGGCCGAGGGCGAAGACAATGATGCCGACATTCTCGATCGTTGAGTAGGCGAGCAGGCGCTTGAGATCGCGCTGCATCAGCGCATAGAGCACGCCGATCAGCGCCGAAAGGGCACCGACCACCAGAAGGACCACGCCCCACCACCAGACTGGGGCGCCGGCGAGGTCGAAGAGGAAGCGTGCGAGGCCATAGATCGCGATCTTGACCATGACTCCCGAGAGTAGCGCCGAGACATGGCTCGGAGCCGCCGGATGGGCGAGGGGGAGCCAGACATGCAGCGGCACAAGGCCTGCCTTGGAGCCGCAGCCGATCATCGCCAGAATGACGGCGAGCGTCGCCATCGGCGGGCGCTCGATCGCCTCGCGTAGCGCCGCGAAGCGGTAGTCGCCCTCTGCGCCGGCGAGCGCGCCGAAGGCGAGCAGGAGTAACAGCACGCTCAGGCTCGCCATTGCCAGGTAGACATAGGCGGCGCGCCGGCTCTCGCCGTCGCGGTGATTGGCGAGCACGAGGAGCCAGGAGGCGATCGACATCAGCTCCCAGGCCAGCAGGAAGACGAAGGCGTCATTGGCGAGGAGCACGAGATTGCAGGAGGCGAGGAAGATCGGCAGCGGGGCGAGCGCCCGGGCCGGTTCCGGCTGGCGGCCGGCATAGCCATCGGCGAAGACCATGATGAGCGCGGCGGCCAGATTGATCGCTGCCATAAAGAAGCAGGCGAGATCATCGAGGCGGAAATGCGTCCCCATCCAGGGAAGGCCGAGCGGCAGGTCGAGCTCGGCGACGTCGCCGCCGGCGACCAGCCGGACCGCGGCGGCGATGCCGAGCGCCAGCCCCATGCCGCCGATGCCGCCATGAACGAGGCGAAGGGCCAGACGGTCCGGTCGGATGAAGGGCGCAGAGACGCCGAGGACGAGCAGTAGAAGGAGCCCGAGGAGCGTCAGCGTCAGCATTCTCTGGGCCGCTTGTGCTCGCGCCGTTGAATCGTTGAGTTAAGCTACCGTGACGGAACCGGCAGGCGCAACTCGGAGCCGAGCGGATACGTGGTTGCGCGACGCTCGAAGGAGGGCGATGCTGGCGATCCGCGTGGGGTTCTACCCCTCCCCAAACCTGAACGATAAGAGCGAGGATGTGCCATGTCTGTGAAGGTCGGTGACAAGGTTCCGTCGGTGAAGATCAAGCGCATGACCGCAGATGGCGTGAAGGATGTCGACACCGGCGAGCTCTTCGCCGGCAAGAAGGCGGTCCTCTTCGCCTTGCCCGGCGCGTTCACGCCGACCTGCTCCGCCCGCCATCTGCCGGGCTTCGTCGACAAGAACACCGACCTCAAGGCCAAGGGTGTCGACCTCGTCGCCTGCCTTTCGGTCAACGATGCCTTCGTCATGGACGCCTGGGGCAAAGCCCAGAACGTCGGCGACAAGGTGGCGATGCTCGCCGACGGCAATGGCGATTTCACCAAGGCGATGGGCCTCGAGATGGACGGCACCGGCTTCGGCATGGGCCAGCGCTCGAAGCGTTACGCCATGGTCGTCGACAACGGCGTGATCAAGTCGCTCGAGGTCGAGGCGCCCGGCAAGTTCGAGGTGTCGAGCGTCGAGGCGGTTCTCGGCAAGCTCTAAAGAGACGAGGCGGCGGCATGTGGCGGCTGATCGGCAAGACGCTCGCCGAAGGTCCGGTCACGCTGCCGCCGCCGACGCCGTCTTCGGACGCGCTCGCCGAGTTGGCGGGCCGAGTCGGCGAGGCGGCCCGCGCCCGCCTCGGCCGCAGCCTCGTCATCCGTGAGATCGACGCCGGCTCGTGCAACGGCTGCGAGCTCGAGATCCACGCCCTCAACAATCCGGTCTACGACATAGAGCGCTTCGGCATCCGCTTCGCCGCGAGTCCGCGCCATGCAGATGTGCTGCTGGTGACGGGGCCGGTCACGAAGAACATGGCCGAGGCCGTGAAGCGCACCTATGACGCGACACCGGCGCCGAAATGGGTGGTCGCGGTCGGCGATTGTGGGCTCGACGGCGGCTGCTTCAAGGGCGCCGCCGGCGTCGTCGGCGGCATCCACCAAGTGATCCCGGTCGACCTGCATATCCCCGGTTGCCCGCCGAACCCGACCCAGCTTCTGTCCGGGCTGCTGGCTCTCCTGCAAAGCGTCGAGCGGCCTCTGCCATAGGCGTGACGGCCATCACGACGTGACGGGCGTTACCTTGTGAGGCGGGTCACTGAGCGATATCTAAAATCCAATGCAATCTCTCCCCAGCGCGGATTCAAGTAGCCAGTG
>VGEH01000253.1 GCA_016869375.1 Alphaproteobacteria bacterium | reverse complement strand
CGCACCGCACAGACGGTCGGCCTCAGACGCAAGGAGTGCATTCAGCGTCTCCTCGACCGTGCCGCGCACCATCTCTCCCAGATGATCCCTGATCCGAGCCTCGTCGATCTGGATCACCTGGCCCATCGCAGTCTCACTGCTCATCGTTTGCTCCTTCACTCTAGAAGAAGCCACCATTCCCGAAAGTGCGAAAGATTCTGTACGTTATCCGCCGAATCAACGCGGTGACGCCAGCTTGCGTGATTCCTGCGCAAAGCCGAATTAGAACCGACTTTCGCTGCCTTCGCGTGCGACACGAATCAGCCGTTTCAGCGTCTCGGTATCGCCGATCTCGGCGGCGAGAAGCAGAATCAGGCGTGCGTCCGCGCGTCGGCTCGCCTGATCGTCGAGACCGCGATGAAGCTCGATGAGCGCTTCATAGACCTCGTCGGGTCGGTCGATGCTCTTGCTCATGCAGGCTCCTAGCGCTCGGTCGTGATCTCGCTCCAGTACGACCAGTCCCAGCCGCAATGGCTGCGGCAGTCGGTCTCGAGGATGATGCGCGCCGTCCCGGCGGGAAGCGGAATCGTTTCTCGCTGCGACACGCGGTCCGGCGCGTTCCGGACCGGTTCGAGGCAACGCTCCCACAGCGCCTTGCTGCCGTCGGCAGTCAGCGCACGGAAGCAGACGCCGTCGCCGGTGGAGCCCGGTCCCCAGCTTCCTCGCCGCATGCCGAAGCCGACGGTCAGGCGCTCGCTGCCTTGGGTATCGATCGGCAGGCGGCGCGGCGCATGCGCGTAGAGACCCGCTGCGATGACACGGAAGGTCGGGTTCGATCCGCCGTTCTCGGCGACGAGGTCCGCGAAACGGCGTGTGCGCTCGAAGGCGGCCACCTCATCGGGTGTCAGGGACCAATCACGGTTCGCCGTCATCGTCGCGCGGTCGATCCGGCGTGCCGTGTAGGTGAATTGCCGACGATAGGAGAGGCTGCCGCCGGGACCGCTGAAGACGCGGATGGACTGGATGGGGCCGATGCGGTCGGCTTGGTTGCCCTCGGCAAGCAGCACATACTGCCAAGCCGTCTTGATCATTGGCGAGGCGATGAAGCCCTCGCGCGCGATGCTCGGCACCAGGCGATAGACCTGCTCGGCCTGGCCGACCGGCGTCACGCCGAGATAAAGAAACGGCGGCTGGAAGAGGAGGTCGACCAGTCGGCCGAACAGGGTCGGGCGGATGTCGATGGCGAGGAACGCAGGCTCCGGTCCGAACTCGATCGGAAGCGGCGCTTCCATGCGCGCCCGGCCCGTGACCGCTGGCGTCAGGACGTCGCCGAGCGGCTCCTGCCGGCGATGGAGCAGGACACCGTCGCCAGCCATCTGCTTCGGCGCGAAATGCGACAGGAGGATTGGCCATGAGCTGCCTTCGGCAAAAGCCGGGTAGCGGCCATCGATCGCAACCGGCTCGAAGACCACAAACTCCGGTCCGTCGACGCTGGCGAAGAAGGCACGGTTCCGCGCGATGAGGGACGGTGCATAGGAGGTATATTCCTCGATGGTGGGCCGTGGTCGATAGCGCAGCCCGGCAGCGATCAGCCCCGACTGGAGCGAGGGAACGCTGTCGATCGTTCCGTCGAGGTCATCGACCGGGCTCGTGGCTGCCAGGCTCGCGAGATAGGTCTGCCGGTCCGCAAGATGACCGGCGAGCCATGCCTGGGGATCGGCGAGGACGCCAACGCTCCGCCGGATCTCACGCGGTCCGGCGAGAACCGCATCCATCAAGGTCGTCGTCAGCGGGTAGCGCATGCTTGGCTCATAGGCGAGCCGAAGATGCATGAAGAGGCCGCCAAGGCAGACCACGGCGAGAAGCGCGGCGCCGGCGGCACGAGCAACGGCAACAGGTGGGCGCGACAGTGCGAAGAGCGGCACGGCCAGCGTGACGGCCGAGAACGCGGTCAAGACGTGCAGGTCGTGCCGTACGAACCCGATCTTGAAGGTGAGCCACAGGAAAAGCGTTACGGCCAGGATTTGTCCTGATGCCTGCCAGTTCATAAAGGGCTCGGCTCGACGACGCTCGATCGCGGCCAGCGCCACCGTCGCTGCGGCGAGCAGCGCGGCGTAGAGGACGAACTCGGTCCACGGCCCTGTGATCGACATCGCCGCAGAGTAGCCGGCGGACGTCGCAAGACTGCCGAAGAGGTAGAGGCGGAAGTCGCTACCGCTAGGCGCCAGCAGCAAGAAGGAGAGATAGAAGGCGGTACCGTAGGCGATCGTCGCGAACGGAATCCGCCGAAGCCGGAGGCGATTGAAGTCGACGAGGAGGAAGACGCCGATCGCCAGCGGAAAGACCGAGAATTTGACAAGCGTCGAGACCGCGGAGGCGATGGCGCCGATGGCGGTCAGTATCGAGGGCCAGCGATCCTCCGGCCGGCCGAGCGCGACAAGCCCGACGAGCAGCGGCGTCATCATGACCTGGACGTCGCGCGCCGACAGGAAGCAGAGCGCCAGAATCAGCAGGAGGCAGAAGAAAAGGGAGCGCGACCGTGCGGCGAGGGTCGCGATTGCCGAAAGCTGGACGGCGACCATGAAATAGGCCGCTGCGAGGACGCGAAGGATGGTGTCGGGATTGAAGAAGCGCGTATAGACGTCGCTGAGCGGCCCGCCGGTGAAGACGATGTCCGTGCCGAAGCGGTGCTTGCCGGCCGCGGCCTCGCTGAGGGCCATGATCCAGGGCTCGGGCGAGAAGGAGAACAGCACGAGCGGCTGCCAGTGGCCGAGCAGCAGGACAAGGACGGCGACGCCATACAGCGCGATGAGTCCGGGATGAGCGCGAGCCTCCCGTGTCATGACGCGCTCGCAGTCGCGCGGGCGACTGCGCCGGCTACCTTCTCTCGCGTCGGGCGACGCCAGCGGGCGGCGACGTGCTGATCCGGGCGAATGAGATACGCTGTGCCGGGCTCGGCGCCATAGCGTTTGCCGGCAAGGTCCGAGTCGCCCGCGTCGACCGACGGGACTGCATCGACGGCGTCGCCGCCAAAACGAAGCAGCGTGAAGTCGGAACCGCCCAGCCGAGGCAGGAGCCAGCCATTGCCGAGAGGTGCGTCCGCCGCTGCCGAGCCGGGACACGGACCGGCAACGAAGTTATCCACGTCCGGCGTGTTGAGCGGCGAGTCCCGATGGACGCTGGCGACCGAGAGGCGGCCGGAATTGATGATGGCGCGGGCGAAGGGGCGGTCGCCGGCGAGCGACAGCGCGGCCTCGCGAAATCTCCGGCTTGCGTCGTTCTTCGGCGTGATGAAGTCGGTCGAGCGTGTCGAGTTCAGGATGTTCTCGTTGGCGGCGGGGCCGCGCTCGGCATCGTAGCTGTCTAGAAGGCGCTCCGGCGCCAGGTCCTTCAGCACGAGCGCGAGCTTCCAGCCGAGATTGTCCGCGTCCTGGATGCCGCTGTTGCCGCCGCGGGCACCGAAGGGCGAGACCTGATGCGCGGCATCGCCGACGAAGAAGACGCGGCCGTGACGGAAGCGATCGAGCCGCCGGCACTGGAAGGTATAGACGCTGACCCAGTCCAGCTCGAAGTCCCGGTCGGGGCCGAGCATGGCGCGAAGGCGCGGGATCACGCGCTCGGGCTTGCGCTCCTCGACCGGATCGGCGTCGCGGCCGAGCTGCAGGTCGATGCGCCAGATGTCATCGGCCTGGCGGTGGAGGAGGGCGGAGCCGCCGGGATGGAAGGGAGGGTCGAACCAGAACCAGCGCTCGGTCGGGAAATCGGCCCGCATGTGGACATCGGCGATAAGGAAGCGGTCCTCGAACACTTGGCCCTTGAAGTCGAGGCCCATCAGCCGCCGGATCTGGCTTCTGGCTCCGTCGCAGGCGAGTATCCAGTCCGCTTCGATCCCGACATCGCCGTCCGGCGTCTCGGCGCGGAGCGTCGGCTGGTCGCGAAAATCGACGCCGGTTACACGATGCTTCCACAGCATCTCGACGCCGAGCGCCGCCGCCCGGCCGACCAGCGCCTCCTCGACATGGTA
>VGEH01000252.1 GCA_016869375.1 Alphaproteobacteria bacterium | reverse complement strand
TGACGCAATCCGGCGTCTCGCAATGCAGGCACGAGCGCGGGAAGTGCACGGTACGGCCGCACTCGTGATCGCCGGCCTCGAAGGTGTGCACGCGGTTGAACCAGACCCCCGATACGTCCTTGCCGTAGGGTTCGAGATCGGTCAGCGGCGCCATATGGCCGCCGTCGTTCCACTCCTTGCAGTTGACGGCGCAGGCGTGGCAGCCGACGCAGATGTCGAGGTCGATGACGAGTCCGAGCTTCTTCGGCCGGGGCGACTTCGGCAGATCGGTCATGCGCGTCCCTTGAAGCGGGCGCCGTGGCGAAGAACGGAAGGCGGTTCGGCTGTGCCCGGCGGACGCGGCAACACCGGCAGGCGCGGCTCCGACTGCGGCGCCCCGTCGGCCTTGCTGATGCGAACGCGGAGGTCGTACCAGGCGGCCTGGCCGGTTACCGGATCGGCATTCGGCGAGCCATCGGCGAGCACATCGCCGATTAGGTGGTTGAGCAGGAAGCCGCGTTCCGATTCCGGCGCATCGGGCTTAAGGTTCCAAGCGCCCGAGCGCTTGCCGATCGCGTTCCAGGTCCAGACCGTGTCGGGGTTGACCCCGTCCATCAGACGAGTTTGCGCCTTCACCTTGCCGAGGCGGCTCTCGATCCAGACCCAGTCGTCATCGGCGATGCCTTCGCGCTCGGCCAGGCGCCGCCCGACATAGAGCCGGTTGGCGCCGTGGATCTGTCGGAGCCAGGCGTTCTGCGATCCCCAGGAGTGGTACATCGCCATCGGCCGCTGCGTCAGCGCCGAGACCGGGAAGTCGTCCGCGGTTTCATGCTCGAAGGGCGGATACCAGATCGGCAGCGGATCGAAGAATTTTTCGACACGCGCACGCAGGGGGGCCGGCGGCTGCACAGGGCCGTGGCCTTGCGCCGCGAGGCGGAACTTCTGCAGCGGCTCGACATAGAGCTGGAGGATGATCGGATCAATCGATCCGATGAAGCCGACGCTCTTGGCGAAGGCGAGATAGGAAGCGTTGGCGTGCTTGAAGTAGCGCTGATCCGGCGCCAGCTTGTGATGCCAGAAGCAGCCATTCTCGACGTAACGCTCGAGCTGTGCCGGATTGACCGCGCCCGCTCCCTGACTGCTTTCGTCGGCACCGCGCCAGCCGGCGAGCGGGCCGACGCCCGGCGCGCGCTCGTGGCGCACGAGATAGTCCGGATAGCCGCCCGGGTACTTGGGCGAACCGTCCTCGTTGACCATGCCCGGCAGGCCGAGCCTTGCGCCGAGATCGAGCACGACATCCTGAAAGGCGCGCACGTCGCGGTCGGGCTTCACGATCGGCTGCCGGATCGCGTCCGCAGGACCGTCGGCGTCGCTGATTGGGCGATCGAGCAGCGAGATGCAATCCCAACGCTCCAAATACGTGGTGTCCGGCAGCACGAGGTCGGCATAGAAGACCATCTCCGACGCATAGGCATCGGAGTAGATGATGTGAGGGATCTTGTAGGCGCCCGACGCATCCTTGTCGGTAAGCATGGCCAGGGTCTCGGGCACGTTCATCGCCGAGTTCCAGCTCATATTCGCCATGTACATGAACAGAGTGTCGATCGGATAGGGATCGCCGGCCCAGGCGTTGCGGATCACGAGGTGCATGAGGCCGTGCGCCGCGATCGGCGCTTCCCAGGAATAGGCCTTGTCGAGCCGGGCGGCGCGGCCATCGGCCTCGTCCAGCAGATCCTCAGGACATGCCGGAAACCCCAGCGGCGGCCCCTTCATCGCCTGGCCCGGCGCGATCTGCCCGGGCTTGCCGGCCGGCTTCACCGCCGGCGGCGCCGGCCTCGGGAAGGGCGGCTTGAAGCGGAAGCCGCCGGGCACGTCGACGGTGCCGAGCAGCATCTGCAACAGATGGATGGCGCGGCAGGTATGGAAGCCGTTGGCGTGCGCCGAGATGCCGCGCATCGCATGCATCGCGACCGGGCGGCCGATCATCTTCTCTTGCCGGCGACCGGCCCAGTCGGTCCATGGGATGTCGAGCGTGACCGTCTCGGAGAACGCGACCTGCGCCAGCTCGGCCGCGAGCCGGCGTATCGTCTCGGCCGGAACGCCGGTGATCGCCGCCGCCTTCTCGGGCGAGTAGGCCGGATCGAGGTAGCGTTCGGCGAGAAGCTGGAACGACGGAACCGCCATGCGGCCGTCGGGAAGCGTGTAGGTGCCGGCGAGCGCCGGGGTGACTTTGGCAGAGAGCGCGTCGCCGACGGCGTCGGTGCGCTTGTCCCAGCAGAGCGGCCGCCCTTTCTCGTCGCGCGCGAAAAGCCCGTCATCGCTCTTGCCCGGTGCGCGGATCACGAGCCAGGGCGCGTTGGTGTAGCGGACGAGATAATCGGCATCGACCTTGTCGGCCTTCAGAAGCTCGTGCACGAGCGCCAGCACGAGCATACCGTCGGTGCCGGGACGTACGCCGATCCACTCATCGGCGATCGCCGAGTAGCCGGTGCGGACGGGGTTGACCGAGACAAACTTGGCGCCACGCCCCTTGAGCTTGCCGAGGCCGATCTTGATCGGGTTGGAGGCGTGATCTTCGGCAACGCCGAACATCAGGAAGTAGCGCGCATGCTCCCAGTCCGGCTCGCCGAACTCCCAGAAGGAGCCGCCGATCGAGTAGAGTCCGGCGGCGGCCATGTTAACCGAGCAGAAGCCGCCATGCGCGGCGTAGTTCGGCGTGCCGAAGGCCGATGCCCACCAGCCGGTCAGCGCCTGGCTCTGGTCTCGTCCGGTGAAGAAGGCAAGCTTCCGCGGATCGGTCTTGCGGATATCGGCGAGCCAACGGGCCGCAATCCCGAGCGCCTCGTCCCATTCGATCTCGCGAAACTCGCCGGCGCCGCGCTCACCTGTACGCAGCAAAGGCTTCCGAAGCCGCGCCGGCGAATTGTGCTGCATGATTCCGGCCGAGCCCTTGGCGCAAAGCACGCCCTTGTTGACCGGGTGATCGCGGTTCCCCTCGATCCAGCGGACCTTGCCGTCCTTCAGATGCACCTTGATGCCGCAGCGGCAGGCGCACATGTAGCATGTGGTGGTCTTCACCTCGTCAGCGCTTGGCACCGAGAAGTCGATCCGGTCCGGGGGATTGAGAAGACTCACGTTACCGCGTCCAGCTGCTCTTGCGTCAGGTTGCCCGGAACGATGGTGATCGGAACGTGGACCCTGCCGGCCGCTTTGCCGATCAGATGGCTGATCAGCGGGCCGGGCCCTTCCGGCCCCGTACCCGCGCCAAGGACGAGAATCGAGATCCCGGGTTCCTCGTCCAGCACCTCGAGGAGCTCATCGCGGCGATTGCCCTCGCGGAGGTAGACAACCGGGATCTGTCCGGCATCGCCGGCGACGACGTCGGCCAGGTTCTTTAGCGTCTCCTCCGCCTCCTGGCGCTTCTCCTCGCGCATGATGTCGCGCACGCCCATGAAATGCTCGAACTCCGACGGGTCGATGACATAGAGCAGCGCCACTCGCCCGCCTGTCGCCTTGGCCCTGCGGCTGGCATAGCGGAGCGCGACCTTCATCTCCTCGGTCTCGTCAACGACGACGAGGAAGGTGCGGTTGGCCTTGGTCGCGGGCGTTACCGGGGATTCGCTCATGACCGTCAGATTCTGCGGAAGGCAGCGGCTGCCGTCCAGCCCGCCGCAGCCGCAATCAGAATGGCGATCAGCCCATAAAGAACGGTCTGCTGATGGGCGAAATCGAAAACGTCGGCGCTGAAGCCGATCTTGCTGACCAGAAGCGGGGTCGTCTGCACGGTGACCACCTGGCTGCCGCGCACGAGCAGAACCTGCACGCGGTAGCTCCCGGTCGCGACCTTGGCCGGCAACACCATCCGGGCACGGAACAGCCTTTCGCCGAGGAATGTCACTTTGCCCGGCTCGATCGCGAAGAGGCCATCGCGCTGGCGAGCGCGCACCAGGGCTTCGCGGAACTCGGGGATGTCGTCACGACGCGCCTCGGGATTCGGCGGCAGGAGTCGGATGTGGGCGACGCCGACCTGGTGCCGGTCGAGCTGCTGCGGCGG
>VGEH01000251.1 GCA_016869375.1 Alphaproteobacteria bacterium | reverse complement strand
AGGTCTCGGTGCGGCTGGTCCTGCCCTCGCTCAGCTCCTCGAGATAGCCGGGCACGGCCTTGCCGTCGGCGGCGCCGCGGCGGTACTGGCCGCGGATGATCGCCTGCTCGCCCTCGCCGATCGGCGCCAGCGCGCGCAGCACCTTGATCTTCTCGTCGCGCACGGCATCCGCATCGAAGGTGCGCGGCGGCTCCAGCGCGACGAGGCAGAGGAGCTGCAGCAGATGGTTCTGCACCATGTCGCGCAGCGCGCCGGCGGTGTCGTAGTAGTCGGCACGCCCTTCGAGGCCGACCGTCTCGGCGACCGTGATCTGCACATGGTCGATCCAGGTGGCGCTCCACAAGGGCTCGAACAGCGAGTTGGCGAAGCGGAGCGCGACCAGGTTCTGCACCGTCTCCTTTCCGAGATAGTGGTCGATCCGGTAGGTCTGGTGCTCGGCGAAGACCCGCCCGATCTCGTCGTTGATGCGCCTGGCCGAGGCGAGGTCGTGGCCGATCGGCTTCTCGACGACGACGCGGGCATCGGGGGTGGCGAGACCGGCCTCGCCGAGGCGGGCGCAGACGGGGCCGTAGAGCGAGGGCGCGGTCGCAAGATAGAAGACGCGCACCTGCCCCGGGATCTCGTCGAGTCGTTCCTTGAGTCCGCTCCAGCCGGTGCTGCCCGCGGCGTCGAGCGCGATGTGGTCGAGGCGACCGAGAAAGCGGTCCCAGGATTCCTGGTCGGCCTTGTGCTTGCCGAAGCGCTCATCGACCAGCCGGCGGTAGCTGCCGGCGTCCATCGCCTTGCGCGAGATCGAGAAGATGCGCGAGCGCTCGGGCACCTGGCCGTCGACGTCGCGGTGATAGAGCGCCGGCAGCAGCTTTCTTAACGAAAGGTCGCCGGTGCCGCCAAAGATGACGCAGTCGAAGGGTTCGACGGGGATGGTCTTAGGCGACATCGGCGGCGTCCTCTCTCAGATCCGGCGGACCCGAGAGAGGATGCCACAGATGCCTCAGCTCTCCATCCACACCTTGTCGTAGCTCTCCACCGGCCCGATGCCGGAGGTGATGACGTCGTGGACCTTCTTGTTGACGAAGTTGGGCCACGCCATCTCGAGGATCCAGGCGACCGGCACATCCTCGACCAGGATCTTCTGGACCTCGGAATAGGCAGCCTGCCGCTCCGCGTCGGTGATCCCCTTCGCGCCCTTCTCGAACAGCTCGTCCACCTTCGGGTTGGCGTAGCCGCCGATGTTGGTCGAGGGCACGCCGCGGCGGATGTTGGTCGAGATATAGGCGCGGCTGACGCCGAGCGCCGGGTCGGCGAACTGCGATAGGTAGTTGAAGGTCAGCTCGTAGTCGTCCTCGGTGGACTTCTTCCAGAAGCCGGCGACGTCGGTGCTCTCCAGCGTCACATCGATGCCGACATTCTTGAAGGCCTGGCGGGTGTACTCCGCCAGCCGCTGCCAGACCTCGCCGTAAGGCAGCACCATCAGGCGCAGCTTCACGCGCATGCCGTCGGAGCCCTTCTTGAAGCCGGCCCCCTCGAGCAGCGCCTCGGCCTTCTTCGGATCGAAGGGATACTTCGGGACATTGCTGTCGTAGAAGCGGGTGGTCGAGGCGATCGGGCCGGTCGCGACCTTGCCCATGCCGAAGAACAGGTTCTTCTGGATGAAGTCGCGGTCGAGCGCGAACAGGATCGCCTGGCGCACGCGCTTGTCGGCGAGCGGCCCGCGGCGGTTGTTGATGTCGATCCACATGATCGGCGAGACGAACTCGTAGCCCTTGGTCGTCATCGAGAGATGCGGAAGGGCGGCGAGCCGCTGCACCTCGAAGGGCTCGACCGCGTCGAACTGCGAGGCATGCACCTGGCCGCTCTCGAGCGCGACCGCGCGCAACGCCGCATCGGGGATGATGCGGAAGCTGATGCCGTCGAGATAGGGAAGCCCCGGCTTCCAGTAGTTCTCGTTGCGCACGAGCTCGATGTTGGATCCCCGCTTCCACTCCTTGAACTTGAACGGGCCGGTGCCGATCGGCGCGTTGTTCGCAGGGTTCTCGCGGAAGTTGGTGTTCTCGTAGACATGCTTCGGCACCAGCGGCGCACTGGAGACCTCGAAGGCATGGAGGAAGGGGCCGAAGGGCTCCTTCAGCTTGTAGATGATGGTGTGCGCGTCGGGCGTCTCGACCGAGGCGACGCGGCCGAAATTGGCGCGGGCGCGGCCATGGACTTCCGTCAGGAAAACCTGGGTCGAGAAGGCGACGTCGGCCGAGGTGAAGGGCTTGCCGTCATGCCACTTCACATTCTCCTCGAGCTTGAAGGTGTAGGTGAGGCCGTCCGGAGAGATGGTCCAGGACTTCGCCAGCGACGGCATCGGCTTCAGCTGGAAGTCGAAGGTCAGCAGGCTCTGGAAGATCTTGCCGCCGGCGACCTGGGTGGTGGTGCCCTGGTTGATCGGCAGCATCAGCATCGGCGGCTCGGGCTGCAGCACGATGTTGAGGATGCCGCCCTTCTTCGGCGTCGCCTGACCGAAAGCCGAGAACGGTGCCGTCGCCAGGCCCGCCGCTACCGGCAGCGCGGCCGTCCGCTTCAAGAACTCCCTGCGTTCCATGTGCGCCTCCTCCTGTGGCTTTTCCCGATGCTCGCAGCTAGCGGGCGCGAGGGGAAGAGCCGCGAGCGCAGCGGCGAAACGGGGATTTCGGATCGAAAGGGGCTGGGGACCCGAGGCCGGATCTCGGGTCCCCAGTCATGAGCCGGCGAGGGAGGGGAACTCGCCGGCGATGGGCCTTGGGGCATCGGCGGAGCCGACGACCTGGCCTCTGGTCGCTTCACGACGACAGCACCGAGGACAGACTGACAACGAGGTGGGCGGTATTTGGTTCCCGCGAACGCGGTAGCCCGTGCCGCAAAAAAACGACGCGGCGCTGAAAGCGCCGGCCATTTCAATCAGCTAAAGGCGCCGGAGACTATTCGCGCCGCGATTTGAGGAACCAGTAGAGGAAGGCGATCAGGCCGAACCCGACCAGGGTACCGCTGGGCACGTCCTGGGAGAACTGGATCGCGTTCATCGCGACCGAGTGGACGAAGGATCCGCTGGCGTCGCCCAGGATGATGTAGGCGAGCAGGCAGAAGAGCACGGCCATGAGGGCCAGCTCGATCACCCGCCAGCCGATCCTGCTGATGGACTCGAAGGTCATCGGTCAGCGCCGGAACAGAGGAATGGGGCGGGGCCAAGCGCTCCCCGCCCCGATACCTTAGCTCAGGTGACGGACCGCTTGGAGAACAGCCAGAGGACCACGCCGAGCGCGATTAGGCCGACCAATCCGTTGTTCCCGAGCTCCTTGACGAGCCCGATGATGTTGCCGACGACGCTGCCGAAGAACGGCAGGGAGCCGCCGACCAGCAACGCTGCCACGATGGCGAGCGCGAGAAGCATCAGCCCGATCTCAGTCAGGCCGCCAATCCAAGCCTTAACGCGTGACAAGGCGTCCATTTGGATTTCCCCCATCTCAGGTGTCGTTGTTGACCGGAAAACCAAAAGCTACAGCTAGCTGTATATCACGTTTCGTTAACAATACCTAGCCCTGCTTAGGGATGAGGCAGTCGAAAGACCTAAATCTAGGCAAATGCCTCACTTCCGTGCAGATCGTTGAAATCGGCCTGTCGTGCGCACCAAACCACTGAAGAACATAAGATTTTCGATCCCGGTCCACCGGATTCGAGGAGAGCGGAGCAAATCGGAACGACGGGCCGCGTGGACCGACCCGCGGGCGTCCGGCCTGCCGCCTTCGCTTCTCGCCCATTGACGCGGGAGATCGCCCATGACGGGGCGCGCCGAGGCGGTACGCCGCCCCCCCCGACGCCGAATTCCATTGGACAGTCAGTGGCTATTCGGGATTTATTGCAGGCCTGCGTGAGGCCCGAGCCAACGGGCCGCAGAGGGGTACGTATGGCTGAGTGGCCGGACTACGGGCGCGGCACGGAGGAGGATCGGCGGAAATACGCCGAACTTATCAAGCTCCACGCCTACAATAGGAATTTCATCACGCGCGACCAGGAGATGAAGATCCTGGAGGATGGCGTCTCGCGGTTTCGCATCAATCTCGATGAAAGCCGGGGCATCCTCTTGAGCGTCA
>VGEH01000250.1 GCA_016869375.1 Alphaproteobacteria bacterium | reverse complement strand
GTCTTAGTATCCAGTTTGGCAGATTTGCTCGTCTGCACGCATCCATATTGTTCCTGCCCAATTGGGCGGACTTCCTACGCCTCGGGCGTAGCAAACACGCTTGGCACCCTGAGACGCTAAGCCTAGTGGGCTCATTCAAGCGGAAGTCAAATTCTGCGGCGCGCTTGCCCTACGTCCAGGTCCAGCGGCCGATGACGCGGCCGCGGATATGGGCCTCGTCGAGCGTGCGCTCGTAGGGCTGGTATCGTGGGTTGTCGGAGGTGAAGCGGATGCGGGGCGGGTCGGAGTGCGGCACGAACTCGACGCGCTTGATCACGGTGGCGAGCCCGTCCCAGGCGACGAAGACGCCGGGCGGGCTCGGCATCTGGTCGGAGGTGTCGACCATGACGCGCTGGCCCGGGCGGAACTCGGGCTCCATCGAGTCGCCGAAGACCGTGAGGATCTTGAGCGCCTGGGTCGGCGCGGTGGTGACCGAGCGCACGAGGTCGCCCGGAAGCTGCCACTGGCCGGTCTCGAGCTCGTCGGCGTTCAGCGCGCCGCCGCCGGCGCCGGCGCGCACGTCGAGCTCGACGATCGGCACCATCGACTCCGAGCCTGCAAAGCTGCGCGATCCGGCACCGGCCGCCGGCGGCGCCGGTGCGTCCTCCGACGCATCGAGCAGATAGGAGGCGGTGACGCCGAGCACCGCGGCAAGCGCGCGCAGCGTCGAGGCGCGCGGGTGGTTGCCGCGGCGGATGGTGCGGATCGCATCGACCTTGAGCCCGGCCTTGAGGCAGGCCTTGCGCTCGGAGAGGCCCGTGGCCTTCAGCCGCGCCTCGATCCGCTGCAGAAGCAGGTCCTGTGACATGCGGCGATAGTTCCGTAAACGAGGCGTCCATGCACTAGGGAAATTATCCGTTGACATCGAGGATAAATATCCTCATTCTCCTGACCCAGGAGCCAGCCCGGCTCCATACCAGATGCAACCCATACGGGAGACTTTCGTCATGTCCTCAGGGCTCAAGACCGGCCTCGCCCGGGTGCAGGCAGCCTCCGCTGCCTCGCCGGAGGAGATCGGCACGCTTCGCCGCCGCGCCTTCGTCGAGCATGGCGTCGCCACGATCCATCTCTCCGACGTCGCCGATCCCTGGACCAGGCAGGCGGTGATCAACGAAGCCCGCCGCCAGCTCGAGAGCAAAGGCGCGTCCGAGTCCGGCTTGACCCCTTCGCGCCGGCGTGCCCGCCGATGAGCGCCGCCACCACCATCCGCTGGTTCCGACGGCGCGACGGCGGGCCGGCCCTGCTGGTCTCGGAGAGCGTGCGATCCTGGGTGCCGGCGAAGCCCGATGGCGCCGCGCCGGCCGAACCCCTGCCGGTGCCCCTGCATGCGCCGGAGCGGTGGACCGCCGAGGCGGTGCGCGCGCGGCTCGCCGAGGCGATGAGGATTCTCCGCCTGCTTCCCGACGACGCGCTGTCGCGCCCGTCGAGCCATGTCGTGCGCTGGCCCGATGTCGTGCACGACATCGCCGAGGCCTATGGCTACGGCAAGTCCAGGGCGCCGGCGCGGCCGTCGCCGGCCGAGATCGGACGACTCGACGAGACCCTGCAATGGCTCTTCCTGATCCGCTCCGGCCAGCAGCGCCTGGCCGTGATCGGCGTCGCCATGGGGCTCAACCTACGGGTCATAGCCCGGACCTTCGGATGCAGCCACGAGACCATCCGCCAACGCGAGAAGGCGGGCATCGCCGCGCTGGTCAAAGCCCTCAACGGATGAGGAAGACATTCCGATGAGTACCCGCATACCTGCCGATAGAAATCCGCAAACCATGTCCGAGGCGACGGAGGACCCCGTCGCCTACATGCTCGCCGTCATGGCCGATGACGAGGCCGACCCCGCCCGCCGCGACGGCATGGCCAGGGCCGCCGCCCCCTATCTCCGGCCGAAGGCGCGGGTGGGCGGCGCCGACGGCCGCGAGCTCCTCGACCAGGCCGTGGCCGGGGCGAAGGAAACGCTCTCGCGCAAGCTCGACCGCCTGGCGAGCGTGATGGGCGAGAGGGCAAAGGCGAAGAAGGGCTGATTGTAACCCTCCCCCTGCTCTGCAGGGAGAGGGGACACGAGAAGGCGAGAGAGTTCTGGAGTCACCGACATGACCTTCTCCTCCTCCCCCCATTCCCACGCCCGCACCATCGCGGGCCTGCCGCCGAACCTCAGCGCCGCCTTCTTCGCGACGCTGACCGATCTCGAAGCCGCCCACCTCCTCTACGAGTGGCGCTTCTGGGCGAGGCGAGAGCAGGTGCCGCCGGAGGGGCCGTGGGAGACCTGGCTCGTGCTCGCCGGCCGCGGCTTCGGCAAGACGCGCACCGGCGCCGAATGGGTAAGGCGCGAAGCCGAGAGCGGACGGCGCCGGCGTATCGCGCTCGTCGGCGCCACCCTGCGCGACGTGAGGAAGACCATGGTCGAGGGCGAGGCCGGCATCACCGGCATCTCGCCGCCCTGGTTCCGCCCGCTCTTCGTGAAGTCGGAGCTGCGCCTGGTCTGGCCGAACGGCGTCATCGCCGATCTCTATTCGGCCGAGCGCCCCGATCGCCTGCGCGGTCCCAACCACGATGCGGCCTGGGCCGACGAGCTCGCGGCGTGGAAGCATCTCGACGGGACCTGGGACAATCTCGAGCTCACGCTTCGCGCCGGCTCGGATCCGAAGCGCGTCGTCACCACCACGCCGAAGCCGCGCCCGGGCTTGAAGCGCCTCATCGCCGATCCGACCACGATCGTCACGCGCGGCTCGACCTCGGCCAATGCCGACAATCTCGCCAGGGGATACGTCACGCGGCTGGAGCGCCGCTATGCCGGCACGCGCCTCGGCCGCCAGGAGATGGAGGCCGAGCTGCTCGAGGAGGCCGAAGGCGCGCTGTGGAGCCTGAAGCATCTCGACCGGCTTCGCGCCGCGCTGCCGCCGGAGCTCACGCGCGTCGTCGTCGCCATCGATCCCGCCGTCACCAGCATCGCGCGCTCGGCCGAGACCGGCATCGTCGTCGCCGGCCTCGGCGCCGACGGCATCGCCTATGTGCTGAAGGATCTCTCCGGCCGCCACAAGCCGGAGGAATGGGCGAGCCGCGCGATCTCGGCCTTCCGCGCGCACCGCGCCGACCGCATCCTCGGCGAGACCAACAATGGCGGCGACCTGGTCGAGGCGACCCTGCGCGCCATCGACTCCACGATCCCCTATCGCGCCGTCACCGCCAGCCGGGGAAAACGCATCCGCGCCGAGCCGATCGCCGCGCTCTACGAGCAGGGCCGCGTGCGCCATGTCGGCAACCTCTCGCGGCTCGAGGACCAGATGGTCTCCTGGCAACCCGGCGAAGGTGCGTCCCCCGACCGCGTCGACGCGCTGGTCTGGGCGCTGACCGACCTGATGCTGGGCGAGAAGGCATTCTTCTATGTCGGAAGGTGAGGGCGCTCTCCCTTTCGGGAGCCGGTCTCGCGCCGGGGGCAGCGTCTGCTTCCCAGCCGGGCGTGGGATTGCTTATAATGTTAGATAGATCGAACATTAAGTCCAATAATGTTAGATATATCTATCATTTCCTTGAGGATCGGACCGATCTCCCCTAGAATGGCCCATGCCCAGGAACAGCCAGCTCATGGCCGCCCCGCCCTATGAGGTCGAACGAGCGATCAGAACCCTCGGCGCCAATCTGGCCCTTGCCCGCAAACGTCGGGGACTGAGCCATTCCGATGTCGCGGACAAGATCGGCACCACCCGCTTCCTTGTCGCAGCGGCCGAGGCCGGCAAGCCTTCGACCGCGATCGCCGTCTATGCCGCCATGCTCTGGGCCCTTGGCCTGGACGGCCAGATCACCGAGGTCGCCGCGCCCGAGCGCGACAAGGAAGGGCTGCGGCTCGAGATCGTCCGGGGCCCAAAGCGCGTGCGCGGCCGGACGCCCGGCAGATAGGCCCTGAGCGATGACTTCTAGGCCCTTCCGGGACGACTGCTATGTCTACATGACCCTGCCCGGCGAAACCGAGGCGGTGACGGCCGGTCGCTTCGAGCTCGAGGTCGACCCGCGCGGGATCCCTCACGGGCGCTACGTCTACGGGCGCTCCTATCTCTCCCGGGCAGACGCCGTGGAACTCGATCCGGTCGAGCTTGTCAATCGGCTTTGAACTTTGACCCCCTATCGGCGTTCAATGTTGACCCCCTGTGGGTGTGTGAGAGCGGCCGGGGGCGATGCGCGGAGCCCTTGCGTAGCGCAGCGCATCGCCCCCGGCCGCTCC
>VGEH01000249.1 GCA_016869375.1 Alphaproteobacteria bacterium | reverse complement strand
AACCTCCAAAGGGGAACGCTAGCCGAGTAACCGTCCAATGCGCAGTAAAACCTCATCTTTCCGGAACGGACGGGACCGAAACTGCCATTCCGCCTTTCTCAATAGAAATCTTTGATCCCGAGGAGAAACCGTGCACCATCGAGGCGGGTGACGGGGATCACCCCCAACACGGGAGGTTCTAAAGCATGAAATACTTGCGCATGACGGCTTTGGCCGGCGCCGCGCTGGTCGCGCTCGCTTCCGGCGACGCGCTGGCGCAGAAGGTGCTGAGGGTTGTCCCCCACGCCGATCTGAAGGTGCTCGACGGATACCAGACGACCGCGACGATCACGGCCATGCACATGGGCGCGGTCCTCGACACGCTGTTCAGCTGGGACGAGAACACGGTCTCTCAGCCGCAGATGGTCGAGCGCTACACGCTCTCCGACGACAAACTCACCTATACGATGACGCTGCGTCCGGGGCTCAAGTTCCATGACGGCACCGCGGTCACCAGCAAGGACGTCGTCGCCTCGCTGAAGCGCCTGGTCCAGCGCGAGGTGCTGGGACGCTCGATCGAGCCGTTCCTCGCTTCGATCGACCGGGTCGACGACAGGACCTTCACCATCAAGCTGAAAGAGCCTTTCGGCCTTCTTCTCTATGCCCTTGGCGGATCGTCCAACCTCGCCGGCATCTATCGCGAGAAGGAAGCGCTGGTCGATCCCAACACGCCGATCACCGAGCCGATCGGCTCCGGTCCGTTCGTGTTCAACAAGGCGGAGTGGGTCCCAGGCTCCAAAGTCGTCTACGACAAGTTCAAGGACTACGTACCGCGCTCTGAGAAGACCTCGGGCTTCGCCGGCGGCAAGGTCGTCAAGCTCGACCGCGTCGAGTACCGGGTCATCCCTGATCCGGCGACCGTGTTCGCCGCCTTCAACGCTGGCGAGGTCGACTTCCTCGACCAGACCGCGATCGACCTCGTGAAGACGGTCGAGAACAACCCCGATGTCGTCGTCGGCACGATCTGGCCGACCGAGGGCTTCGGCCTTCTGCGCATGAATCACCTGCACCCGCCCTTCAACAACCTGAAGGCTCGTCAGGCGATCGCGCTGATGATCGACCAGAAGGAATACCTGGCGGCCGGCATCGGTCCCCAGAAATACTGGCGCGAGTGCTTCTCGCTCTGGATCTGCGGCACGGCCTACGGCACCGAGGCCGGCTCCGAGCAATTCCGCAAGCAGAACCTGGAAAAAGCCAGGCAGCTGATGATCGAGTCCGGCTACAAGGGCGAGAAGGTGCTGCTGATGGGCGCCGCCGACATCCAGTTCCTCAACGCCTTCACGCTGGTCACGGCGGAGAATCTCAAGAAGATCGGCGTCAACGTCGAGCTGGTGATCCAGGACTGGGGCTCGATCGTGACCCGCCGCTCGAAGAAGGACCCGCCGGACAAGGGCGGCTGGAACATCTTCCACACCGGTTCGGGCACCGCCTCACAGGCCAACCCGATGTCGAGCAACATCTCGACGACGAACTGCGACGCCGCCTGGTTCGGCTGGCCCTGCGATGGCGAACTCGAGAAGCTGCGGCAGCAGTTCATCCGCGAGACCGACCCCGCCAAGCAGAAACAGCTTGCCGAGACGCTGCACAAGCGCCTCTGGGAGGAGAACATCCCGGTGCTGCCGAACGGGCAGTACCAGCAGCCCTTCCTGTGGCGGAAGAACATCACCGGCATTCTGAAGGCCAACACCGTCGTCTACTGGAACATCGAGAAGAACTGACCTTCGCGATACAGCCGCGGGCGCCCGAACGGCGCCCGCGGTTTTCTTTTGTGCTGAGAGGATGTCGATGCGCATCACCGAGGTCGAACCGATCCTGCTCAAGGGCGCGCAGACCTACGGCGCCACCGTCGGCGGCGAGGAAGCGACCGACAATGGCGACTGGCAGCTCCTGATCCGCGTCGCCACCGACGAAGGCCTGACCGGCTGGGCCGATGTCGAGACCCTGGCGCCGGCCGCCGTCGCCATCATCGCCGGCCAGGGCATGGCCGTGCTCGGCTTCAAGACCTTAGGTGAGCTGTTGATCGGCGAAAACCCGCTCGATGTCGAACGGCTCTGGGACAAGCTTTATGTCGGCAGCGCCTATTACGGCCGGCGCGGCATCGCCATGCAGTGCATCTCGGCGATCGACAACGCGCTGTGGTCGATCCGCGCCCAGGCGACAGGACTTTCGCTCGCGCGCCTGCTCGGCGGCCGGCGCCACGACAAGGTCATGGCCTATGCCTCGACGCTGTTCCGCGAGACGCCCGACGGCATGAGGGCGGCGGCGAAGTCCTATGTCGACAAGGGATTCCACGCGGTGAAGTTCGGCTGGGGCGTGTTCGGCGAAGACCCGGGCCGCGACCGCGAGCTCGTCGCCGCGGCGCGCGAGGCGCTGGGGCCGAGGCGTCACCTGCTCGTCGATCCGGGCTGGTATCCGGCCGGCTGGAAGAAGCCCGGCCCGATGCGCAGCCGCCGCGAGGCGATCCAACTGGTCGAGTGGCTCGCCGATTACGGCGTCGGCTGGTGCGAGGATTTCATCCACCCGGAGCGCTTCGACGAATACGCGCATGTCCGCGCCGTCAGCCCGACGCCGATCGCCGCCGGCGAGCAGGTCGCCACCATCTGGGATTTCGAGCGCTTCATCGGCGAAGGCTGCGTCGACGTTGTGCAGCCCGACCTCTCGCGCTGCGGCGGCATCACGGTCGCCAAGCGCGTCGCCGAGATGGCGAACGAGGCGGGCATCGACCTCGTCCCCCATTCCTGGCTGACGCATCTGCTCACCGGCTACAGCCTGCAGTTGATCTCGACGCTGCCGCGTGCGCGTTTCGTCGAGTTCAATGTGAGCCAGTCGGCGCTGACCGCCGGCATCGCCAAGGCGTCCTTCGCGCTCCAGCCCGACGGCACCGTGCCGATCCCGGACACGCCGGGCATCGGCGTCGAGGTCGACGAGGCCTTTATCAAGCGCCACCGCGCCAACTAGCGGCCGGTCGTCACTCTTCCGGCGCGAACTCCAGAACGGAGCCATACCAGCGGGTACCTTGGGCGACGTCGGCGGCCATGGTCGCCTCGGCGGCGGCGACATCATGCGCCTTCAGCGCCGCGATGATCGGATCGTGGAAGGAGACGCCGACCTGGTAGTGGTCGGTGACCCGCTCCCGGCCGCTGGCGAAGGGCGACATCAGATAAGGACCGACGCGCAGCCAGCAGCTTTCGATCACCGAGAGCAGGAAGGCGTTGCCGGCCGCACGATAGATGGCGAAGTGGAAGGACTGGTTGTAGCAAAGGAAGGTGACCGAATCGCCGGCCTTCAGGCTCGCCGCCATGCTCTCATTGTGGCCGGCGATCTCGGCAAGCTCGGGCTCGGTGACCCGGGCCGCCGCCATCGCCGCGGCCTTGCTCTCGAGCATGACTCTGAGTTCTTCGACTTGGAGGAAGCCGGAGGCCGACAGCACCGGAACGCGGACGGTCCGGTTCGGCCGCATCTCGAGCGCGTGCTCGGCGACCAGCGCGTGGATGGCCTCGCGGACCGGCATCGGGCTGGTGCCGAGCGCCTCGGCGACGCTCCGGACCGTGACCGTCTCCCCGGGCACGAAACGACCGGCCATCAGCGCCGTCTTCAGCTCCTGGCGCACCCGCTCCCGCAGGGTCCGGTTCTCGATCGGCTCTAGCTTGGCTGAAATGGTCATGGTCGCCGCCTCTATGGCACCGGCCCCTCTGTTGCACAATGTCCGGCATATATCAATGTTTGATCAAACATCTCTTATGAAAGATCTTGACTGGGGGAAATCCGCTGGTGAAGCTCCCCCGACAACCACGGGGAGTGCTCATGTCGAGAACGAAAACGCGCTTGCCGTCCCTCAATACCGCCTTGGTCGCGGCCCTCGCGATCGGGCTTTCGGGGCCGGCGCTGGCACAGAAGACCTTCACCATCGCGCCGCACTCGGATCTGCGCGTGCTCGACCCGCTTCAGGCGGCGGCCGCGATCACCACGATGCACGCGACCAACATCTATGACTCGCTGTTCGCGTGGGATCCGACCCTCTCGCCGAAGCCGCAGATGGTCGAGAGCTACAAGGTCTCCGACGACAAGCTGACCTATACCTTCACGCTGCGGCCGGGGCAGAAATTCGCGGATTCAAGTAGCCAGTGCATAATTTTAGGTAATCCCTAACGATTTCGGACCAGGATTTTGTTGATTTCGTTGAGTGGAGTTGATCGTAAAAGCCTTTGCAGCAGCGGGTAAAGGTCCTCGT
>VGEH01000248.1 GCA_016869375.1 Alphaproteobacteria bacterium | reverse complement strand
GTGGCTGGTCGAGAAGAACGGCTACCTCAGCCCCGCGGCCCTCCGCCGCCAGCACCAACTTGCCGCCATGCCCATGGCGGCGTAACGTAACCATGTGTCCAAGGAACCGGGTGCGGTTCACGGAGAGACGCTCTGATGGCCGATGATGCGGGCGCCCCGGCCTCCCACGTCAAACCCTGCTACGCCGAGCTCGTCGCCGGGCGCACCTATCTGTGGTGCGCCTGCGGCCGGAGTCGGACGCAGCCCTTCTGCGATGGATCACACCGGGGAACGATCTTCCGCCCTCTCCCCTATACGGCCACGGCGGATGAAGAGGTCCTCTTCTGCGCCTGCAAAGAGACGCGTACGCCGCCCTTCTGCGACGGCACGCACAACAATCTCTCCACCACCTATGAGCAGGACGACCCCGACAGCCCAGCCAATCGCGCCATCCCTGCGATCACGGCGGGCTGGGGTGGAAAGGCACGCCTCGACGGCGGCTGCACCGTCTGCTCGATCGACGATGCTTCGCTCGAAATCCGTGGTGTCATTCGGCACCGGCAGATCATCGGTGCCGATGACGGCGCGCTGCATCAGTCGCTTTTCTACCTCGAATGCGGCCGCGGCTCTTCGCCGGTCGCCGGCTTCGGCGATCGGCACGTCATCCTGTTCGTGACCAGCGGACAAGGCCGGATCGTCATCGGCAGGCGCGTCTTCGCGGTGGAGGCCAATACGGGCATCCATGTACGCCCCGGCGAAGGCTTCCGGCTCGAGAACGACGGCAGCGAGCCGCTGCACGTCTTCGCTGCGGCATGCCCCCGCGCCGACGTCATCTCCTGGGGTGACACGATGCCGGATCGCTTCGAGGACCGCTTTCCGCAACGGACGGTCACTCTCGACCCCGCGGCGCGTCAGCGCATTGGCGACCGCTTCTTCCAGATGCTCGTCGACAAGACCATCGGCTCGGATGTCGTCACGCAGTTCATTGGCGACATACCGCAATCGAAGGCGATGCCGCACCGACATCTCTACGAGGAATCGCTGATCGTGCTCAGCGGCGAAGGGTGGATGTGGACGGAACGCCTCAAGGCTCGCGTTCGCACCGGCGACACCATCTTCCTGCCGCGAAAGCAGGTTCATTCACTGGAATGCACCGCCCCTGGCGGCATGTTGGTTGTCGGCGTGATCTATCCTGGCGACAATCCTTCAATAAACTACTGAATCACGTCATCCGAACTGGGAGGAGAAGATGAAAACGGCATATGGCGTCGCTCTCGTTGCCGCTCTCTTGACAGGTGCGGCGTCGGCAGAAGCGGCGAATTTCCGCTGGGGCGCCGACTCCGACCCCGGCACGATGGACCCGCACAGCCGCAACGTCACGCCGACCACATCGTTCCTATCGAACATCTACGAGCCGCTGGTCCGCCGCAACCGCGACATGAAGATCGAAGGCGCGCTCGCCGAGTCATGGAGCAATACGGGGCCGGAGACCTGGCGCTTCAATCTCCGCAAGGGCGTCAAGTTCCACGACGGCTCGCCTTTCACCGCCGACGACGTGATCTTCACCGTCGGCCGCACCAAGGGCCCGGGCTCGGCGCTTGCCGGCGTGCTCGTCTCGGTCTCCGATGCTAAGAAGATCGATGACTACACGGTCGAGCTTACGACCAAGGGTCCGAATCCGATCCTGCCTTTCGAGCTGCTCGGCTGGTTGCAGATGTCGAAGACCTGGGCCGAGAAGAACAATGTCCAGCAGGCGACTAACCTGCAGAGCCAGCAGGCCACCTACGCGAGCACCAATGCCAACGGCACGGGCCCCTTCAAGCTGCGCTCCCGCATCGCCGACTCCACAGCGATCCTCGAGAAGAATCCGGGTTGGTGGGATAAGGTCGAGCACAATCTCGACCAGGTGACCTTCAACCCGCTCGCCAACCCGGCGACGCGCGTTGCCGCGCTGGTCTCGGGCGAGGTCGACATGATCTACGGCCTCCCCGTCTCTGCGGTGTCGCAGGTCCAGGCGCGGCCCAATCTTCGCGTCATCAGAGGCCCCGAGATGCGGACCATGTATTTCGGCATGGATATGTCCCGGCCCGAGCTGATCGACGGGAACATCAAGGGCAAGAACCCGTTCGCCGACAAGCGGGTGCGCGAGGCGGTCCGCATCGCGATCGACGCGGAAGCGCTTCACAACGTCGTCATGCGCGGCTTCGGCGTCGTCAACTACATCATGGCCGGACCGGGCGTCGAAGGCTTTGATCCGGCGATCAACACCAAGCCGGCCGGTGACATTGCTGCCGCGCAGAAGCTGATGGCTGATGCCGGCTACGCCAACGGCTTCGAGACCGGCATGGACTGCTCGAACGACCGCTTCATGAATGACGAGCAGATTTGCACCGCCGTCGTCGCGATGCTGGCCAAGATCAACATCAAGGTGAAGCTGCGTACGCAGCCTTTCTCGCAATACGTCAAGCTGATCAATCCGCCTTATGAGACCAGCCTCTTCTATGTCGGCTGGGGCGGTGCGACCGGCGACGCGCACAACTACCTGATCAACCTGATGGTAACCCGGAGCCCGGGTTCGCCGCGCGGTCTCTTCAACGTCGGCGGCTACTCCAATCCTGCGGTCGACAAGCTCACCGATCAGATCCAGGTCGAGCTCGATCCGGCCAAGCGCCGCGGCATGATCGGCCAGGCGCTCAAGCTGGTTCGCGACGATGTCCCCTACGTGCCGATCATGCAGCAGGTCATCGTCTGGGCAGCCAAGGACAACATCGACCTGGTACAGCCCGCGGATGCCTTCTTCCCGCTGCGCTACGTCCGCGTCCGCTGAGATTGACTGAACGAGGGAGACCGGGATCGGCGTCGAGCCGATCCCGGTTCACTTTTATGGCAGCCACGACGTTCTTTTCCGACAGCTACGCCGAGGCGCGGGCCAAGTTCCTGGCCGCACTCGACCGTGCCGGCGGCGCACATCTTGCCGCCTTCCAGAACCCGAGGAAGGGTCCCGCCGGCGAGACGCTCTTCACCGATGTCGGCCGTCTCGGGCCAGCGGAGGCGAAGAAGCTGCTGGTGCTGGTCAGCGGCACCCACGGCATCGAAGGCTTCTGCGGCTCCGGCTGCCACACCGGATGGATCGATGGCGGTCATCCGTCCCGCGACCTGCCAAAGGGTGTCGCTGTCGTGTTCATCCACGCTGTCAACCCGCACGGCTTCGCCTGGCAGCGGCGGGTGAACGAGGACAATGTCGACCTCAACCGCAACTTCGTCGATCACACGAAGCCGTATCGGGACAACCCCGACTACGCCAATCTCAAGGACCACATCAATCCGAGGACGTGGACCGCCGAGGGCGCTGCCGCGTCCGAGAAGGCGATCCGCGCCTTCTACGGCAAGCCCGAGGGCGAGCTGCTGGCCAAGGCCATCCACGGCGGCCAGTACGTCAATCCTGAGGGCACCTTCTTCGGCGGCAACGCGCCGACTTGGTCGAACCGCACCTTCCGCGAGATCGTCGCAAGTTTTTTGGCGCCGGCGGAGCAGATTTGCCTCATCGACTATCACACGGGCAGCGGCATCTACGGCTTCTGCGATCTCTTCGTCGATGACAAGTCGGCCGGCACGCGCTCGCGCGACTGGTTCGAGCACTGCACGCCGATCGAGGCGGTGCCTGTCGAGGACGGCCATGCTCAAAGCGACGTTCCCGGTCTCCTGATGTATGTCGCCGAGGACATGCTCAAGTCATCAAGTGTCACAAGCTGCCTGGTCGAGATGCGGACCAAGACGAAGACCAGCCTGCTGACACCGATCTGCGAGGAGAACTGGCTGTTCCAGCATGGCGACCCCAACTCGGGGCGCGGCCGTGCGGTGCGCGCCCAGGTCCGCGAGCTGTTCTATCCCTCGGCGCCGGAGTGGAGGCCGATGGTGCTGCGCCAGTCGAATGCGATGATCCGCGAGGCCTTGACCGGGCTCGGCCGCGCATGACCACGCGCGCCGACTGCGAGGCGCTCGACGCTGCGGACCCGCTACGCCACCTCGCCGACCGCTTCGCCGCAGGCGAGCCCGGCACGCTCTATTTCGACGCCAACTCGATCGGCGCGATGCCGAAGGATGTGCCGTCGCGGATCGAGACGCACCTCAAGGAGTGGCGCGACCTGCGGCGCCGCGGCTGGAGCGAGTCGACCTGGCTCGATGCCCCTCGCCGGCTCGGCGCCAAGCTTGCGCCGATCCTGGGCGCCTCGCCGGATGAGATCGTCGTTGGCGATACGACCTCGATCAACCTGTTCAAGGCCCTCGCCGCGGCGCTCTCGCTGCGTCCCGGCCGCTCGCGCATCGTCTCCCAGGCCGGGACATTTCCGACCGACCTCTATGTCGTCCAGGGGCTGAAGACGCTGAGGCCCGAGCTCGAGCTCCGTCTCGTTGCCGACGGCG
>VGEH01000247.1 GCA_016869375.1 Alphaproteobacteria bacterium | reverse complement strand
CAGCGCCACCGAGAACATCCACATCGGCACCATGGCCGGGAAGTTGAACGGCGTGATGCCGGCGACCACGCCCAAGGGCTGGCGCACCGACCAGGAATCGATGCCGGTGCCGACCTGCTCGGTGAACTCGCCCTTGAGCAGCTGCGGGATGCCGCAGGCGAACTCGACCACCTCGAGGCCGCGCGTGATCGAGCCCTTGGCATCGGAGATGATCTTGCCGTGCTCCGCCGTGATGATCTTGGCGAGCTCGTCCATGTTCCGCTCGATCAGCTCGCGGAAGGAGAAGAGCACGCGCGCGCGGCGGGCCGGCGGCGCGGCCGCCCAGTCCGGGAATGCCTTCAGGCCGGACTGGACCGCGGCGTCGACATCGGAAGGCTCGGCGAAGACGACCTCCGCCTGCTTCTCCCCCGTCGCCGGGTTGAAGACATCGCCGCGGCGCTTGCCGGATCCGGCCGTCTTCCTTCCCCCGATCACATGCTCGATCAGCCGCGCCATGTTTCCTCGCCGTTCAAGAACCGGTTATATGCGTCGATCAAACCACGACCGCCGAGCCGCCGTCCATGACAGCCGTCTTCAGCGCGTCGCCCAGGATCGCCGTGGTCGGCCTGGGCTATGTCGGCCTGCCGCTCGCCGTGGCCCTATCGCGCTCCTTCCCGACCGTGGGCTACGACATCGACCGCGGCCGCATCGCCGAGCTCAAGCGCGGCCATGACCGCACCCGCGAGATCGCTGCCGACCGCCTCGCCGTCGAGATCTCCGACGAAGCGACGATCCTCGACGGCCGTGACGTCTACATCGTCACCGCGCCGACGCCGGTCGACGAGCACAACCGGCCGGACCTCGCCGCCGTCCGCGGCGCTTCGGAGACCGTCGGCCGCCACATCGGCAAAGGCGCCGTCGTCGTGTTCGAGAGCACGGTCTATCCGGGCGTGACCGAGGACGTCGCCGGACCGATCCTGGAGGCGACCTCCGGCCTCAAATCGGGCACGGACTTCTTCCTCGGCTACTCGCCGGAGCGCATCAATGTCGGCGATCCCGCGCATGGCCTCGCGAAGATCCCCAAGGTCGTCGCCGGACAGACGCCGGAGGTGGCGAAGCTGCTCGAGCGCATCTACGGCACCGTCGCCGCCAGCATCTTCGTCGCGCGCGACATCCGCACGGCCGAGGCGGCCAAGGTGATCGAGAACGCCCAGCGCGACATCAACATCGCCTTCATCAACGAGGTCTCGATGATCTTCGAGCGCCTCGGTCTCTCGGTCCACGACGTGCTGGAGGCCGCGGCGACCAAGTGGAACTTCCACCGCTACACGCCGGGCCTGGTCGGCGGGCACTGCATCGGCATCGATCCCTACTACCTCGCGCATGCCGCGACCGAGGCCGGGCTCGACCCGCAGGTGATCCTCGCCGGGCGGCGCATCAATGACGGCATGGGTGCGTTCTTCGCCGACCGCATCTGGGACGCGCTGGGATCGCGCCGGGGTGCCCGCGTGCTGGTGCTCGGCCTCACCTTCAAGGAGAACGTGCCGGATCTGAGGAACAGCAAGGTCGTCGATCTCGTCCGCCGCCTGGAATCGCTCGGCGCCGAGGTCCGCGTCCACGATCCGCTCGGCGATCCGGCAGAGGCCGAGGACCATTACGGCCTCGCCCTCGGCAACGATCTCGGCGCGCATGCGGATTTCGACGCCATCGTCGGCGCGGTCGCGCATGACGCCTATCGCGGTTTCACCGATGCCGACTTCGCGCGGCTCCTCCGAGCGGGCGGGCTCGTCGCCGACATCAAGGGGATCTGGCGCGGCCGCACGCTGCCGGCCGGCCTCAGACGCTGGGCGCTGTGAGCGCCTGACCGCTCTCCTGGATCGCACGCGTCCTCCTGGTAAAAAATCCGCATCACCGGCCAAGCCGATCGCCTGCCTGCCGCTGCCGCCCGCATCATCCTCTTGCGCTTCCGTCTATTCTGGGAGGGTCGCTCGCCGCCTCACCCACCTCGACCCAGTAACCCGGATCCTGTCAAAAACCGGCCCTGCCGTCAAGGACTATTTTCCGCATCCGGTCGATTTTTTGCCGGCTGGCCGAATTTCCTCGCGAATCCAGGGTTCTCGGCGTTGGCTCCCGCAAGCTCCTGTCACTCTCAGACACTCGCGACCGCGGCTATCAATTATATATGCGAAAACAATCTATTGAGAGAGATTCCAATAATTTGCGGGATTGTGCGGAGCGCCAAAAACGGGATTATGTGTGACAACAAAAACGGGATACCATGGAGATCTAAAAACGGGATTTGACCGCAACTCCTTAGGACGAAATGGCATCTCCAGCCGAAAAACTGGCAACCGCACTCGGTGAGTTGAAGGTGCTTCAGGATTCGGGTCGCCGGGTATTCGAGACCAGCGAGTTGAAAAAGACCAACCTCCGGCGCCTGCTCGACGCTGGCTTCCTCAAGCCAGTGATGAAGGGCTGGGTGATGTCCTCCGATCCGGCCGCCGATCCGGGCGACACGACGCCTTGGTACTCGTCGATCTGGGAATTCTGCGGCCGCTATGCCGAGAAGCGCTTCGGCACCGACTGGCACCTCTCGCCATACCAGTCGCTGCTCAGGCATGCCGAGACCAACTTGGTGCCGAAACAGATCGACTTGGTGTCGCCCGGCGCCTCGGACAACAAGGTCGAGCTGCCGCACGAAACCTCGCTTCTCGATGTGAAGGAGGAACGCTCGGCGGCGCCGGACGACGTCGAGGTCAAGGAAGGCATCCGCCTCTGGAGGCTGGAACCGGCGCTCATCAAGGTGCCCGAGCGTTTCTTTCGCAAGAGCCCGACCGATGCGCGCATCTGCCTCGGCGCCGTGAGATCAACGGCGCCGCTCCTCGGCCGCCTCCTCGATGGCGAACATTCGGTGATCGCCGGACGTCTCGCCGGCGCCTTCCGAAATATTGGACGTCCTGACTTTGCCGACGAGATCGTCCGGACGATGAAAGCTGCTGGCTTCAAGGTCAGCGAAACCGATCCGTTCGGCGGGAACCCGCCGCTCTCGACGGCCAACTTGAAACGCGCACCGCTCACGGCCCGGATCGCTGAGCTGTGGGGGCGTCACCGCGCCACGGTGCTCGAGGAGTTCACGAAAGCGAGGCCCGAGGAGCTGTCCGCCGCGGACTATCTGAAGAACGTCGAGGAGATCTACGTCCACGACGCTTATCACTCGCTCGGTATCGAAGGTTATCGGGTGACCTATGAGCTCATCGAGCGCGTCAAGTCGGGAGCCTGGTCACCGCTGCAGAACGAAGAGGACCGAAGGAATCGCGATGCAATGGCGGCGAGGGGGTATGCGCTCGCTTTCGAGTTGGTGCGGACCGGGATCGGCGAGATCCTCGACGGAAAGAATGCTGTCGCTGTGTTGCGTAGCGGCTACGGCGACTGGTACCGGAAGCTTTTCGAGCCGTCGGTGCAGGCCGGTCTTCTGCGCGCTTCAGCCCTTGCGGGCTTCCGCGATCATCCAATCTACATAAAGGGGTCAATGCACGTCCCGCCCAGCGCAGCCAGCGTGATGGATGGAATGTCGGAGCTACTCGACCAGATGGAGAAGGAAGTCGAGCCTTCGGTCCGAGCCGTCCTCGGGCACTGGCTGTTCGGCTACGTCCACCCCTATCCGGACGGCAACGGTCGCATGGCGCGCTTCGTCATGAATGCGATGCTCTCATCGGGCGGATATCCGTGGACTGTGATCCGCAAGGACGACAAGGAGCGCTATCTCGCTGCGTTGGACTCGGCGAGCGTGGAGGATGACCTACGTCCCTTCGCGAATTTTGTCAGCGATCGGGTGCAATGGTCGATCGAAAGCCTGGCCAAAGGCGAACCGACCGAGGTCCCAAAAGTCGAGAAGCAGGGGCCTTCGGCGCCAGGGTTCTAAATCCGATTGCACGGCTCCTACAATGGTAGGATTCGGTGGGGATGACCGAGGATCAGTACGTTCAATCGATCGTTGGGCAGCGGGTACCGACCGCCATCCCTGTGGGCTCGCTCGCGTCTGCAGCCTGAGCGGCACGTTCTTTCGACTGTCCGGCTTCGATCCCTGGAAGAAGAATATGGTGCGACACCCGAGCGAGGTCGTGGATGGCTTCCGGAGAGCGAAAGGAGCTTGTAAAATTGATGCTCAAGCTTTCGCGGCGAGGCGGCGGCGGATGAACCGCATGATCACCGAGAGCCCGGTCACCTTCTCGTAAAGCTGGCTCGCGAACGCCACCTATCCGCTCGACGAGATCGCGATCCGCTATCATCACCGCTTCGAGCAGATCCATCCCTTCCGCAACGGAAACGGACGGATCGGCCGCTTCTCCGCTGACATCATCGCACTTGCACGTGGAGCCAGGCAGTTCACGTGGGGCGCCGGCATTCAGGACAAGAAGGCGGCACGCGAGCAGTATCTCGATGCGCTCCGGATCGCCGACCGGGACCTGGACTTCAGTGCTCTGATGAGATTTTCACGTAGCTGAGCACCTGATTCCAGATTGCTCATGTCCGGAGTTGGCTGAGGCTGTTGAAAAACACCCAGGATGAGCCGACTTCCGCCCCGGAGCTGCAATTTATCCATGCTCGACGGTGTTCGGGTCAGGTTGTGGTCCGCGGTTTCTCGATGTATGGCCTCGTTGGTTTCGGGACTACAGGGTCCTGTCCAGAATCTTTCGCACATTTGATCAGGCGGCGGCTCCGGATTGTGGGACCTGCGGCTGATAGAGTGGCCGCATGTTCATGTAGCACCTGGCTGACCAC
>VGEH01000246.1 GCA_016869375.1 Alphaproteobacteria bacterium | reverse complement strand
GCATCTTCAGCCGCTTCGACAAGCTCGACACAATGTTCAGAGCTTTCCTTTGCTTCGCACTATCCGTCGAAGCTCTGAGACAGTGTTAACAGGCCCTAGCCGCCATGCGGCGTGCGTCCGGCGAACTGCGTAGCTCGAGCGCGTACGATGGCGCTGACCGGCACGAGGCGATAGCCCTTGGACTCGACCTCGTCGAGCCAGATCGCGAGCTCGGCCAGGGTAGCCACGCGCGGATGGCCGATGGCGATCGCATAGCCCTGTTTGCGCGCCACCCGCTCGGTCTCGAGCAGGCGCTTCCGCACCTCGGCTTGGCCTTCGTAGTGATCGAGGAACACGTCGCGGCCGGCATTGGGCAGCCCATGCGCCTGCGCCGATTCCTGTGCCAGCGAACGCGCCGAGGTGCGGGAGTCGACAAAGAGCAGCCCGCGATGAACCAGTTCCTCCATCACCGGCGCCAGCGCATGCGGGTCCGAGGTGAAGAGGCTGCCCATATGGTTGTTGATGCCGACGATGCCCGGCATCGCGTCAATATACCGGGCGAGCCGGCGCTGGATCTCGGCGTTGCCCAGTCGCGCGCGAAGGAGGTAGGGCTCGGGCTCTGCGAACGGGCCGTGCGGCTCCATCGGCACGTGCAGCATGACCTCGTGTCTGTTGGCCTTCGCCGCGCGCATCTGCGACGCGACATCGCTCGCATAGGGAAGGAACGAGATGGTCAGCGGCCCTTTCAGCCGGATCGCAACGCCGGTGTGGACGCGATCGACGCCGGCATCGTCGATGATGACAGCGATCTCCGGCCGGCCGTCCGGCGGCGCCGTGGGCTGCGCATTGGCGATCCAGGCCGGCTCGTCGGAGGTCTCTCCGGGCAGCGGCGACACGCGTAAGGGCGGCAAGGCTCGCGGCAGCGGCATCACCCGCGGCGGCGGCAAAGCCGGCAGAGATGCTCGAAGCGAGGCGATCTGTGGCGGGGGGGACGGCTCAGGCGTGGCCGGCGTCGGAGGCGGCGGGAGGCGAAGATCCGGCGGCGGCGGCGCGCCCGGCCAATTGTAAGGTCCCTGGCTGCTCGGACGGTAAGGCAGCGGCTCGCCGGTGCCAACGGGGATGCCGAAAGCCTGGGCGATCACCGCGGGCTCCTCAGTGGTCTCGACGTAAAGACCCGGGCGGGTCGGCCCGACGCTGATGGTGATCGCCACGCTGGCCCCGATCACCAGGACCGAGACAGTCGCGACGAGACCGGGAACATGATCGCGGGCGCGCTTCAGCATGCCGCGCCAGTCGATCGATGGCGCGGACGTACCAAGCCCCGGAAGGGCCAGCCCATGACGAAAGCGGCGGCGGCGAGACTTACGCGAGGACAAGGCGAAAGCAGCGGTTGTTGAGGCGTTGTGCCATGTTAGTGGTGATGTGTTGATTCGGCGAGTCCGCTCGTTTTTCCATCCTGTGCCAAAGCCTGCTAGAACCTCGCCAGCTTCCGAAAGGGTCCGCCTGACGTCATGACCGGGGACATGCCCGACCTCAAGATCCTGATCGGCCGGGTCGCCGCCGGCCATCGCCTGACCGTGGCCGAGGCCGAGACGGCCTTCGATATCATGATGTCCGGCAACGCCACGCCCTCGCAGATGGGCGCCTTCCTGATGGGGCTCCGGGTACGCGGCGAGACGGTCGACGAGATCGCCGGCGCCGCGCGCGTCATGCGCGCCAAGGCCCTCAAGGTCGAGGCCCCGGCCGGCGCCATCGACACCTGCGGCACCGGCGGCGATGCGTCCGGCACCTACAACGTCTCGACCGCCGCCTCGCTGGTTGTCGCCGCCACCGGCGTTCCCGTTGCCAAGCACGGCAACCGCGCACTCTCTTCGAAATCCGGCGCCGCCGACGTGCTGACCGCTCTCGGCGTCAACATCGATGCCGACATGAAGCTGGTGAAGCGCGCCCTGTTCGAGGCCGGCATCGGCTTCCTGATGGCGCCCCGGCACCATTCGGCGACGCGCCATGTGATGCCGACTCGGGTTGAGCTCGGCACGCGCACCATCTTCAACCTGCTTGGCCCCCTCTCCAACCCCGCCGGCACCAAACGGCAGCTCGTCGGCGTCTTCGGCAAGGACTGGGTCGAGCCGATGGCGAAGGTCATGGGGCTGCTGGGCATCGAGCGCGCATGGGTCGTGCACGGGTCCGATGGCATCGACGAGATCACGACGGCCGGGTCGACCTTCGTCGCTTCGCTTGAGAGCGGCCAGGTCGCGACCTTCGAGGTGACGCCCGAGGAAGCGGGCCTGCCTCGGGCCACGCCCGAGCAGCTCAAAGGCGGCGATCCCAAATACAACGCCGACGCGCTGCGTGGTGTCCTCGCCGGCGAAAAAGGCCCTTATCGCGACATCGTCCTGCTGAATGCCGCCGCCGCGCTGATCGTCGCCGGCAAAGCCGAAAATCTGAAGGACGGCGCGGCGATGGCCGCGCGCGCCATCGACACCGGCTCGGCCGCCTCGACGCTGGCAAAGCTCATCGCCATCAGCAACGAGAAGAGCGAATGAGCGACGTGCTCGCCCGCATCTGCGCCGACAAGCGCGAGCATGTCGCCCGGCAGAAGGCCGCGCGCCCGCTCGCAACGGTAGAGGCCGAGGCGCGCAATCAGTCGCCTACACGCGGCTTCGCCCGCCGCCTGGAGACCGCCGCGGCGGCCTCCGGCTACGGCCTCATTTGCGAGATCAAAAAGGCAAGCCCGTCGAAGGGCCTGATACGTGCCGATTTCGATCCGCCCGAGCTCGCCCGAGCCTATCGCCAGGGCGGCGCCACCTGCCTCTCGGTCCTGACCGATACGCCCTATTTCCAGGGCGAGGACGGGCATCTCGTCGCCGCACGCGGCGCCGTCGACCTGCCGGCGATCCGCAAAGACTTCATGGTGGACACCTACCAGGTGGCCGAGGCTCGCGCGCTCGGGGCCGACTGCATCCTGGTGATCATGGCCGCCGTTGACGATGCGCTCGCCGCCGACCTCGTCGCCGCCGCGACCGCCTGGGGCATGGACGCGCTGATCGAGGTACACGATGGAGCCGAGCTAGACCGCGCGCTCCGCCTGTCCGCGAAAATTGTCGGCATTAATAATCGCAATCTCAAGACACTAACGGTCGATCTTGCTGTGACAGAGGAGCTCGGACCGCATGTTCCGAAAGATCGGCTTTTGATCGGCGAGAGCGGCATCGGCAGCCGGGGCGATATCGACCGGCTGGTCCGGGCGGGCGCCCGCGCCTTCCTGATCGGCGAGTCCCTGATGCGCCAAGCGGATGTCGCCGCAGCAACCCGCGCGCTCGTGCGGGAGCCGGCGCGGGCCAGGGCGGCTGGCTGATGAGCGGCCTCACCCATTTCGACGCCAAGGGCGACGCAGTCATGGTCAACGTCACCGCCAAGCCGATGACCGAGCGCCTCGCCGTCGCTGGCGGCTCGATCGTCATGCAGTCGGAGACCCTAACCCGCATCCGCGAAGGGCAGATCGCCAAGGGCGACGTTCTGGCCGTCGCACGCCTCGCCGGCATCATGGCCGCGAAGAAAACCGGCGACCTGATCCCGCTCTGCCACCCGATCGGGCTCGACGCCGTCTCGATCGACTTCGCTATCGACGACGCGCGCTCGGCCGTCGATATCACCGCCACCTGCAAGGTCCAGGGTCGCACCGGCGTCGAGATGGAAGCGATGTGCGCCGTCAGCGTCGCGGCGCTGACCATCTACGACATGTGCAAGGCGATCGACCGCGGCATGCGCATCGGCGAGGTCCGCCTGCTCAAGAAGAGCGGCGGCAAGTCGGGGACCTTCGAGCAGGCATGATCCCGGTCGACGAGGCGCGCTCGCGCATCCTCTCCGAGCTCAAGCCGGTCGGCGTCGAGGAGGTGCCGCTGCTCGATGCCCAGGGCCGCGTGCTCGCCGAAGATGTCCGCGCGCGGCTGACGCAGCCGCCCTGGAACGTCTCGGCCATGGACGGATATGCGGTTCGCGCCGCCGACGCCGCCCAGGTGCCGGCGACGCTGAAGATCGCTGGGGCCGTGCCGGCCGGCTCGTCCTACGACAAGGATCTGCTGCCGGGCGAAGCCGTCCGCATCTTCACCGGCGCGCCGCTGCCGAGGAACGCGGACGCGATCGTCATCCAGGAAGACACCGAGGCCGCCGACGGCCGCGTGACGATCAAGGAAGCGGCGCAGCTCGGTCGCCATATCCGCGTCGCCGGTCTCGACTTCAAGGCGGGCGAGGTCGGCGTGAAAGGCGGCCGCCGACTGACCGCCCGCGATGTCGGCCTTTCGGCCGCGATGAACGTGCCTTGGGTCCGTATCCATCGCCGCCCGCGGATTGCGTTGCTCGCGACCGGCGACGAGATCGCGCGTCCCGGCGACCCCGTCGGGCCGAACCAGATCGTCAGCTCGAACACCTACGCCCTTGCCGCCGTCGTCCGTGCGCTCGGCGGCGAGCCGCTCGTGCTCGGCATCGCCAAGGACACGGTCGAAGACACCATCGCCAAGGTCGAGGGCGCGCGTGGCGCGGATCTTCTCGTCACCACCGGTGGTGCGTCGGTCGGGGACCATGACCTCGTGCAGAAGGCGCTGGCGACGCGCGGCCTCGCGGTCGATTTCTGGAAGATCGCGATGCGACCCGGAAAGCCGCTGATGTGGGGCCGCCTCGGCGACGTGCCGGTCCTCGGCCTTCCCGGCAACCCCGTCTCGACGCTCGTCTGCGCGCTGGTGTTCCTCAAGCCCGCGATCGAGAAGCTGTCCGGCCTCGATCCGGAAGCCGTGGCGCTGGTCGATGCCCGGCTGGGCCGCGACATCGCCGCCAACGACC
>VGEH01000245.1 GCA_016869375.1 Alphaproteobacteria bacterium | reverse complement strand
GATCCGAGCCTCGTCGATCTGGATCACCTGGCCCATCGCAGTCTCACTGCTCATCGTTTGCTCCTTCACTCTAGAAGAAGCCACCATTCCCGAAAGTGCGAAAGATTCTGTACGTTATCTGTCGTAGACCGAGATCATGTGCATCCCGGTGATGGTCGCCGTGGTTTGGTAGCCGTCCAGCACCTTGAGGTCGGCGTGGGGAACCACGCGGAGTACCTTTTGTGCCGAGGCCGGCTGTGCAAAGGCGAGAGCCACGGCAAGCGAGGACGCAAGTCCTGCCAGCCCGGCCGCCCACCGGATCCTGGATTTCGACATCTCTACATTCTCCCTGTTGATGAACAGTCAAATACCGATTTGGGGATTTTGACCCGCGAACGCTAGCACAGACCGGAACTCGGGGAAGCGCGCCGCGTCGGGGCGGAATCTCGCGACAGAAGGTCGCGTTCCGGGTTCGGCCGCTTGTGCAGGGCCGGCTCGGCCTGTAGAAGCCGCCCCCTTCGCCAGTTCCAGTGGCGGGTCGATTCGTCGAACGACGCGTCGACGCGTCGCCGGGAGTCGCTAAGGAAAAGGCGGGTCTCAGCAAATGACTCGCTCTGATCCCCTCCACCGAATATAGTCAGGCGTCGTTTAGATGCCCCTAGATCTTCGATGGGAGGCCACCGTGGAGTGGAGCGAAGAGCGAGTTCAGCAACTCAAGGATATGTGGGCGAAAGGCATGAGCGCACGTCAGATCGCTGAGACTTTAGGGGGTGGGGTGACCCGTAATGCCGTCATCGGAAAGGCCCATCGCATCGGGCTTTCCCAGCCGAGCCCGGCCAAATCGAAGCCGAAGCCGGCAATGGTCGCGATGGTCAGCGACCGTGGCTGCCGGTGGCCGATCGGCCATCCGGGCGAAACCGGCTTTCATTTCTGCGGAGCTCAGGCGGCGCCGGGTCGGCCGTACTGCACCTCCCACTGCGCACTCGCCTATCGCAATAAGGACGAGGCTGCCGCTTAACGCTGCGGTTTCACGTCGAGTATGAGAAGGGCGCGGCGCAGGGGCCGCGCCCTTCTCACTTTTGGCTACAGCGTGACCGGGTCGAGGGGCGCCATCGGTCGGCGCATGCGCTTGAACGGGTATTGCAGATAGTTGGTCGACAGCGCGCCGGGCGCGTCGAGATAGATGATCTTGGACGCGATCGGCGCGAAGGCGGCGTGGAAATGCTGCGCCGACTTCACGGCCAGGATCCTTTTCGCCTTCGGATCGATGCCGAGCTCGGAGAAGCATTCTGGGCTGAAGGTCTGCTGGCGAATCGAGTTCAGCACGATGTCGATGCCCTCGACATGGATCGCCGCCGACCGGCCGAGCGGCGCTTCGGCGCCGAACACGAATTGCCGCGGCGATTCGGCGAGAGCGGTGATCTTCGCGGTGACGTCGACCGGCCGGCCTGAAAACTTCCCGGTCTTCCCGCCGATGCGGAGATCGATCGTGGCGCCGATTCCGGCATCGAAGCAGGCCTGCACCGCCATCGGGTCCCAGATCATCGCCAGCGCCGCGTCCCGGATGCCGCGCTTGAGCATCGCCTCCAGCACATAGGTCGAGTCGCCGGGGGCGCCGCCGCCGGCATTGTCGGAGCGGTCGGCCATCACCACTGGCCCTTTGGGCTCGTCCATGGCTTGGTCGAGCGCCTGGTCGAGCGAAACCAGCGGGCTCTTGATCTGGTCGCGCATATTGAAGAAGCGCCGTCCGAGCGTCTCGGCGACGGACTTGGCCTTCGTCTGATCGCCATCCGCGACGACGACGACGCTGGCCCCCATCTCGGGGAAGTCGGCCCAGGCGAAGCCGTGGATCAGCGAGATCGAGAGGATGCCGTCCTTGCCCTCCATCTTCGTCGTCTCCTCGACGAAGGCTCGCAGCGGCTCGCGCGTGGTCGGGAAGTTGCCCAGCATCGGCACGTCGAACTTGGCCATGACCGGCTTGACCTCGCCGCGTTGGGCGCGCGTGCAGAGATCGAACAGGTCCTTCGCCCGCGCTGCGAAGTCGATGTGAGGATACTCCTTGCACGCCATCAGCGCGGTCGCGTTGGCGAGCATCTTCTGGGTCACGTTGGCATGCAGGTCGAGCTCGATGCCGATCGGCACCCGCGGCCCGACGATGGCGCGCACGCGTTCGGCGAGGTCGCCCTCGCAATCATCATAGCCCTGCGCGGTGTGCGCCCCGTGAAGCATGAGCAAGACCATGTCGACCGGCATGGCGGCCTTGAGGTCCGCGAGGATCTCGTCGCGGATCTCCTCGTAGTCCTTCTGGTTCATCGGCGCGCTCGGCTGCGCCTCACAGTAGAGGCTCTTCACCACCTGCATCTGCGATTCCTCGCCGAGCCGGATGAAGTCGGCATACCCCACCGCATCCTTGAGGCGCGCCATGCCCTGGCCGGTCTTCGGCCGGATCATCAGCTCCTCGAAGCTGCGCTTGGACGTCGGCAGCGGCGAGAAGGAATTGGTTTCGTGGCTGAAGCCGGCAGTGAAGAGTTTCATCGACTTAGAGGCTCACCTTGTCGATAGGGGCCATCGGCCGTGGCATGCGCTTGTATGGGAACTGCAGATAGTTGGTCGACAGCGTGCCCGGCGCGCCGACATAGATGATCTTGGAGGCGATCGGCGCGAAGCAGGCATGGAAGTGCTGGGTCGACTTCACCACCAGTATCTTCCGCGACTTGGGATCAATCCCGAGCTCGGAGAAGGCTTCGGGGCTGAAGGTCTGCTGGCGGATCGAGTTCAGCACGACGTCGATGCCGTCGAACTGGATCGCGGCTGAGCGCCCGAGCGGCGCCACGGCTCCGAACATGAACTGGCGCGGATTCTCGGCGAGCGCCGTGATCTTCGCGGTGACGTCGACGGGATTACCCGAGAACTTCCCGGTCTTACCGCCGATGCGGAGATCGATGGTGGCGCCAACACCGGCATCGAAGCAGGACTGCACCGCCATCGGATCCCAGATCATCGACAGCGCCACATTCTTGATGCCGCGCTTCAGAATCGCCTCGAGGACGTAGGTGGAGTCGCCGGCCGCGCCGCCGCCAGCATTGTCGGAGCGGTCTGCCATGACCACCGGCCCTTTGGGCTCGGCGAGCGCCTGATCGAGCGCCTCGTCGATGTCGAGCCTGGGGCTTTCGATCTGCTTGCGCATGTTGAAGAAGCGCTTGCCGAGGGTCTCGGCCAGGGCCTTCGCCTTCCCCATGTCGCCATCGGCGACCACGACGACGCTGGCGCCCATCTCGGGGAAGTCCGACCAGGAAAAGCCATGCACCAGCGAAACCGAGAGGATGCCGTCCTTGCCCTCCATCGCCGCGGTTTCGTCGACGAAGGAGCGGAGCGGCTCGCGTGTGGTCGGGAAGGCGCCGAGCATGGGGACGTTGAACTTGTACATGACGGGCTTGATCTCGCCGCGCTGGGCGCGAAGGCAGAGATCGAAGATCTGCTCGGCTCGCTTGTCGAAATCGATATGCGGGTATTCCTTGCACACCATCAGCACGGTCGAGTTGTCGATCATCGCCTTGGTGACGTTGGCATGCAGGTCGAGCTCGACGCCGATCGCGACCTCGGGGCCTACGATCTTGCGCACGCGCTCGATGATGTCGCCCTCGCAATCGTCATAGCCCTGGGCCATCTGGGCGCCGTGCAGCATGAGCAGGACCATGTCGACCGGCATGGCGGCCTTGAGGTCGGCGAGGATCTCGTCGCGGAGCTCCTCGTAGTCCTTCTGCACCGTGGGCGCGCTCGGCTGGGCAAAGCAGAATAGGCTTTTCGCAACCTGCATTTGCGATTGCTCACCCATGCGGATGAAATCCTTGTACCCGAAGGCATCGCCGATCCGGTCCATGCCCTGGCCGGTCTTGGGGCGGATCATCATCTCCTCGAAGGCGCGCTTGGAGGTCGGCAGGGGAGAGAACGTGTTGGTCTCATGCGCCATGCCGGCGACGAACAGCTTCATTGGAGGCTCCAGAAGAAGGCGGGGTGAAGGAACGAAGTATGGCGTGACGAGTGCGACGGGGTCTACGGCGCCAAAATACCGCGCCGCTGGCTATCGGCACCGACTAGTATAATCTTCACAGGCACATGCCCATGTAGAAGGGCAGGCATTGGACGGAGGAGGGCAGTCATGAAGAGCATCCTTGCCGTTCCCGGCAGCGATGGGGGACAGGCCGTCTACGAAACCGCGCTGCTGGTGGCTCGCCGCTTCAGCTCGCATGTCGTCGGCCTCGGCGCCGGCACGACCGCGCCGGTGGTGATTCCCTGGGGCGAGATGGGCGTTGCCGTGCCGGTCGAGGCCGACCGGGTCCTCGAGCAGGAGGACAAGGAGCGCCGCGAGGCGGCGCGGAAGACTTTTGAAGCCTTCATGAAGGAGCGCAGCGTGCCGATGAGCGCGGCGCAGCCGGCGCAGCCTGGCGTCACGGCCGAGTGGCGGGAGGAGCAGGGCCAGCAGAATGCCGTGGTCGGATCGCTCGGCCGCGTCTTCGACCTGATCGTGGTCGAGCGGCCGGACAAGCTGGTGTCGCTCGCCGAGGCGACGCTCGAGGACGCGCTGTTCGAAAGCGGCCGGCCGGTGTTGATGGCGCCGCCCAAGGTCGGATCGACCCTTGGCGAGCGCGTGATGATCGCCTGGAACGGCTCGAGCGAGACGGCGCGCACGATCGGTTTCGCCAACCCCTTCCTGAAGCAGACCAAGGAGCTTCAGGTGATCAGCGTCGAAGGCGGCATGACGCCGGGACCGAGCGGCGACGAGCTCGCCCGCGCGCTGAGCAAGGCCGGCCTCACCGCGAGCGCGCGCCATGTCGATGCACGCGGCCGCACTACGGGCGAGGTCTTCTGCGCCGAGGCGGTCGAGATGAAGGCAGATCTGATG
>VGEH01000244.1 GCA_016869375.1 Alphaproteobacteria bacterium | reverse complement strand
ACAATTCTGATACCAACACCGGCCGGCGTATCGGGCGGACTAGTGCTGCAGGCGTGCGCCGATCAGGATCGCGGTTTCCATCTTGGCATCGGCGGTATTCGCCTCGCGCAGGTCGACGGCGCTCAGATTGGCGCCGGCGAGGTCCGCGCCGCTGAGGTTGACGCCGCGGAAGTCGGCGCCGCGGATGTCGGCGCCGCGCAACACGGCGCCCTGGAGCGACGTCGGCCAAGTACGGCCGGTCTTCTGCCCGTCGGCGGAGCGGATATCGATCGGCAGCAGCTTGGCGCCGCGCAGCTTGGCGTTGGAGAGATCGGCCTTCAGCAGATTGGCGCCGCCGAGATTGGCGAGGTCGAAGATGATGCCTTCCATGCGCGCGCCGGAGAAATCGCAGAGCGTAAGCCAGGCTTCCGACAGGACCGCGTGGCTCAGATCGGCTTCCTTGAACGAGGCGCCGCTCAGGTCGCTGGCGGAAAGGTCGAGCCCCTGCAGGATCATGCCATCGAAAATGGCGCGCTGCCCGCCGGCGCCGCCGGAGGTGATCCAGGCGGCATGCGCGTTGATCATCTCCGCGATCTTGGGCGGCAGCGCCACCTTGCCCGAGCGATAGATGGCGCCGACGAGATTGGCCTGGCCGATATTCGCGTGGGTCAGGTCGACGTTGCGAAGCACGGCGCCGCGGAGGTCGCAATTGGCGAAATCGCAGCCCTTGACGTCGGCGCCGTTGAGCACCGCGTCCTTGAGCTTGGCGCCGGCGAGCACGGCGTTGGAGAGGTTGGCGCCGGTCAGGTTGACCGAGTACATCTCCGCGCCCGAGAAATCGGCGCCGGCCATCGAGGCGCGCGCCATGTCGGCCCCGGTCAGGTTGATCTCGGAGGCGCGGGCATTGTCGAGCCTCGCGTCGCTGAGCTGCGCCTTCTGCTCGATCACCGTCTTCTCGCCGCCTGTCCATTGCACGATCTGACCGGCGCGGAGATCGGCCTTGGTCAGCACCGCCTTTACGAGCTGTGCCCGCATCAGATTGGCGCCGCGCAGATCGGCGCGATCGAAGTTCGAGCGCGTAAAGTCGCCGCCGAAGGCGTTCACGCAGAAGAGGTCGGCGAGGCCGAAGTTCGTGTCGATGAACTGCGCCTCGGAGAAATTGCTGCCGGAGAGGATCGTCTCGCGCAGGTTCAGCGCGGCGAACTTCATCCCGGAGAAATTCCCCTCCTTGAAGATGAGCCGCTTGCCGCCGGGTCTTCCGCCGAGGAAGGCTTCGTGCTGGCTGAAAAGGTTGAGCGCGTTGAGGTGTCGCGCGCGGTAGGTAGCGTCCTTCGCCATGCGCGCGGGAGATTAGCCAAGGTTCACGCCACCGCCGACAGGAAACACGCCTTGAAGTCGAAGAAAAATCAGAGACAGTTAATGGAGATGCTGTCGAATCTGCACCGGTGCGGCGGCATGCCTAGGATTTTAGGGTTAACGCCTTGGAGGGTAGAATGAAGCGTCTACTAATTGCGCTCTCGGTCGCCGCCGTTGTCGCCTCGCCGGCCTCGGCCCAGCAGCTCCGCATCGGGCTCCAGGAAGATCCCGACATCCTCGACGGCGCCAAGAACTGGACTTTCGTCGGCCGCCTCGTGATGCAGGCGCTCTGCGACAAGCTCGTCGACATCGACACCAAGGCCAACATCGTGCCGATGCTGGCGACGAGCTGGACCGCGACCGAGGATGGCCGCGTGCTGACCATGACGCTGCGCGAGGACGCCGTCTTCCACGACGGCGAGAAGCTCGACGCCGCCGCGGTCAAGTTCTCGCTCGACCGCGCGCTCACCATGCCCGACAGCCGGCGCAAATCCGAGATCGCCGCGATCCAGGCGGTCGAGGTCAAGGATGCGAAGACCGTCCGCATCGAGATGAAGCAGGCCTTCTCGCCGCTTCTCGCGCAGTTCGCCGACCGCGCCGGCATCATCCACTCGCCGAAGGCAGTCCAGGCCGCCGGCAACGACCAGTTCGGCAACAAGCCGGTCTGCGCCGGCCCCTACAAATTCGTCGAGCGCGTGGCCCAGGACCGCATCGTCATGGAGCGCTTCGAGGGGTATCGCGACAAGGACAAGTTCCCGCCGGGCCGCCTCGTCTTCCTGCCGGTGCCGGATACCACCGTGCGCGTCGCCAATCTGCGCTCGGGCCAGCTCGACCTGATCGAGCGGATGTCGCCCAACGACGTCGAGCAGGTGAAGGCCAACAAGGCGCTCGGCTTCGCCTCGGCGACCAGCCTGGGCTACCAGGGCCTCACCTTCAACATCGCCAATGGCGATCGCGCCAAGGGGCCGTTCGGCGCCAACGTCAAGCTGCGCCAGGCGCTCGATGCCGCGATCGACCGCGAGACGCTGGTCAATGTCGTCTCCGGCGGCATCTTCACGCCGGGCAACCAGCCGGTGCCGCCGTCGAGCCCGTTCTATGTCTCGGACCTTCCGGTGCCGAAGCGAGACGTCGCCAAGGCGCGTCAGCTCGTAAAGGACTCAGGCGTCGCCAATCCGAGCTTCACCATGCTCACGCCCAACACCGATATCGCCAAGCAAGCAATGGAGGTGATCCAGGCGATGGCGCGCGAGGCCGGCATCGATATCAAGATCCAGACGATCGAGTTCGTGACCATGCTCCAGCAGACCCGCGAAGGGAGGTTCGAGGCCGACTATGTCGGCTGGTCGGGGCGCATCGATCCCGATGGCAACATCGCCAACCTGCTGTCGTGCAAATCCGCCGGCAATGACGGGCGCTACTGCAACGAGCAGGTCGAGAAGCTGCTGCAGCAGGCGCAGCTCTCGGTCGACCCCGCCGTGCGCAAGTAGAGCTACGACCCGGCGATCCGCCAGATCCTCGCGGACCTGCCGATCATCTATCTCTGGCACGGCACCTGGCTCTACGCCTTCGACGCGCGCCTGAAGGGCTTCGTCGCCTACCCCGACGGCATCGTCCGCCTCAACGGCGTGACGCTGAACAAGGGCTGAGGCTGCTGACGAAGCCTCCCTCGTATCCCCTCTCCCTGCGCAGCAGGGGGAGGGTTAGGGAGGGGGCCTCGTAAGTCCGACGAAGAAGCCCCCTCCCCATCCCTCCCCCTGCTGCGCAGGGAGAGGGGGCACGAAAAGGCTTCGCTCCGACGCTACTTCTTCTGCGCGGCTCGGTTCTTTTCCAGCTGCGCGTCGACCAGCGCGATGCCGGCGTCGACGACCGGGTTGCTCCTGCCCTTCTGCCTGGCGATCGCCTGGACCAGGCGGTCGACGCGCTCGATGTTCGGCGCACCGGCGAAAAGCGCGCGGGCGGCCGATGACGGGCGCGACAGGCTCTGCGCCGCCGCGGCGTATTTCTCGAACGGCACCAGGTCGTCGCGCGACGAGCCGAGCTCGACGCAAAGATCGACGACCCAGTTGTAGACCGAGCGCGAGGCCTCGATGTCGGTATGCACCGCATCCTTGATCGCGCGCGGGCCGTCCTTGGTGACGCAGCGGTAGTTGCCGGTCAGCAGCATCGCCCACTTCGCCAGCGGCACGAAGATGGAGTCATGCACCTTGAGCTTGACCGGGAGCTCGACCTTGCTGCCGTCGCCGGGATCGTGGCGGATCGCCTCGATGTCGGCCTCGATGTCGCGCAGGATCTGCGTCGACTTCTCGGAGTCGAAGCGCGCCGCCTTGAAGTTGGTCGGCAGGCTCACCTGCAGCACGTTGACCGGCTCGTCCGGCGGGCGGAAGGCCTGCGGATCGGGGCTGCAGAGGGTCAGCGTCGCCGGATCGAAGGAATCCCAGACCCGCGCATCGGTGTAGGCGACCTCAAGCTTGGCGTAATCGAGGCCGGGGATGCGCTTCACGTAGGGCAGCGGCGGCATGTTCATGATCGACATGCAGGGCACGCGCGACCTGGCGACCGCATCGAGCAGCTCGCGCACGCCCGGCTGGCGGTATTGCGGCTCCTGCATGGCAAGCCCGATCAGGTCGAAATCGGCGGGCTTGAAGTCGGTCGGCCCGCCGGCGCGGAGCTTGCCCTTGAGCTTGCGCGTGTCGATCTCGACCAGGTCCTTCCGGCCCTTGACCGGCAGGCGGATCCGCGCGCCCTCCTTGTTCATGAGATCGGCCTCGGCCGGGAGGCAGACCAGCGACACGTTGTGGCCGCCGAACAGCATCTTGGTGGCGAGCAGCGAGCCGTAGGAAGCCCCCAGGATGAGCACATTGTAAGCCGGCATGAATCCCCTCTTTGGCGGCGCTTCGAATGACGACGCATTCTCAACACTCGGGTTGGCAAAGCAAGAAGCCCCGCACTAGTCGAGGCTAGTCTTGAAGTCCTCTCTCCACGCCAGCCCCGAACAGGAGCAGGCGCGCTCCAACCATGCGTTCGTCTCCCCTGCTGAATTGTTCGTGCCGTACCACCATCCGTCCATCAATTGCTCCGCGTAGTGACCAACAAGATGATCCTTTCCGAAGAGCTCTTCGGGACGACGCGCAACAATCCGCTTAGACCGCGGTTGGATGCGTGACAGTTTCTCTAGCGTCCCTGGATAGCCATTTTCCAACGAGCAAAGGCTGAGCGCCAAAAGCTCCTTTAGCGATCTGCAGGGAGTGCGGCGTCCTTTGATTTCAAACCAATAGTCTCCACTGCGCCTTACGTTTCTGGGCGTGTCGGGCGGCACTGATGAAACTGTGTTTATTTTCCGGTTTGTAATCGATGCGTCGATGGATCTAGCGCTGAACATTTCTTCCTTTGAGAAGTCGATTACGTACTTTGGACTAAGCATGTCTGTTCCCACAGCGAGCTCGTTATTTCCACGTATCTTGACCGACATGCTTTTCCATCCCTCAATTTCTTGAAGTAATCTCACTAGAGCATTTTCCGATCTGTCTGAATCGACGGGGATTCCCAAGCCTGTCGCGATGTGATTCAAGATGCTTGCTGGAGGAGGAGGCCAGCGGGCATGGGAGTTCCGCTATCCG
>VGEH01000243.1 GCA_016869375.1 Alphaproteobacteria bacterium | reverse complement strand
ATGGTGAGGCCGTGCTCGCCGCTGTCCGCGCGCTCGCCGACAAGGCCGGCATGGTGCGCGAGGACTGGAACGGCTTCTGCGTCCTGCATACGGCGGCCGCGCGTGTCGGTGGCCTCGATCTCGGCCTCGTGCCGGGCGCTTCCGGGCGCGATGTCGCCGGCATCCTCGACGGGGCCGGGAAGGGCGAGGTCCCGGTCGTCTACCTGCTCGGCGCCGACGAGATCGATACGCGCAAGCTCGGTTCCGCCTTCGTCATCTACCAGGGCCATCACGGCGATGCCGGCGCCAACCGGGCCGATGTGATCCTGCCGGGCGCGGCTTACACCGAGAAGAACGGCACCTACGTCAACACCGAGGGCCGGGTGCAACTCGGCCGTCTCGCGGTCTTCCCGCCGGGCGATGCGCGCGAGGACTGGAAGATCCTGCGGGCGCTGTCGGAGAAACTCGGCAAGCCTCTGCCCTACGACAATCTCGGCCAGGTACGCCGCCGCCTTGTCGCGGTGAACCCGGCGTTCGGCACCCTCGAGGAATCCAAGCCCGGCGCCTGGGGCGCTTTCGGCCAGGCCGGCGCAATAGGCGCCGAGTCCTTCGCCTCGCCGATCCAGAATTTCTACATGACCGACCCGATCAGCCGCGCCTCGCCGACCATGGCGGAGTGCTCGGCGACATTCGCGGCCGGCAGCGCCAGGACCGGCACCCATGGCTGATATCCTGACCGGCTACGTCTATCCGGGCGCCATCATCCTGGCGCAGATCGTCGCCATCATCATTCCGCTGCTGGTCGCGGTCGCCTATCTGACGCTGGCCGAGCGCAAGGTTCTGGCGGCCATGCAGCTGCGCAGGGGACCGAACGTGGTCGGTCCCTTCGGCCTGCTGCAGCCGATCGCCGACGGGCTAAAGCTGCTGTCGAAGGAGACGATCCTTCCGGCCGGATCCAATCGCGCCGTCTTCCTGATGGCGCCGATGCTCACATTCATCCTGGCGCTGATCGGCTGGGCGGTGATCCCGTTCGGTGAGGGCATCGTGCTCGCCGACATCAATGTCGGCATCCTCTACCTCTTCGCCGTCTCCTCGCTCGGCGTCTACGGCGTGATCATGGCCGGCTGGGCGTCGAACTCGAAATACGCCTTCCTCGGCGCGCTGCGCTCGGCAGCGCAGATGGTTTCCTACGAAGTCTCGATCGGCTTCGTCATCATCACCGTCCTGCTCTGCGTCGGCTCGCTGAACCTGACGGACATCGTGCTGGCCCAGCGCACCATGTGGTTCTGCGTGCCGCTGCTGCCGATGTTCGTGATCTTCTTCATCTCGGGCCTTGCCGAAACCAACCGGCTTCCCTTCGACTTGCCGGAAGGCGAATCCGAGATCGTCGCCGGCTTCATGGTCGAGTATTCGTCGATGAGCTTCGCGCTCTTCTTCCTCGGCGAGTACGCCAACATGATCCTGGTCTCGGCGATGACGGTGATCCTGTTCATGGGCGGATGGCTGCCGCCCTTCGACATCGCGCCGTTCAACTGGGTTCCGGGACCGATCTGGTTCGCTCTCAAGATCGCCTTTCTGCTCTTCGTGTTCCTTTGGGTGCGGGGGACCTTCCCGCGCTACCGCTACGACCAGCTCATGCGGCTCGGCTGGAAGGTCTTCCTGCCGATCTCGCTCGCCTGGGTGGTTTTGACCGCCGGCTTCCTTGTCGCCTTCGACAAGGTGCCGTGACGGAGGAATGACATGGCTGTTCTAGATCGCGCCGCGAAAAGCCTCGTCCTCTGGGAGCTCATCTCGGGGATGGCGCTCACCTTCAAGTACTTCTTCAAGCCGAAGGTGACGCTGAACTATCCCTACGAGAAGGGCCCTTTGAGCCCGCGCTTCCGGGGCGAGCATGCGCTTCGCCGCTACGCCAATGGCGAGGAACGCTGCATCGCCTGCAAGCTTTGCGAGGCGGTGTGCCCGGCGCAGGCGATCACCATCGAGGCCGAGCCGCGCGACGACGGCAGCCGCCGGACCACGCGCTACGACATCGACATGACCAAGTGCATCTATTGCGGATTCTGCCAGGAAGCCTGCCCGGTCGATGCCATCGTCGAGGGGCCGAACTTCGAGTTCGCTTCCGAGACGCGCGAGGAGCTCTTCTACAACAAGGACAAGCTGCTCGCGAACGGCGACCGTTGGGAACGCGAGATCGCCTCGAACCTCGTTTCCGACGCGCCGTACCGGTGAGCCGAAACCCATGGTGATCCAGGCGCTCTCCTTCTACCTCTTCGCCCTGGTGGCCGTCGCCTCGGGCGTCATGGTCATCACTGCCAGGAACCCGGTGCACTCGGTGCTGTTCCTGATCCTCGCCTTCTTCAACGCCGCCGGCCTCTTCGTGCTGATGGGCGCCGAGTTCCTGGCGATGATCCTGGTCATCGTCTATGTCGGCGCCGTCGCCGTGCTGTTCCTCTTCGTCGTCATGATGCTGGACATCAACTTCCAGCGCATGCGCCAGGGGCTGCTGCGCTACCTGCCGATCGGCGCGGCGGTCGGGCTCATCCTGCTGGCCGAGCTCGTGCTGATCTTCGGCTCCTGGATCGGCGCGCCGGACGGCGCGCAGACCCGGCCGATGCCGCCGGCCGCCGAGATGACCAACACCGAGGCGATCGGGCGTATCCTCTATACGGACTACGTCTATCTCTTCCAGGCCTCGGGCATGGTGCTCCTGATCGCGATGATCGGCGCCATCGTGCTGACGCTCCGCCAGCGCGAGGGCGTGCGGCGCCAGACGATCAGCTCCCAGGTCTCGCGCGCCAAGGCGGACTCGATCGAGGTGGTCAAGGTCCGGCCGGGGAGCGGCGTCTGATGCTGACGATCACGCTCGGTCACTACCTCACCGTCGCCGCGATCCTGTTCACGCTCGGCGTCTTCGGCATCTTCCTCAACCGCAAGAACGTCATCATCATCCTGATGTCGGTCGAGCTCATGCTGCTCGCCGTCAACATCAACCTGGTGGCGTTCTCGGCGCATATGGGCGACCTGGTCGGCCAAGTCTTCGCCATGTTCGTGCTGACCGTCGCCGCCGCCGAGGCGGCGATCGGCCTTGCCATCCTCGTCGTCTACTTCCGAAACCGCGGCTCGATCGCGGTCGAAGACATCAACCTGATGAAGGGCTGAGGACGTGCTGCACGCCGCTCCTGTCTTCCTGCCGCTCCTCGGCGCCATCATCGCCGGCTTCTTCGGCCGCTTCCTAGGCGACCGCGGCTCCCAGCTCGTCACCTGCGGAGCGATGGTGCTGGCCGCGATCACCGGCGCCTTCGTCTTCGTCGACGTCGCCCTGATGGGGCATGCGCGCACGATCGAGATCGCGAGCTGGATCGTCTCCGGCTCCTTCGACGTCACCTGGTCGGTCCGCCTGGACACGCTGTCGGCGAGCATGATCGGCATGATCTCGCTCGTCTCCTGCATGATCCACATCTACTCCTGCGGCTACATGGCCCATGACAACTCGATCCCGAGGTTCATGGCCTATTTAAGCCTCTTCACCTTCTTCATGCTGATGCTGGTCTCGGCCGACAACTTCGTGCAGCTGTTCTTCGGCTGGGAAGGCGTAGGCTTGGCGTCGTACCTGCTGATCGGCTTCTGGTATCAACGGCCCTCGGCGAACGCCGCCGCGATCAAGGCCTTCATCGTCAACCGCGTCGGCGATTTCGGCTTCGCGCTCGGCGTCTTCGGCGTGTTCATGATCTACGACTCGGTGACCTTCGATGCGGTCTTCGCCGCGACGCCGGGCAAGGTCGGCACCACCTTCAACTTCCTCGGCTGGCATGTCGACACGCTGACGACCATCTGCCTGCTGCTCTTCATCGGTGCCATGGGCAAGTCGGCGCAGCTCGGGCTTCACACCTGGCTGCCGGACGCGATGGAAGGCCCGACCCCGGTCTCGGCGCTGATCCATGCCGCGACCATGGTGACAGCTGGCGTCTTCATGGTCTGCCGTCTCTCGCCGATGTTCGAGTATGCGCCGACCGCGCTCGCGGTCGTCACCGTCGTCGGCGCCTCGACCGCCTTCTTCGCCGCGACGGTCGGCCTGACGCAGTTCGACATCAAGCGGGTGATCGCCTACTCGACCTGCTCGCAGCTGGGTTACATGTTCTTTGCCGCCGGCGTCTCCGCCTATTCGGCGGCGATGTTCCACCTGATCACGCATGCCTTCTTCAAGGCGCTCCTGTTCCTCGGCGCCGGCTCAGTGATCCACGCCATGTCGGACGAGCAGGACATGCGCAAGATCGGCGGGATCTGGAAGCTTATCCCGATCACTTACGCGCTGATGTGGATCGGCAACCTGGCGCTGGCGGGGGTGCCGCCCTTCGCCGGTTTCTTCTCCAAGGACATCATCCTGGAGGCCGCCTATGCCGCGCATTCGGGTGTCGGCATGTACGCCTTCGTGCTCGGCACGGCGGCGGCGCTGATGACCGCCTTCTATTCCTGGCGCCTCCTGTTCATGACCTTCCACGGCGAGCCGCGCGCCGACCATCACACGATGGAGCATGTGCACGAATCGCCGCAGATCATGCTGGCGCCGCTCTACGTGCTGGCCCTCGGCGCCATCGTCTCGGGCTTCCTGCTCTACGGGCTCTTCGTCGGCGACGGGCGCGCGGCTTTTTGGGGCACCTCGCTCTTCGTGCTGCCCGACCACGACACGGTCGAGCACGCGCATCACGTGCCGCTCTGGGTCAAGCTGCTGCCGACTCTGGCCGGTCTCACCGGCATCGCCGGCGCCTACCTGTTCTACATCTCGAACCCGGAGATGCCGGGACGGATGGTCGAGGCGTTCCGCCCGATCCATCAGTTCTTTTTCAACAAGTGGTACTTCGACGAGCTCTATGATCGCGTGTTCGTTCGTCCGTCCTTCTGGCTCGGCCGCTTTCTGTGGAAGGGGGGGGACGGGGCGATCATCGACGGGCTCGGGCCGGACGGCATCGCCACGACAA
>VGEH01000242.1 GCA_016869375.1 Alphaproteobacteria bacterium | reverse complement strand
CAGCAATTGCGCCCGTGGCAACGGCCGGTACGCGGAAAACGCCCAGTCCTGTGGCGCGAACAGGCCGCCATACCGATCCGCGCGACGCATCAGAGCCATATCGCCCGTCGCCGCCAGGACGAAGGCCATGTAGACATCGAGAAAGCCGCGCGTGGCGCGGTCCCAGGTATCGGCGTGCAGCGCAAGTTCCATCGCCAACAGGCGCAACCGTGATGGCGTGTCGGCGTTGGTGACGAGATCAGGTGCGCTGCCGAAGCGCCAGTCGGGATCGCCGAGACGGACCGGACGAGCCTCGGCAGGATCGGCGACGACGAACGGCGTACGCGCGACGACGCGGCTTAGCCCGTCCACGCCGGTGACCGACTCCAGCCGGTCGGCCGTCCAGGCGGCCGTACCGTAGGGCAGGAGCCAGGGTCTGGTCGTGCCGCTGTCGGTCAGGGAATCCCCACCCAGAGGTCCAGGGCCATGGAGCAGCCGGGGACCTGCAGCGGCCCCGGCACGGCGATGGTGGTCGTGGCCGGCTGCCCGTCCGGGAAGAAACGCCGTCGCACGTCCACCGCGGCGGCATACTCTCCCAGATCGGTATGCATCGTCAGCAGCCTGACGCCGTGGCGCAGGGACGTTCCGGCGGCGGCGCAGATGGCCTCCGCATGCTCCATGATCGCCTGCATCTGGGCGGCCGGACGATTGATGCCAAACGGGTAGTTCGGGTCGACGCGCGCCGCCGCGACGACGCCGTCGGCATCGGCCGCCAACTGGCTCGACAGGAACAGGATCTCTCCGGCACGCACCGCCTGCGATTCATGGAACAGCGGCGCCGGCGCATTCGATGTGCTGACGACCTTCTTCTTCGTCCGCCCCTTGTCGGTGACGGCAACCAGGGTGATCTCGATACGACCGTCGGGTATGACGATGCTGTCCACCGGCATGATCACGCGCGCCGGCGGGTCGACAGGGAAATACTCCCGCCAGACGCGGTCGAGGCGCGGAATGTCGTTGAGATCGGTGAGGTAAACCTCGGCCTTGACGACATTGCCGAGCGACGAGCCGGCGGCCTCCAGGGTCGTCCTGAGATGGCCCAGGACGAAGCGTGCCTCGCGGTCGATGGCGCTGCCTTCCCAGAAGTTAGGGTTGATGCGCGCCTCGGGGGCCAGACCGTTGCGGAAATCCGACGGCACCTGGCCGGCGACGAAAACGAAATCGCCGGCGCGTATGGCTGGAGCGTAGCCACCCAGTGGCTGAGGAATCTTGTCGGTGGTGATGCCTTCCTTACGGAAGCCGTCTTCCGGCAGGATGGCGATGACCTCGACCTCAATCGAGGCGTCCGGCACCATCAACCCGGGAATGACCACCGAGGTCGAGGCGGGACGTGGCGGCTTTATGACCTCGCGGCGCACGATGTGGTACGGGTCGACGGCGTCGCGTGTGGTCGGGAACTGGGCGATCCGGACGGCATTGGTGAAATTCGTGCCTGCGACCCGCAACGTGCGCCGCAGGATGTCGAAGATGTATTCCGACTCACGCACGATGCGGTGCTCACCGGCCAGAGGGACGCCGGGATTCCCCTTCACCTCCGGCGCGAGTCCGCTGTGGAAGTCGGTGGCGATGGCGCCCGAGACGAATACCCAGCGCCCGAAGCGCAGGGCCGGGGTAAAGCTCGGATGCGGCACGGGGACACCGCGCGGGCGGATGATCTCGCGTTTCGGCATGGTCGCTCCGACGTTTCCTGCGGGTTCAATTGGCCGCGACGAAGGCCATGTAGCGGCTGAGCGTGCGGTCGACGAGCAGACGAAATAGCCGGTCGGTGATGAAGCCGAGCAGGCTGATCGTCGCCAGCGCGACGAATATCCGATCGGTCTGCACCAGCATGCCGGCCGTCTGCAGCAGGTAGCCGAGACCGGAATCGGCGGCCAGCATCTCGGCCGGAATGATGCTCATAAAGGAAGACGCCATCGCGACCCGCATGCCGGTGACGATGTAGGGCACCGCGGACGGGATGACGACGAAGATGAAGATCTGGAACTCGCTGGCGCCGAGACACTGGGCGGCGCGCTGGCGTGCCACAGGTGTACGCATGACGCCGGCAACGGTGTTGATGAGAACGAAGAAGAAGGTCCCCCAGAAGATGAGGAAATACTTCGAGTTCTCGCCGATGCCGAACCAGATGACGGCAATCGGAATCATCGCCGTCGGCGACAGGTATCGCAGGAATTCGATGATCGGGTCGAGTAGTTCGTAGACCACGCGCATGCGTCCCATCACCACGCCGACGACAATGGCCAGTGCCGAACCGAGCACGAAGCCGATGACGACGCGCACGAGACTCACGGTGACGTGCTTGAAGATTTCGCCGGTCTCGGCCATCGGCACGAAAGCCGCCGCGACCGCCGTCGGCGGCGGAATCATGTAGGGGTTGAGAACGAAGGTCGACAGGAACTGCCAGAGCAGAACGAAGACACCCACCGACGCCAGCACCATCAGCAACGGCCGCAGGCGTTCCACCAGTCCACGCGATGGTGAGACGCGCGGACCGGGCCGGCCGGTGCCGCGCCCGGCGGTGCTCGTGGTCGTCATGGCAACCGCCTCCCCATCCTCACACCCCGTCTCCGAGCTTGCTCTCCTCGAGGGCAAGCTGCCGCTCGATGCGCCGGTATATCTCGCCGAAGGCGGGATCGCCCGGATCGCGCGGTCGCGGCAGGTCGACGCGAATGACGTCCTCGAACCGCGACCCCGGCCCGACACCCATGATGGCGATACGGTCGGCGAGCAGGATCGATTCGGAGATGTCATGGGTGACGAAGACGATCGTCTTCTGCGTCTGTTGCCAGATGTCGACGAGAAAGCTGTGCATGCGTCGGCGCGTCAGGGCGTCGAGCGCCGCGAAGGGCTCGTCCATCAGCAGGATCTGCGGCTCGATAGCCAGGGCGCGCGCGATCTGCAGGCGCTGGCGCATGCCGCCCGACAGCTGGGTGGGAAACTTGCCGCGATGCGTATCGAGCTCGACCATGGCCAGATAGCGGTCGATGATCGCCCCGCGCTCGCGGACCGGCGTGCCGCGCAGCTTGAGGCCGAAAACGACGTTCTCCTCGACTGTCAGCCATGGAAACAGGGCCGAACCGGCATCCTGGAAGAACATCACGCGGTCCTGGCCCGGGCCGCGGATGTCGCGCCCATCCAGCGTCACGCGTCCCCGCGTGACGCTTTCGAAGCCGGCGAGGATGTTGAGAAGCGTGGTCTTGCCGCAACCCGACGGCCCGAGCAGGCAGAGGAACTCGCCATCGGCGATGTCGATGGCGATGTCCTCGAGGGCGAGATAGGACGCCTCCTGCTCGCCATAGACCTTGGTAACCCTCTCGACCTTCAGCACCGTCGGACACTCCGCACCGGTAACGGCTCCGCCGGGGCGACTATACCCCGGTGGAGCAACACGTCATTCAGCACGGCGGCGGGGTCGGCAGCACGCGCTTGGGATCGATCGAGGCGAGGCCGTCGGTCCAGATGAACTCGCTGATGTCGAATTTCCCTTCTATCAGCTTCTCGCTACGCATCCACTCGGCGAGGTTGCAGTAGTCGCTGTAGAAGACCTTGTCGAAGGCGTTAGCACGGATGTTGATGTCCCAGTCGGCCTTGGTCGCCGCCTCGGACAGGCCGTACTTCGCCTTGGCGTAGGCGGCCACCGCAGGGAAGTCCTTCTCGGCGATCGCTAGGCCTTTTAGCGTCGCGCGCAGGAAGCGCTTAGCGATATCGGCGCCCTCGGGCGTCGCCAGCCAGCTCGCACGCGCCGCGCCGACGGCGTAACCGTTGATGTAGCCCTCGGCGGTCGCGAGGATGTGCGCCTTGTCGGGGCATATCTCCAGCGCGCGGGAGCCGAAGGGCTGCCAGATGAAAAAGGCGGAGATGTCGCCCTGGCACAGCGCCGTCGGCAGCACCTGCGTGTCGAGGTTCTTGATGTCGACGCTGCCGATGTTGTTCTTGTTGACGAACTCGGCAATGAACCAGGAGCCGGTCGAGCCGACGCGCGTGGCGACGATCTTGCCCTTGAGGTCGATCGGCTTGGCGATCTCCTTGCGCGCCGCGACGATGTAGCTCGTCGCGCTGCGCTCGAAGACCGTGATCAGCTTGTAGTCTTTCTTGGCGGCGATCCAGTGGCGGACGCCAGGCAGATCGCCGTTGAAGACGATGTCGCCCTGACCGGCCATGAAGGTCTGCAGCGCCGTGGTGCCCGAGGGAAAGTCGCGGAAGGCGATGTCCAGGCCCTCGGCCTTGTAGAAGCCGTTGGCATCGGCCATCCAGACCGCGTCGTATTTCGGCACCGGGCCGCTGAACACGGTGATCTTCTTCATCTCCTGCGCGGTCGCGCCGGCGGCGATACCGGCGGCGAACGCCGCAGCAATGCCTGCCGCGGCGAGCGACTGCCACCTCCTACTGCTACCCATACTGGCCTCCTCTATGTGGGGCGGGTCGAAGCCTGTCCGGCCTCGCCGACCGTTGCACCGGCGGGCGGCACTGCCGCCCGCCTTACCCCGCGCCGAGCTGCCGGCCGGCGGCCACGACACAGCGTACCTTCATCCCGTGACGCGCAACCCCGCGTACCGTGCGACGCCCGAGGCAATCAGCACGGCGGTGGCGGTGGCCGGACGCGCTTGGGATCGATCGATGCGAGCCCATCGGTCCAGATGAACTCGCGGATATCGAACTGACCGTCCATCAGCTTGTCGCTGCGCATCCACGCCGCGAGATTGCAGTAGTCCGTGTAGAACACCTGATCGAAGGCGTTCGACCGGACATAAGGCTTCGCCGACGTTTCGATGACGTCCTCCGTCATGCCGTAGCGTGCCTTGCCATAGGCATGGACGGCCGGCCGGTCGCTCAGCGCCACGTCGAGCCCCTTCAGGGTCGCGCGCAGGAAGCGCTTGGCAATGTCGGCGCCTTCAGGCGTGGCGAGCCAGGACGCCCGCGCCGCGGCAACCGTATAGCCGTTCACGTACCCTTCGGCGGTCGACAGGATATGAGCCTTGTCGGGACAGACTTGGAGGGCGCGCGAGCCGAACGGCTCCCAGATGAAAAAGGCCG
>VGEH01000241.1 GCA_016869375.1 Alphaproteobacteria bacterium | reverse complement strand
CTTTTGGAAGCATGGTTCCGTTTGCGAAGACTATGCCTCGATCGAATGCGCGGTCTATGCGATCGGCGGCTGGGTCGACGGCTACTCCAACGCCGTCTTCCGCATGATGAAGGGCCTCAAATGCCCGAAGAAGGCGCTGCTCGGTCCCTGGGGGCACGGGCGGCCGCACTTCGCCTATCCGGGGCCGATGATCGGCTACCTGCAGGAGCAGCTCCGCTGGTGGGACCATTGGTTGAAGGGCAAGGACACCGGCATCATGGCCGAGCCGATGGTCAAGGCCTGGATGCAGGACTCGGTGCCGCCGAAGAGCTTCTACGATGTGCGCCCGGGCAGGTGGGTCAACGAGCCGTCCTGGCCTTCGCCGAACATCAAGGACCGCGCCTATACGCTGACGCCCGGCGTCCTGTCCGAGACCCGCGGCGACAAGGGGCCGGTGCTGTCGATCCGCTCACCGGAGACGGTCGGCGTTGCCAGCGGCGAGTGGTGCCCCTTCGGCCTCGGCGGCGTCGGGCCCGAGCTGCCGACCGACCAGCGCCAGGACGATGGCGGCTCGCTCGTTTTCGACTCGGCGCCGCTCGCCGAGTCGCTGGAGATCTTAGGCGCGGCGGTTGCCGAGCTCACGCTCTCCTCCGACAAGCCGCGCGCCAACCTGATCGTGCGTCTGTCTGACATCCAGCCGGACGGCACGGTGCTGCGTGTGACCTACGGCGTGCTCAACCTGACGCATCGCGAGAGCCACGAGCATCCGACCGCGCTGGAGCCGGGCAAGACCTACAAGGTCCGCCTCCAGCTCAATGAGGTCGGTCATGTCTTCCCCAAGGGCCATCGCCTCAGGGTCGCGATCTCGACCGCCTACTGGCCGATCCTCTACCCGTCGCCAGATGGGGCCACCTTGTCGATCGCGACGGGCTTGAGCCGCGTCACCTTGCCAGTGCGGGCGCCGCGCGCCGAAGATGCCAAGGTGCCCGACTTCGAGGAGCCCGAGGGTACGCCGATGATCCCGGTCGAGACGCTGCGCCCGGCCGAGATCGTGCGCAAGCTGACGCAGGACATCAGCTCGGGTATCACCGAGTATGCGATCTATCGCGACGACGGCCGGCTCAGGATGGCGCATAGCGGCACGATCCTGGAGACGGTGAAAGCCAACATCTTCCGTGTGCGCGCGGACGATCCGCTTTCGGCCGAGTCCGTCGTCACCTGCACCTTCAAGATGGAACGGCCGGACTGGAATGCGGAGATCCGCACCGGCGTCACGCTCACCGGCGATGTTACGCATTTCCGCCTGGTGACCAACCTCGACGTCTTCGATGCCGGCGTGCGTATCGACAGCAAGACATGGGATCAGCGGATCAAGCGGGATCTCGTCTGATGCTGCTCTACGCGATCAAGCGCCTTGGGCTGATGATGGCGATCGTCGCGGTGGCGATGACGATCCTGTTCACGATGATCCACCTGGTGCCGGGCGATCCGGCGTCGATCGCGCTGGGGCCGCGCGCATCGCCGTCGATGGTCGAGGACTTCCGCGCGCGCATGGGGCTCGACCAGCCGATCCCGATCCAGCTTCTTCGCTTTTTCGGCAACGTGCTGACCGGCGACATGGGGCGCGACGTCTGGACCGAGCGCAGCGTTGCCGCCATCGTCTTCAACGAGCTGCCCTATACCGTGGTGCTGGCGCTGGCCGGGCTCGGCTGGGCGGTCCTGCTCGGCGTACCGCTCGGCTGCTACTCGGCCGTCTATCGCGGCAGCTGGCTCGACCGCGTCACTGGAATCTTCTCGGTCGCGGCGATCGCGGTCCCGTCCTTCGTCGTCGCCATCTACCTGCTGCTGGTCTTCGCGGTCTGGCTCCGCTGGTTCCCGGCCCTCGGCGCCGGGCCACCTGACGATCCATGGAAGCAGGCCCACCACCTGGTGCTGCCGGCCATCGCCATCGGCCTCGGCTGGGTCGGTTTCCTGGCGCGATTGGTTCGCGCCTCGATGCTGGAGATCATGGGTGAGAACCATATCCGCACGGCACGTGCCTTCGGCCTGTCGCGCCGCAAGATCATCTATCGCTACGCGCTGAAGCTGGCGATCCTGCCGACCGTGGCGCTTCTCGGCGTCGGCATGGGGCGGCTCCTCTCGGGCGCGGTCTTCGCCGAGATCGTCTTCAACCGGCCGGGCGTCGGGCGCCTCGTCTTCGAGTCGGTCAACAGCCGCAACTACCCGATCGTCATGGGTGCGGTGATGGTGACCACCATGCTGTTCGCGCTCTCGACCCTGCTCTCAGACCTCGCGGCCGCGGCGCTCGATCCGAGGACCCGGGACAAGCTGTAGCCGGCGCGCGCTACCGGGGCAGCCGCTCCAGCTTGCGTTCGACCAGGCGCACGAACAGGCTCGCGCCGTAGGGCAGGATCTGGTCGTTGAAGTCGTAGGCCGGGTTGTGCACGGCGCAGCCGCCTTCGCCGTCACCGTCGCCGATCATCATGTAGGCGCCGGGGCGGACATTGAGCATGTAGGAGAAATCCTCCGAGGCCATGATCAGGGGGCCGTCGCGGTTGACGTTCTCCTCGCCGACCAGCTCCGCCGCCGTGTCGGCGATGAAGGCCGTCTCCGCCGGATCGTTGACGGTCGGAAGGAAGATCAGGCGGAAGTCGAGCGATGCGGTGGCGCCGAAGCCGGCGGCGACGCTCTCCGCGATCCGCCGCATGTTGGTCTCGATCAGCTTGAGCGTATCCATCGAGAAGGCGCGCGCCGTGCCGCGGATCGCCGCCGTCTGCGGGATCACGTTGTAGGCGTCGCCGCCATGGATCTGCGTGACGCTGAGCACGGCGGTGTCCGAGGGGGTGACGTTGCGCGAGACGATGGACTGCAGCGCGGTGACGATGTGGCTGGCGACCAGAACCGGGTCGATGCCGGTTTCAGGCTTGGCGCCATGTGCGCCCTTGCCGGTGATCTGCACGTCGAAGAAGGCGCCGCCCGCCATCATGCCGTCGGGGCGGATGGCGAACTTTCCGACGGGGCAGCCGGGCCAGTTGTGCATGCCGAAGATCGTGTCGCAGGGGAAACGCTCGAACAGCCCGTCTTCGACCATCGCCTTGCCGCCGCCGAGACCTTCCTCGGCCGGCTGGAAGATGAAGTTGACGGTGCCGTCGAAGTTCTTGGTCCTGGCCAGATGCTGCGCGGCGCCGAGCAGCATGGTCGTATGCCCGTCATGGCCGCAGGCATGCATGCGCCCGGCATGGCGAGACTTGTGCGCGAAGATGTTGGCTTCCTGGATCGGCAGCGCGTCCATGTCGGCGCGAAGCTAGATCGAGCGGGGCGAGTTGCCGACCTGAAGCCGGCCGACGACGCCGGTCTTGCCGATGCCGCGATGAACCTCGCAGCCGAAGGCCTTGAGCTTCTCGGCGACGATGTCGGAAGTGCGCTGCTCCTCGAATCCCAGCTCCGGATGCGCGTGGATGTCGCGCCGCCAAGCGGTCATTTCGGCTTGGTCCTGCCTTAGGCGGTCGAGAGCCTGCATCTTCGTCTCCTCCTACATCGCGTCGATCGTCGGAAGCGCGTAGCTCAAGTAAGCGGGAAATGGCAACGGACTTCGCGCCCGCCGGGGAGCGGCATCGGCAGCGGCGCCTCGACCTTGCACCGTTCCTGCGCGTGGATGCAGCGCGTGTGGAACTCGCAGCCGGAGGGGCGGCGGCGGAGGCTCGGGATCTCCCCTTGCAGTTCGAGCTCGGTGCGGCGCTTGTCCGGATCGGGCTGCGGCACGGCGGCGACCAGCGCCTGGGTATAGGGGTGCGCAGGCTTGGCGAAGACCGAGCGGGTCGGGCCCTGCTCGACCAGGCGGCCGAGATACATGATCGCCAGGCGATCGCTGACATGCCGGATCACCGGCAGGTTATGGGTGACGATCAGGTAGCTCAGGCCGAACTGTTGCTGTAGCTCGTTCATCAGGTTCAGGATCTCACCCTGGACCGAGACGTCGAGGCCGGCGGTCGGCTCGTCGGCGAGGATCAGCTTGGGCTTGAGGGCCAGCGTACGGGCGACGCCAACGCGCCGTGCCTGGCCGCCCGAGAGCTGATGCGCGTAGGCGGCGAGGAAGCCCTCGTGCAGGCCGACGATGCTCAGGAGGCGCCGCGCTTCCTGCTCGAGGTCGACGTCGCGGACGCTGTGGATGTGGAAGGGCTCGATCAGCAAGCCGCGCACGGTCTTGCGCGGGCTTAAGGAGGCGACCGGGTCCTGGAACATCATGCCGAGCTGGCGGCGGATGCCGCGATACTCGGACTCGCGCAGGCCCACCAGCTCGCGCCCATTGAGATGGATGCTGCCCGAGTGGACCGGCACCAGGCCGACCACGGCACGGGCAAGTGTCGTCTTGCCGGAGCCGCTTTCGCCGACCAGCCCCAGCGTTTCGCCCTCGCGAAGCGCGAGCGAGACATCGAGCACGGCGTCGATATAGGGGTCGGCGACGCGGTCGACGAGCGCGCGCACCAATCCGACGGTGCGGAAGCGGACGCGGAGCCCCTGGATGGCGAGCAGGTCCGTCATCTTGTGTGCAGGAAGCAGCGGACGTGGTGCTGCTCGGCGATGGTGTAGGTGGGCGGCGCCTCGGCCCGGCAGCGCTCGAAGGCGCTGGGGCAGCGGGCCGCGAAGATGCAGCCCTGCGGCGGATGCGCGAGGTCGGGCACGGTTCCGCCGATGGTCGGCAGCGTCCGCTCCTCCGAGTCGACGCGCGCCGGATCGCAGGTCAGCAGGAGCTGCGTGTAGGGATGCGCCGGTTCATGGAAGAGGCGGCGGATGTCGGCGTGCTCGACCACCTCGCCGGCATACATGACCACGACCTCGTCGCAGATCTCGGCGATCAGGCCGAGGTTGTGCGAGACGAACAGGATGGCGCCGTCGAACTCGGCGCGGAGCTGCTTGATCAGGTGGATGATCTGCGCTTCCAGCGTCACGTCGAGTGCCGTGGTCGGCTCGTCGGCGATCAGGATCGACGGATTCATCAGCAGCGCCATGGCGATTGAGATGCGCTGGCGCATGCCGCCGGAGAAGCGGTGCGGGTAGTCCTCGATGCGATGCTCGGCATCGGCGATGCCGACCTTGCCGAGCCAGTGGATCGCCTTCTTGAGCT
>VGEH01000240.1 GCA_016869375.1 Alphaproteobacteria bacterium | reverse complement strand
CGCTGATCCCGCGGCCGCGGCCGCTGGCTCGACAACGTGTTCGTCGAACGCCTGTGGCGTTCCCTGAAGTACGAGGAGGTCCACCTCAAGGCCTACGCCGACGGCCGCGAGGCGTTTGCGCGCGACATCGGCGACGTCGATCTGCTGATGGTTCCGGGCATCCAGGGCGAGGCGACGCCGGTCGCCGATACCGGGCAAAATCCGTTCATCGGCATGTGGACCTTTTTGCATGTGCCGGACGTGGCGGTGCCGGCGGGCAAGGGCCCGCGCGGATTGCCGGTGGACGTGCAGCTCATCGGGCGCCGCGGCGACGACGCGCGCCATCTCATCCGCGCGCGGCGCATCGAGGAAATCCTGCAGTAATAGGCCAACAGAGGAGTACGCCATGCCCTATGCGAATTCCAACGGCGTGAAGCTTTACTATGAGGAGGCCGGGCGCGGCTTTCCGCTTCTGCTGGCGCACGAGTTCGGTGGCGACCACCGGAGCTGGGAAGACCAGTTCCGCTATTTCACGCGCCACTACCGGGTCATCGCCTATAACGCCCGCGGCTTTCCTCCTTCGGACACGCCGGAATCCCTCGACGCCTACTCGCAGGAAATCTTCGTCGAGGACATGGGGAACGTCCTGCGCCATCTGAAGATCGACAAGGCGCACGTCGCCGGCCTCTCCATGGGCTCGATGACGACCCTGCATTTCGGCGTGCGCCACCCGCAGATGGCGCGCTCCCTCGTCATCTCCGGCACCGGTCCCGGCGACACGAAGCGGGCCAAGGATCGCTTCGAGAGCGAGATCGTCGAGTTCATCACGAACATCGAGGCGAACGGCTGGAAGAAAATCTCCGAGAATTACGGCCTGTCCGACGATCGCGCTTGGCTGCGCGATAAAAACCCTCGCGGCTATGACGAGTTCGTGCGGCAGTTGGCGGAGCGGCCGGTCAAGGGACCGTTGCAGGCGCTCCGCCGCGTTGTCACCGGACGGCCGCTGCTCCTGGCGATGGAGGTCAAGCTGCGGGCGATGACCGTACCGACCCTGATCCTGCTCGGCGACGAAGATCACGTTTGCTTGGACACCGGCTTGTGGCTCAAGCGCGTGCTGCCGGTCGCGGGCCTGCATGTGCTACCGAAAACCGGCCACACCACGAACCTGGAAGAGCCGTTCCGGTTCACTCAGGCGATGGCTGATTTCTTCACGGCCGTCGAGGACAACCGCTGGCCGGCAACGCCGCCGGCCTCGCGCCAGCCCTACTGAGGTCTCCGACCGCATGCCGCGACCCCAGCCCACGGCGACGCTGATCCGGAACGTCCGCGTTCTCTCGTTCGACGATGACGACGCTGAGCTCGAGCGCGCGGACATCCTGATCGAGGGGGCGTCGATCGCGGCCGTCGGCTCGAACCTGCCGCCGCCGCCGGGCGTCACCACGCGCGTCATTTCGGCCGACGGCCATCTCGCCATGCCCGGCCTGGTGAACGGCCACTATCACTCGACCAGCGCCCTCTACAGGGGAGCCTTCGAGGGCGCGCCGCTCGAGATCATCATGCTCTATCAGGATCCGGTCCTCGAAGGCCGGCTCGCGGCGCCGCGCTTCCAATATCTCCGGGCCCTGCTGGGCGCCGTCGAGATGCTGAAGCTCGGCGTCACCGCCGTGCGTGACGACGCCTATCTCATGCCAAATCCAACGCCCGAGGCCATGGATGCGGTCATGCAGGCCTACGCCGACAGCGGCATGCGCGCCGAAGTCACTCTCGATGTCGGGAATGTCCCGGAGATGGAGCGCCATCCCTATTTGCGCGAGCTTCTGCCGGAGGATGTGCGCCGGGAGATCGAGCGCGACCCTATTCCCGCTTCCGGCGATCTGCTCGCGATCTACAAGTACATGATCGGGCGCTGGCATGGTGGCTGCGATGGCCGCCTCACCGTCGGCGTGTCCTGCTCGGCGCCGATGCGCGCGACCACCGAGCACTTGCAGGCGCTCGACGAGCTCAGTCGCCGCCACGGCCTGTCCTTCAATGCGCACATCCTGGAGACGCGGGTGCAGCGGGCGCTCGGCCAGGTGCGCTACGGCAAGTCGCTGATCCGCTATGTGCATGATCTCGGTCTCCTCAGCGAGCGCATGGCGGTTATCCACGCGGTCTGGACCGATGAAGCCGACATCCGCCTCATGGCCGACAGCGGCTGCGTTGTCGCCCACAATCCCGTCTCCAACCTCAAGCTCGGCAGTGGCGTCATGCCGTTCCGCCGTCTGCGCGAGAGCGGCGTGCCCATCTGTCTCGGCAGCGATGAATTTTGCGCCGACGACAGCGCGAATATGTGGAGCGTTGCCAAGACCGCGGCGCTTATCCAGAAGATCAATGAGCCGGACTATCGGCGCTGGCCGCCGGCGCGGGAAATCTTGCAGGCGCTGATCCGCGGCGGCGCGCGGGCGCTCAGGCGGGAAGGGCGGGGCGGCTTCATCGCGCCGGGCGCCGATGCCGACCTGATCCTGGTCGATCTCGACACGCTCGCCTTCACGCCGCTGAACGATCTGCGACGCCAGCTCCTATATGTGGAGAACGGCTCGTCGGTCGCGCTGACCATGGTGGCTGGCCGCATCGTCGCCGAGCGCGGGCGGATCCTGACGGTCAACGAGGCCGAACTGAAAGCTGAGGTGCGCGAACTTGCCGGCGCGCACGGCACGGCGCTCGCGAATCTCGTGGCAAGCTCCGCTCGCCGCGAGCCATACTATCGCGCCATGTACGAGCGCGCGGCGGCACAGGACTTCGGCTTCAAACGCGCCGCCGGTCCGATCGAGCCATGAGCGGCGAAGCACGCGACCGGATCAGACAATTCATCGCGGCGCGTCGCGGAGATGCGGAACGGTTTCTCGTTGAGCTGATCCGCACGCCCTCCGACAATCCGCCCGGCGACTGCGCGCCCCACGCGGCGAAGGCGGCGGCGCTGCTCGAAGGGCTGGGCCTCACAGTCGAGCGTCATCCCGTGCCGGAGCCGCTCGTCCGCGCCAACGGCATGGCGAGCGCGACGAACCTGGTGATCCGCGAGCGCTTCGGCGCCGGGCCGACCGTCGCCCTCAATGCCCATGGCGACGTGGTGCCGCCGGGCGATGGCTGGTCGGTCGATCCCTATGGCGCGGTCGTCAAGGACGGCTGGATCTACGGGCGCGGCGCTGCCGCCTCGAAGTCGGATTTTGCGACCTATGCCTTCGCGCTTCTGGCCCTCAAGTCCTCAGGCGCCCCGCTCGGCGGAACGGTCGAGCTGCATTTCACCTATGACGAGGAAGTCGGCGGCGCGATCGGCCCCAAATGGCTGTTGGCCGAAGGCATCAGTCGGCCCGACTACGCCATCGCCGCCGGCTTCAGCTACGAAGTGGTGACCGCCCACAACGGCTGCCTGCATCTGGAAGTCGAGGCGCGCGGCAAGTCGGCCCACGCGGCGCGGCCCGAAACCGGTCACGACGCCCTGGAAGCGATGACGGCGATCCTGGCGGCGCTCTATAGCCTGCGCGAGAGCTTCGCCCGGCGCCGCTCTGCCGTCCCTGGCATCGGCCATCCGACCCTCGTCGTCGGCCTCATCTCCGGCGGCATCAACACCAATGTGGTGCCGGACCGCGTCGTGGCGCGGCTCGACCGGCGCCTGATCCCCGAGGAAAACGGCGAGGCGGCGGAAAAGGAGATCGTCGCCTGCGTGCAGGCGGCTGTAAAGCAGCCGGGCAGCATCGCGGTCGCAACGCGGCGGGTGATGCTGGCCGAGCCGCTGAAGCCGGTGCCGGGCCAGGAGCGGCTGGCCGAGGCGATCGCGCGCAATGCCGAGGCCCTGTTTGGCTCGCCGATCCCGCGACACGGCGTGCCCATCTACACCGATGCCCGGCATTACAGCACGGCCGGCATTCCGACCGTGCTGTACGGGGCGGGCCCGCGGGTCTTCACTGACGCCAACACCCACCGCGCCGACGAGCGCGTCCGCCTCGACGATCTCGCCAAGGCTACCGAGGTCGTGGCGCTCAGCCTGTGCGATCTGCTGCGGCCGGCCTAGTACCCACGAACACAGGTGTGCGACTCACCCTCACCCTGTCCCTCTCCCGGTTTCGGGAGAGGGATAGGGTGAGGGTGTAACAGCCGTCTCTGAGTCGGGGTCCTATCGTGGGCGAAGGCGGCGTGGACTCCGACTACCTGCGCCGATGGATTGCTGCCCACACGCGCGCGGGCGTGAGTGGCATGTCGATATGCTCGACGCCGAAGTCGGCGAGCGCGTCGACGACGGCGTTGACCACGGCGGCGAGCGCGCCGACCGTTCCGGATTCGCCAACGCCCTTGGCGCCCAGGGGATTGCCCGCCGTTGGCAGCTCCGCAAATCCGACCGCGAACATCGGCAGGTCTTCGGCGCGCGGCATGCCATAGTCCATGAAGGAGCCGCTGAGCAGCTGGCCGGAAGCGCCGTCGAAGACGCAAGTCTCGATCAGCGCCTGGCCGATGCCCTGGGCCAAGCCGCCATGCACCTGGCCTTCGGCGATCACCGGATGCAGGATCCGGCCGGCATCGTCGGCGGTGGTGTAAGCGACGATCCTGACCTGGCCGGTTTCCGGGTCCACCTCCACTTCGCAGGCGTGGCAGCCGTTGGCATAGGTCTTCTCCCGCGCCTCATAATTGCCGGCGCCGGTAAGCGGAGCGGCGCCGCCAAGGGCAGCGACGGCGTCCAGCAGGCCGACCGAGCGGTCGGTGCCGGCCACGCGATAGCGGCCGCCGGCGAACTCAAGGTCGGCCGCCGCGCATTCGAGAATCTGCGCGGCCGGCGCCTTGCCCCGCTCGATGGCATCCTCGACGGCAAGCGTCACGGCCGATCCAGCGACCGCAAGGCCGGCCGAGCCGCCGGTGCCGTCGCCATCGGCGATCAGCGCCGTATCGCCCTGGATCGCGCGGACGCGCTCGATCGGCAGGCCAAGGCGTTCCGCGGCGATCTGGGCGAAGGTCGTCTCGTGGCCTTGGCCGCTCGCCTGGGCCCCCGTCAGCAAGGTGACCGCGCCGTCAGCGGCGATGCGGATCTCCGCCCGCTGGCTTGGCGCGCCCTCGTTGTTTTTCATGTAGAGCGATAGGCCGAGACCGCGCCTCAGGCCTGCGCGCTTTGCCTGCT
>VGEH01000239.1 GCA_016869375.1 Alphaproteobacteria bacterium | reverse complement strand
CGTGGTCAGCCAGGTGCTACATGAACATGCGGCCACTCTATCAGCCGCAGGTCCCACAATCCGGAGCCGCCGCCTGATCAAATGTGCGAAAGATTCTGGACAGGACCAGCCGGAGAGCCCGCCCCAATCGCCCTTGTCCTTGTTGACGCGCTGGGCCTTCAGGTTCTGCGCGGTCCATTTCGGCGGGAAGTAGCTGCGGTTGCCGAGTGCCAGATCGCGCGCCGTGACCGAGGAGACCGGCTCGAAATAGAGCCGCCAGGCATCGTCGGTGCCGGGGCTGCGATAGCGGCATTCGAGGCCCCAATGGATGACCGGGATGCGCCCGGTGGCCTCGGCGATCGCGAGGCCGTGCACGGTGTGCAGTACATCGGCCCAGAAGCCGGCGCCCCAGGCGCGGATCAGCATGTAGCGCGGCTTCGGCCCGCGCGGCGGCGTCAGGCGTCGGGCCTCGGCGACATGACGCTCGGCATGATCGAAGAGGCCGAGCTCGGAAGCGATCACGGCAAGCATCTGGTGGCTGGCGGCGCTGGCGTGTCCGGCGGCGTGCAGGCGCTGCAGCAGCCGGTTGGCGACGGACAGATCGCCGCCATGCAGTGCCTTCTGGGCGCGGGCGAGCGTGTCCTGGATCAGCTTCGAATCGTAGGCCATGCGTGCGGCGCCGAGGATAGGGGACTCGCCGCCGGCTTGAAACGGAAAGCCGCCGATACCGCCTGTGCTAGACTTGATCGATGCCCGGCAATTGCCAGATTTCGATGGCGGTTCACATCGCGGCGCTGCTCGCGCTGTCTGGCGGTGCACCCAGGACCTCGGTCGAGATCGCGCGCTCGATCGACACCAATCCGGTCGTCGTCCGGCGAATCGTCGCGTCCCTGGCGCGCGCCGGGCTGGTGAGCGCGCGCCGCGGTGCCTCCGGCGGATCGGTGCTGGCGCGGCCGGCCGATCGCATCACGCTGCATGATCTGCGGGCGGCGGTCGAGGCGCCCGATGCCTTCGCCATCCACGACCATCCGAGCACCGGCTGCCCGGTCGGCCGCAACATCGAGCGCGTGCTCTCGGGCGTGCTCGGACGCGCCGAGGCGGCGCTGGTGCGCGAGCTCAAGCGGACGACGCTCGCCGAGCTCGTCTCCGACCTGCAGGCGGACGCGGCTTAGGCCTTTTCGAAGATCAGGATCTGGGCATAGCCGCCCAGGATGGTGTGCGCGTCGAGGCGACCGGTCTTGCCCGCCTCCCGCGTCTTGAGGTGCCAGGCGAGGTCGTCGACGGGGTAGACGTCGAACAGGCTGAGCCAGGCGCGGAGCCCGCGCTTCATCGGCGAGGGCCAGCGCTGCTGGTCGCCGAAATCGACGATCGCCAGAGTCCCGCCCGACCGTAAGGCGGACAGCGATTGCGCAATGGAACCGCGCCAATCGGGGATCATCGACAGCGCGTAGGACAAGACGATGCGGTCGAAGGGCTGTTCCAGGCCGAAATGCGCCTTCGGATCGAGCGCTTCGGCAAGCCCGTGGGCGAGGGTCGCGCAACGCCGCTGCCGCGCGCGTTCGAGCATCGTCGCCGACGCATCGAGGCCGAACAGGCGAAGCGTCGGATCGCGGCGGGCGAGCCTTTCGAGGTTGCGGCCGGTGCCGCACCCGACCTCGCAGACCAGGTCGCCGGACGCGAGCGGCATGGTCGCGATCAGCCGGTCGCGGCCGAGGAGGTAAGGCTTCCGCGTCAGGTCGTAGAGCCCGATCTGCGGCCGGTACATCCGCTCCATGCGCTGGAAGGTCTCGGCGTCGGTCATGGCGCTACTCGGCCCAGCGATAGAGGTGGAAGCCGCCATAGATCGCCGAGCGATCCTGAGTATGCAGACGCCGGCTGGCCTCCTCGTCGTAGCGCCAGGGCTTGAGCAGGTCGGACGGCAGCGCGGCTTCGAGCGGCGAGGGCGAGGCGGCGGTGCGGAAGATGACGCGGCTTCCGGGCCGCGCGGTCCGCCAGATCTGACGCCACAGAGCCTGCAGCTGCTCCGATGTCATCCAGTCCTGAGCATCGAGCAGGACATAGCGGTCGAAGCTCGCGGCGGGAGCCTCGGCAAGGAAGGCCGTCATCGAGCCCGCATGCGTAGCGACGCGCTGGGTCCGCGTCTTGATGCGCTCGTAGCGCGCCGGCTCCAGGAACTCCGGTACCGCCTGCATCGCCGTCAGGTCGTAGCGCCCGCCGAAGGCGATCCAGGCAAAGGGGTTGTCGCCGATCGGGAAGCCGGTCGCAAGCCGCTCCAAGCGCGACTTCCAGACATCGATGATCGAGCCCTCGGCCTCGCTCGCCAGCGCCTCGAACTGCGCCGGCGGGATGCCGAGGCTGTAGAAGGAGATCGGCAGCCGGCAGATCAGGCGGGCAAGCCGCGTCTCGAACAGCGGCGCCATCTCCTCGGCGAAGATCCGGCGCTGCTGCTCGAGGCTGACCGCATCGAGGATGCGCTTCGGGCGATAGCTCATGTGATGGCAGAGCCAGTGCAGCACGCCGATGAAGCGGCCGGTGGCGCCGCGGCGGTGCAGGCCCTGCCTGAACAGGTTGAGGCGCGCGCCGCCGATCGGGCGGCGGTTCTCCCAGAAGGCGCGGGTGGCGCGATCGAGATGCGGTGCGACGTGCTCTCGGTACAAGGCCGGGTTTGCGGCATCGTCGGCGGCGGCGAGGAAGCGCATCGCGGCAGCGTGGTCCGGCAGGTGGCGCATGGCGGCGAGCTTGAGCCGCGTCAGCGAGAGATGCGCCCTGTTGAGGTCGACGACGTCGACCGAGGCGGGGTCCTCGGCGAGATAGGCGAGCGCGTTGCAGCCGGCGGAGCCGATGCAGACGATGCGGCTTTCCGGCGTCAGCGCCAGCGCCTCGCGATCGACGCGGGGATCCTCCCAGATCTGCGTGTAGACCAGCCGCGCGAACCACAGCGTGAACAGCCTTTCGAGCAGGCCAGAGGACGATGCGAGTGGGCTTCGATGCACGGCGCGCTGAAGCGCGAGCGAAGTCATGATCTTTCCTTAGGTCAGCGGGGCAAGGTTGAGGAGGAACTGGCGGGCTGCGGCTTCCCACGAATAGGCAAGCGCATGGGCACGGCAGGCAGCGGGATCCCCGCCGAGGGCGCGACGGACGGCAGCGCCCAGATCCTCGTCGAGCGCGCCGATCTTCTGGTCGGTGATGACGTCGCGCGGGCCGGTGACCGGGTAAGCTGCGACCGGGATGCCCGAGGCGAGCGCCTCCAGCAGCACCAGGCCGAAGGTGTCGGTGCGGCTCGGAAAGACGAAGACGTCGGCCGCGGCGAAGTGGGCGGCGAGCTTGCCGTTGTCGAGGAAGCCCAGGAACTTCGCCTCGGGATAGGCGGCCTTGAGCGAGTCGAGCGCTGGTCCCCGGCCGATCACGACCTTGGTTCCGGGCACGTCGAGCGCGAGGAACGCCTCGATGTTCTTCTCGATGGCGACGCGACCGGCGTAGAGCAGGATCGGGCGCGGGAAGCTGTAGACATCTTTCGACCGCGGCCGGAAAAGCTCTACGTCGACGCCGCGCGACCAGCGCACCAGTTTCCTGAAGCCGCGTGCGGCCAGCGTCTCGTCCAGGCTCGGCGTCGCCACCATCACCGCCTTCGAGGCGGCATGGAACCGGCGCAGGATGCCGTAGGTCCAGGACAGCGGCACCCGAAGCCGCGCATGGATGTATTCCGGGAACTGGGTGTGATAGGCGGTGGTGAAGGCGTAGCCGCGGCGGAGGCAGATGCTGCGCGCGGCCTTGCCCAGCGGGCCTTCGGTCGCGATGTGGATGGCATCCGGCCTGAAGCCATCGATCGCCTTGGCGATACCGGGCTTCGGCCACAACGCGATGCGGATCTCGGGATAGCTCGGCAGCGGGAAGGTGCGGAAGCGCTCCGGCCCGATCACCTCGACCGTGTGGCCCATCTTCTCCAGCTCGCGCACCGTATGCGCGATGGTGCGGACGACGCCGTTGACCTGCGGCTTCCACGCATCCGAGACGATCAGGACGCGGCGGCTCTCGGTCATGCGCCCAGGCCCGTCATGCAAACGAGAGCTGCCTGACCTCGGCCCAGCTCAGGATCTCGAGCCGGCCGTCGAGATGTTCGACCAGCGCGGTGCAGCTCTCGACCCAGTCGCCGTCATTGCAATAGGTGATGCCGCCCATGTCGCGGATCTCGGCCTTGTGGATATGGCCGCAGACCACGCCGTCGACGCCGCGCCGCCGCGCTTCGTCGGCGACGGCGTCCTCGAAGCGGCCGATATACTCGACCGCGTTCTTGACCCGGTGCTTGAGGTAGGCCGAGAGCGACCAGTAGGGGTAGCCCAGGCGCCGGCGGACGCCGTTGCACCAGGCGTTGACCAGAAGCGTCAGCGCGTAGGCCGAGTCGCCCAGCAAGGCCAGCCAGCGCGCGTGGCGGACGACCGCGTCGAACTTGTCGCCGTGGAGCACGAGGAAGCGGCGACCGTCGGCAAGCGAATGAATCACCTCCTCTTCAACGTCGATCCCGCCGAAGGGATTGCCGAGATACTCGCGGAATATCTCGTCATGGTTGCCGGGGATGAAGACGACGCGCGTGCCCTTGCGGGCCTTGCGCAGCAGCTTCTGCACGACGTCGTTGTGCTTCTGCTCCCAGTACCAGGAGCGGCGCATCCGCCAGATGTCGATGATGTCGCCGACCAGGTAGAGGGTGTCGGACTCGTTGTGCTTGAGGAAATCGAGCAGGAACTCGGCCTTGCAGCCCCGGGTGCCGAGATGGATGTCGGAAATCCAGATGGTCCGGTAGCGCGTCGGCTCGGTCGGCTCAGCGGGCGGGATCGCGTTCATGGATCGCCAGTTCGCTAGGGCCTAGCGCCATCTCTTGTGAACTCGCGGCAATTCTCTACAGGATGTTGTTGGTATAGAACAGTGAATTGTTTATAACAGTCGCGTCTATGCTTAGACGGATAAGTATTACCGAATGACCGAAGATTTGTTTCATTTCGACGACTGTCCTCGAGTCCTAACAGGCTGTTGAAGAATCTCGCCGAAGCGTGATGAGAGTGGTCTGTCGCGGCGGGCGGGATCTGGGCAGGCTCTGGTTTCGTCCGATCTCACTGACGTCCAGGCGACCGGGGCCTCGCGGGGGGCTCA
>VGEH01000238.1 GCA_016869375.1 Alphaproteobacteria bacterium | reverse complement strand
CTACTCGATGATTGAAGCGACGACGCCGGCACCGACGGTGCGGCCGCCTTCGCGGATGGCGAAGCGCAGACCCTCGTCCATGGCGATCGGCGCGATCAGCTTCACTTCCATGGCGATGTTGTCGCCGGGCATCACCATCTCGGTGCCCTGCGGCAGCACCACCTCGCCCGTCACGTCGGTCGTTCGGAAGTAGAACTGCGGGCGATAGTTCGAGAAGAACGGCGTGTGGCGGCCGCCCTCTTCCTTCGTCAGGATGTAGGCCTCGCACTTGAACCGCTTGTGCGGCTTGATCGAGCCCGGAGCCGCCAGGACCTGGCCGCGCTCGACCTCCTCGCGCTTCGTGCCGCGCAGCAGAGCGCCGATGTTGTCGCCAGCCTCGCCCTGGTCGAGCAGCTTGCGGAACATCTCGACGCCCGTCACCACCGTCTTCGTCGTGTCCTTCAGGCCGACGATCTCGACTTCCTCGCCAACCTTCACGATCCCCCGCTCGACCCGGCCCGTCACAACCGTGCCGCGGCCCGAGATCGAGAACACGTCCTCGATCGGCATCAGGAACGGACGATCCTTCGGGCGCGCAGGCTGCGGGATGAACTCGTCCACAGCCTTCATCAGCTCCAGGATCGCCTTCTTACCCTGATCCTCGTTCTTCCCCTCCAGCGCCATCAGCGCCGAGCCCTTGATCACCGGGATCTTGTCGCCAGGGAACTGGTACGAGGTCAGAAGCTCGCGAACCTCCAGCTCCACCAGGTCCAGAAGCTCGGGGTCGTCGACCATGTCGACCTTGTTCATGAACACAACCAGCGCAGGCACGCCCACCTGGCGCGCCAGCAGGATGTGCTCGCGCGTCTGCGGCATCGGGCCGTCAGCCGCCGAAACCACCAGGATCGCGCCGTCCATCTGCGCAGCACCCGTGATCATGTTCTTCACGTAGTCCGCATGGCCCGGACAATCCACATGCGCGTAGTGACGGTTCGTCGTCTCGTACTCGACATGCGCCGTGTTGATCGTGATCCCGCGCGCCTTCTCCTCAGGCGCCTTGTCGATCTGGTCGTAAGCCATGAACGTCGCCCCGCCGGTCTCAGCAAGGATCTTCGTGATCGCTGCCGTCAGGGACGTCTTCCCGTGATCCACGTGGCCGATCGTCCCGATGTTGCAGTGCGGCTTGTTCCGCTCAAACTTCGCCTTCGCCATTCTTCTTCTCCCGGGTTCGCGTCAGCTCAGGTCAGGCCATCTTGGCGCGGACTTCATCCGCGACCGCCTGGGGGACCTGCTCGTAGTGGTCGAAATGCATGGTATAGGTGGCGCGGCCCTGGCTCATGGAGCGCAGGTTGTTGACGTAGCCGAACATGTTGGCGAGCGGCACCATCGCCGAGACGACACGCGCATTGCCGCGCTGGTCCATGCCGGTGATCTGGCCGCGCCTGGAGTTCAGGTCGCCGATGACGTCGCCGGTGTAGTCCTCCGGCGTCACCACCTCGACCCGCATGACCGGCTCCAGCAGCTTCGGACCGGCCTTCGCCATGCCTTCCTTGAAGGCGGCGCGGGCGGCGATTTCGAAGGCGAGCGCCGATGAGTCGACGTCGTGGTAGGCGCCGTCGATGAGCGAGATCTTGTAGTCGATGGTGGGGAAGCCGGCGATCGGGCCGACATCGCGCGCCGACTCGAGGCCCTTGGTCACGCCCGGGATGTATTCCTTCGGGACCGCGCCGCCGGTGATCTTGTTCTCGAAGGCGTAGCCGAAGCCCGGCTGCTGCGGCTCGAACACGAGCTTGACGCGCGCGAACTGGCCGGTGCCGCCCGACTGCTTCTTGTGAGTGTAGTCGATGTCGGTCTTCTTGGTGATGGTCTCGCGATAGGCCACCTGCGGCGCGCCGACATTCGCCTCGACCTTGAATTCGCGGCGCATGCGGTCGACGATGATCTCGAGGTGGAGCTCGCCCATCCCTTTGATGATGGTCTGGCCCGACTCGGAATCGCTGGAGACACGGAAGGACGGATCCTCCTGCGCCAGGCGATTGAGAGCGACACCCATCTTCTCCTGGTCGCCCTTGGTCTTGGGCTCGACCGCGACCTCGATGACCGGGTCCGGGAACTCCATGCGCTCGAGCACGATCGCCTTCGAGGGATCGCAGAGCGTGTCGCCGGTAGTGGTCGACTTGAGGCCTGCGAGCGCGACGATGTCGCCGGCGCGGGCTTCCTTGATGTCCTCGCGATGGTTCGCATGCATCTGCAACATGCGGCCGATGCGCTCACGGTTGTCCTTGACCGAGTTCAGCACCGAGCTGCCGGCCTCGAGCACGCCCGAGTAGATGCGCACGAAGGTCAGCGAGCCGACGAACGGGTCGGTCATGATCTTGAAGGCGAGGCCCGAGAAGGGCTCGCTGTCGTCGCTCTTGCGGGTCATCTCCTCGTCGGAGTCGGGCTTCACGCCCTTGACCGCCGGAACGTCGAGCGGCGACGGCAGGTAGTCGACGACGGCGTCAAGCAGCGGCTGGATGCCCTTGTTCTTGAACGAGGCGCCGCAGAGGACCGGCACGAAGCTCGAGGTGAGAACGCCCTTACGGATGCAGGCGATCAGCGTCTCGCGCGACGGCTCCTTGCCGTCGAGATAGGCTTCCATCGCCGCGTCGTCCATCTCGACCGCGGTCTCGATCAGCTTGGCGCGGAAGTCGGCGGCCTGGTCGGCCATGTCCGCCGGGATCTCCTCCTCGACGAACTCGGCGCCCAGGCTCTCGTCCTTCCAGCGCAGGCGCTTCATCTTGAGAAGGTCGATGAGGCCGGAATAGTCGGCCTCGATGCCGACGGGCAGCTGCGTCACCAGCGGACGCGCGCCGAGCCGGTCGACCATCATCTGCACGCAGCGATGAAAGTCCGCACCGATGCGGTCCATCTTGTTGACGAAACAGATGCGCGGCACGTTGTACTTATCGGCCTGGCGCCAGACGGTCTCGGACTGCGGCTCGACGCCGGCGACCGAGTCAAACACGGTGACGGCGCCGTCCAGTACGCGCAGCGAACGCTCGACCTCGATGGTGAAGTCGACATGGCCCGGCGTGTCGATGATGTTGACGCGATGGTCGCGCCAGAAGGTCGTGGTCGCGGCCGAGGTGATGGTGATGCCGCGCTCCTGCTCCTGCTCCATCCAGTCCATCGTCGCGGTACCCTCATGCACCTCGCCGATCTTGTAGGACCGGCCGGTGTAGTAGAGGATTCGCTCCGTGGTCGTGGTCTTGCCGGCATCGATGTGGGCCATGATGCCGATGTTGCGGTAGCGCTCGAGCGGAGTGGTGCGGGCCATCTGAATTTACCAGCGATAGTGCGAGAAGGCCTTGTTGGCCTCGGCCATGCGATGGGTGTCTTCGCGCTTCTTCACCGCGGTACCGCGGTTGTTGAAGGCGTCGAGCAGCTCACCCGAGAGACGATCGGTCATCGTGTTCTCCGAACGCTTGCGCGCGGAGTCGATGATCCAGCGGAGCGCCAGCGCCTGGGCGCGATCGGGACGAACCTCGACCGGCACCTGGTAGGTGGCGCCGCCGACGCGGCGGGAACGCACCTCGAGGGCGGGCTTCACGTTGGAGAGCGCGTCGTGGAAGACCCGCATCGGGTCCTGGCCGGAGCGCTTCTGGATGCGATCGAACGCGCCGTAGACGATGCCTTCGGCGGCCGACTTCTTGCCGTCGTACATCAGCACGTTCATGAACTTCGCAACGACCCGATCGCCGTACTTGGCATCGGGGATGATCTCGCGCCTTTCGGCTGCGCGGCGACGGGACATGGGCGCTCCTTACTTCGGCCGCTTGGCGCCGTACTTGGACCGGCGCTGGCGGCGGTCCTTGACGCCCTGGGTGTCGAGAGTGCCGCGGATGATGTGGTAGCGGACGCCCGGAAGGTCCTTCACGCGACCGCCGCGGATCATGACCACCGAGTGCTCCTGGAGGTTATGACCCTCGCCAGGAATGTAGGTCACGACCTCGTAGCCGTTGGTCAGGCGCACCTTCGCGACCTTGCGGAGCGCCGAGTTCGGCTTCTTTGGGGTCGTGGTGTAGACGCGCGTGCAGACGCCGCGCTTCTGCGGACAGGCCTGAAGCGCCGGCACCTTGTTGCGCGACCGCGGCGCCTTGCGGCCCTGGGCGATCAGCTGATTGATGGTGGGCATTTCCGCGATCGACTCCTGAAGAGAAACCCTCGTGATCCGCCGACGAACAAGCCAACGACCGTTTTGCGGGCGACGCACGGACGCGCGCAAAGCGCGTCGCGGTAACCCGCGTATCCACCGGACAGTGACCCGCCGGAAAAAACAAAAAAGACGTCATGGGACGTCTGCGCCCAGAAACCGCGTCTCGGTTGAACTCCGACCGCCGGCTCCCTGTCGAGCGCGCGGAGTGATACGCGCCTGCCCGAGGAGCGTCAAGCGCTATCCTGCCGCACCTTCGCTAGAGGTTCGGGGTGGTTTCCCGGCCGATTCCAGGCGCTTAAACGCGCATTCGAAATCGGCCGGGCGAACCCCTACAGCTAGTGCGTCAAGCGACCGCAGCCTCAATCGGCAGCGGTCTGCTCCTCCAGCGCCGGCTGACCCTGCTCGCCGGCGATGGCGCGGTCGCGATCGGCCGCAATCTTCTTCAGACGATTCATCACGCTGCCGGTGCCGGCAGGGATGAGACGGCCGACGATGACGTTCTCCTTGAGGCCGTCGAGCGTGTCTTCCTTGCCCGAGACCGAGGCCTCGGTAAGGACGCGCGTGGTCTCCTGGAAGGAGGCCGCCGAGATGAACGACCGGGTCTGCAGCGAGGCCTTGGTGATGCCCTGGAGCACCGGCTTGGCCGCCGAGATCTTGAGATCCTGCGCCGAGGTCTTGGCGTTCTCTATGTCGAACTCGGAGCGGTCGATCTGCTCGCCCACCAGGAAGGTGGTCTCGCCCGGATCCATGATCTCGACCTTCTGCAGCATCTGGCGAACGATCACCTCGATGTGCTTGTCGTTGATCTTCACGCCCTGGAGTCGATAGACCTCCTGGATCTCGTTGATGAGGTAGGAGGCGAGCGCCTCCACGCCCATGATCGCAAGGATGTCGTGCGGCACCGGGTTGCCGTCCATGAGGTTCTCGCCCTTCTGGACGAAGTCGCCCTCGTGCACGGCAATGTGCTTGCCCTTCGGGATCAGGTACTCCTTCGGCGGCTCGGACTCGTCGGCCGGACGCACCA
>VGEH01000237.1 GCA_016869375.1 Alphaproteobacteria bacterium | reverse complement strand
GAGCCGGATGCTGGAGACGATCGAGGGCGGCTCACCCGTCTGCTTCACCGTCTCGCATTTCGACGGCTTCGTCATGGCGCGCTCGGGCTTCCATCACTCGATCAACTATCGCGCGGTCATGGCCTTCGGCCTGGCGCACAAGGTCACCGACGAGAAGGAGAAGCTGAAGGCGCTCGAGGACTTTTCCGAGCGCCTCTTCCCCGGCCGCTGGGCAGAGCTTCGCGCGGTGAACAAGCAGGAGCTGAAGGCGACCACCGTGCTGGTCATGGACCTCAAGGAATGCTCGGCCAAGATTCGCACCGGCCCGCCGGTCGACGACGAGGAGGATTACGCCCTGCCAATCTGGGCCGGCGTGCTTCCCGTGCGCATGGTCACCGGCGAGCCGATCGACGACGAGCGCAACCTGCCGGGCGTGAAGCGCCCGACGAATTTGAACCCGCGGATATGGTGAGGTTGAACCGCCGCCGCCACGCTGCCATCTTCGCCCCCGGATCCGCCCTCCTCCCAGGGATCGACGCATGACCTCCCGTTCCGCCGGCCTCTCGCTCGGCTTCTCCTATGTCGGCCATATCTATTCGCATTTGCTGACGCTTCTGTTCCCGACGCTGGTGCTGGCGATCGGGCCGGAATGGAACATGGGTTACGAGCAGCTCCTGCCGCTCGCGCTTGCGGCTTCGATCCTGTTCGGCGCGGCGGCGCTGCCGGCGGGATGGCTTGGCGACCGCTGGAGCGCGTCGGGGATGATGGTGATCTTCTTCCTCGGCACGGGCGCCTCGACGATCGCGACCGGCTTCGCGCGCACGCCCTTCGAGCTCGCGCTCGGCATGGCGGCGACCGGGCTCTTCGCCTCGATCTACCACCCGGTCGGCATCGCCTGGCTGGTGCGCAACGCGACCAACCGCGGCCGCGCGCTCGGCATCAACGGCGTCTACGGCTCGATCGGCGTCGCCGCCGGTCCGCTGGTCGCGGGCGTGCTGGCCGACCTGATCTCCTGGCGTGCCGCCTTCATCCTTCCCGGCATCGCCTGCCTCGTCACCGGCATTGCCATGGCGTTCCTGGTGCGCGGCGGCTCGATGATGGAGACCAAGGTCGATGCCAGGGTCGAAGCGCCGGCGACGCGCGACGACATGGTCCGCGCCTTCATCGTGCTGTCGCTGACCATGGTGTTCTCAGGCCTGATCTACCAGTGCCTGTCGCTGGCGATGCCCAAACTCTTCTCCGAGCGCGCCAGCGATGTGCTCGGCACGGGATCGACCGGCGTCGGCGCCGCGGTCGCGGCGATCTATCTCGGTGCCGGCTTCTGCCAGTATTTCGGCGGCTACCTGGCCGACCGCTATCCGAACAAGATGGTCTATCTGCTGACGTTCCTGTTCCAGGTGCCGATCTGCCTCCTGGTCGCATCGGCGACCAACGTGCCGGCGATCGTGCTGGTCGCGACGCTCGCGATCATGCAGACGCTGAACGGTCCGTCGGAGTCGATCCTGCTGGCCCGCTACACCCCGGCGAAATGGCGCGCGACCGCCTTCGGGGCCAAGTTCGTGCTGTCGATCGGCGTCAGCGCCGCGGGCGTGCCGCTGATCGCCTGGATCTATGGGGCGACCGGCGGCTTCGAATGGCTGTTCTTCGCCATGGGCGCGATGGCGGCGATCGCGGCGCTGTCCTGCGTGTCGCTGCCCGGCGGGCGCGACGACGTGCCGGCCCCCGTCGCCGGGAAGGCGGTCGCTGCGGCGGACTGACCTGGCGCGACGACGCCTTCCGGAATCGCGCTCTCGTCAGCTTCCGCTGTACATCCTGTCGATCTGCGCCTTGTCGATCTTGACCTCGTAGCGCTGGCGGAGGCCCTGGGCGAAGGAGGCGGCGAGATCGTCCGCGACCTGGTCGCGCAGCCGCTGGCCGAGCTCGGTTGTCTGCCTCTCGGCCTCGGCCGCGTCGCCCGGCAGGATCTCTTCACGCGGATCAGGACCTCGCCATCCGCCGTCGAGGCGCGGGTCAGCTCTCCCGGCTTCGCCCCGAAGATCGCCGAAACCACCTGCGGTGCCACGCCCTCGGTGCGTCCCTGGCGCGTGACCGGCACCGTCGTCTCGATCGTGAGGCCGTTCTCGGCAGCGACCTTCGCAAGGTCGCCCTTCTCCGCCTTCACCTTATCGAGGAGTCCGTCGGCCTTGGCCTTGGCCGCGGCGGCGCGCTTCTCGGCGAGCCACGCTTCGGCCACCTGCTCCTTGACCTGGTCGAGCGGCTTCAGCGTCGCCGGCGTCGAGTCCTGGACGCGCAGCACGAAGAAATCGCCGCGATCGGTCTCGACAAGCCCGCTATGCGCGCCGGTATTTGTCTCGAACAGCGACTTGAGCAGCTGGGCTCGGTCGGTCGGCGGCAGCTCCGCCGGCTTGCCGTCGGGGCCGAGGCCGTTGCGGTCGACCGGCCCGACGGAGACGATCTTGAGGCTCAGCTTCTGCGAGGCCTCTTCGAACGTGCCGCCGCCGAGGATCTCGTCCTCGAGCTTGACTGAGAGCCGCGCGATCTGGTCGGAGGCATGCTCCTTGGCGATCTGCTCCTTCAGCTGATCGCGCACCTCGTCGATCGTCTTGGCGCTCGCGGGATGGATCTTCTCGACCTTGAAGACGTGCCAGCCGAGCGTGCTCTTGACCGGCTGGGTGATGGCGCCTTCGGATGCGGCGAAGATCGGATCGCCGAGTTCTGCCGGAAGGTCGCTCTTGGCGACGCCGTCGAGCTTGATCGCGTCCGCGTCGAGCTTGGCGATGTCCTTGGCGGCGGCGGCGAAGTCGCCGGCCTTGGCGGCTTCCACCAGCTTCTTCGCCTCGGCTTCGTCGGTCACCAGGGCCTGCAGCAGGTCGCGCTTCTCCGGCGTCTGGTAGTCGTGCGCGCTGCGCTCGTACTCTTCCTTGATCGCCGCCTCGTCGACCGGCATCGCCGCCGCCAGCTCCTCGACGGCCAGCCGCAGCAGCTGGCCGCGGCGATACTCGGGCGCGGTGAAGCGCGCGGCGTTGTCCTTGTGATAGGCGGCCAGCTCCTCATCGGTCGGCTGGGGGATGTCCGTCATCGACTGGTTGCGGATGGCGACGGTCTCGGCCGTGCGCTTCTCGCTGCGATAGCGCTCGAGCGCGACCACCAGCGCCTTCGGCGGCAGCGCGCCGGCGCCGATCGCGCCGGCGAGGAGCTGGCGGTCGACATCCTGGCGCACCATGCGGACATATTCCTGCTCGGTGAGGCCGGCATTCCTCAGCGCCATGGCGAAGGCGCCGGCGCTGAACACGCCGGTCGAGTCCTTGAAGGCCACCTCGCGCCGCATCTGCTGGCGCACGAGCTCCGGCCCGACCTCGAGGCCGAGGCGCCGGCCTTCCTGATCGAACAGGCTCTCGGCGATCAGGCGCTCGACCGTCTGGTCGAGCATGCCGAGCTGGACGGCCTGCTCGGCGGTGAAGCGCTGGCCGAAGCGCTGCCGGAGCTGCTGCACCTGGGCCTGGAAGGCCTTGCCGATCTCGTTGGCGTTGATCTCCTGGTCGCCGGCGACCACCGCCGCCCGATCCGGATTGGTGATGCCGCGGACGACGTCGCCGATGCCCCAGATGGCGAAAGAGGCGATCACGACCGCCAGGAAGACCTTGGCGACATAGCCGGCGGCGAAATCGCGGAACCACTGAATCATGGGCTTTGAACCTTGAGCCAAACAAAAACGCCGGGCGCTCGTCCGAGAGCCCGGGCATATCTAAGTTGGCATTTTACGGCGCAAGTACGGGGGACGGAAGGGAAATCCCCGTCTTTCACCAGGCGCCGTCCGGGAGCGACTAGTCTTTTAAGATCCTGCTTTTCACTGGTTTTCTTCCCCTGCTCGACCTCGGCCGGGCCTCATGCTAGGCACGCGCCCGAAAAGACGCCTCTAGGGAGCGGCTGGTGCCTCTGATCGTCGGCAACTGGAAAATGAACGGCCTCGGCGCCGACGGTGTGTCGCTGGCTTCGGCAGTGGCGGCGAAGGTGAAGTCGGCTCCCGCGAAAACCCGGGAGGTCGTGGTCTGTCCGCCCTTCACGCTGCTGGAGCGCGTCGGAGCGGCGATCGCCGGCTCGGGCGTGAGCTTGGGTGGGCAGGATTGCGCGCCGAAGGTCTCGGGGGCGTTCACCGGAGACGTTTCGGCGCCGATGCTCAAGGATGCGGGCTGTTCCTGGGTGATCCTGGGCCATTCCGAGCGCCGGGCGGGGCACAAGGAGAGCGACGCCCTGGTCCGGGCCAAGGTCGAGGCGGCGGAGGCGGCAGGGCTCGTCACCATCGCCTGCGTCGGCGAGACGCTGGCGGAGCGGGAGGGGGGCAGGGCCCTCGACGTGGTCGCGGGCCAGCTCCAGGGTTCGCTTCCCGACAAACGGCCGGAGCGCTGGGTCGTCGCCTACGAGCCCGTCTGGGCGATCGGCACCGGAAAGACCGCGACATCCGATGACATCAGGGCGATGCACGCCCATATCCGCTCTTATCTGGAGCGGCGTTACGACCGGATAACCGGCGTCTCCGTGCTCTATGGCGGCTCGGTAAAGGGCGACAATGCCAGGGAGATCCTCGGCGTCAGCGGCGTCGACGGCGCCCTCGTCGGCGGTGCCAGCCTCAAGGCCGAGGAGTTCTGGGCGATCTGCACGGCGCGGTAGGCGCGCCTGCGGGCTGGAATCGTCCGTCATTCGGCGCTACAACCCGCCGGCTCAGAAGGTAGAGGCCGATGACCGTCATCCTGATGACTATCCACATCATGCTCGCCGTCGCGATGATCGCCCTTGTGCTGCTGCAGCGCACCGACCAGTCGGGCCTGGGTGGTCTCGGCGGCGGAGGCGGTGGCGGCGGCAACTTCATGTCGACCCGCGGCCAGGCGAACCTGCTGAGCCGGACGACTGCGATTCTCTTCGCCTGCTTCGTCGTCAGCAGCCTTGTGCTGGTACTGCTGGCGCAGCCGGGCTCGAATCGCCCGCGTTCGATCGCCGACGAGGTGAACCCGCCGGCCGCGCCTGCGCAGCCCGCGCAACCCGCGGTTCCGTTGAGCCGTTGATGGATTCGGACCGCCGAGGCTGGCCCCCGGCCCGGCGGTTGGTGTAGCTTCGGGGTCCATGACGCGCTTCATCTTCATCACCGGCGGCGTCGTGTCTTCCCTTGGCAAAGGTCTGGCGTCAGCGGCCCTCGGGGCGCTCCTCCAGACGCGCGGCTACAAGGTCCGCTTGCGGAAGCTCGACCCCTATCTCAACGTCGA
>VGEH01000236.1 GCA_016869375.1 Alphaproteobacteria bacterium | reverse complement strand
AACCACCGCGACGAGGACCTTTACCCGCTGCTGCAAAGGCTTTTACGATCAACTCCACTCAACGAAATCGACAAAATCCTGGTCCGAAATCGTTAGGGATTACCTTTTCTTTTGCGAGCCGTTGAAGCGTTCCATCGCCTTACGGAAATCACCGCCAATCCTATCTATATCGGAGCGCAAGGCGTCGCGCTCTGACTGATTCGAGTATCCGTGATTGCTCAGAAGGTACGGCATCGATGATGAAGCCGTACCCCACATTGCAGCATCCGAGATCGTCGCGACGCGCCATCGCCCTGCGTCGCGAGCAATGCGCAAATATCGAGGTTCCTTCGAGTCGCTCATGCTTGTGAATATAGGCGCAATTTCTACTAGTGCAAACCCACTAGGCGCGTCTTCTGACACTGGACGTTACTTCCGGTCGCCGACTTCCTTGGCGTAGTTCGAGAGCGAGCGGTTGTAGCGCGGCAAATGCGGCGCCAGCGTGGCCAGGGTCAGCGCCGCGGCTTCGCGCTCGCGGCCGAGATCGATCAGCGCGAGCGCGAGGAAGGCGACGACGGCGTCGTCGAGATCGTCGTTGGTCGCCTTCCATTCATGCGCGAGGAGATCGGCGCTCTCCTGCGCGCGGCCGAGATTGCGGATGGTGCTGGCGAGCTGGATCACGGCGCGGCGGCGGCGGTTGCCGGGAAGGCCCTCGGCGAGCGCGCGGCGGTAGAGCGGCTCGGCCTGCGCCTCCTCGCCGAGCGAGTCGAAGGTGCCGGCGAGCTCGAACATGCCGACCGGATGATCGGAGGGCAGCTCGTTGATCAGCGCCTGCATATGCGCGATGAAATCGACCGGCGCGGTCGTGTCGAAAGCCGCCCAGAGATCGGCGAGGCGCTTCTCCCAATCCGGATCGGGCGGCGTCATCAGACCAGCTTCGCGAAGCTTTTCTTCGCCGCGTCATAGCCCCAGAGCGCCCCCTTCTGCAGGTCGAACCACCAGCCATGCACCGAGAGCGTCCCCGCCTTGATGCCGTCGGCGACCCAGGGGAACGTCGCGATGTTCTCGAGCGAGATCTCGATCGCCGCCTGCTCGGTCTTGCTGCCGTCCGGGTCGGAGGGGACGATCTCGCAGGCGCGCATGCCGAGCGAGACCCAGGGGGCGATGAACTCGCGCTCGCTTAAGGGATCGCCGGCGCAGCAGCGGCGCAGCGCCTGGATGCCGCCACAGCCGGAATGGCCGAGCACCAGCAGATGCTTCACCTTGAGATCGCGGATGCCGAACTCCAGCGCAGCCGAGGTGCCGTGCAGCTTTCCGTCCGGCTGGTAGGGGGGGATCAGGTTGGCGACGTTGCGGATGACGAAGAGCTCGCCCGGCTCGGCGCCGAGCAGGATCGCCGGATCGACGCGGCTGTCCGAGCAGGCGACGACCATGACCTCGGGGTTCTGCCCCTGGGTGCGCAGGTTCTCGTAGAGTTCCGGCCGGTGCTCGTAGTACCGCGCCTTGAACACCTTGAAGCCGGAGACGAGCAGATCGATGGCTGGCATGGGATCGATCTAGCGCGCGAAAGGGCGCGCGATCAAGCTTCCGGCTGATCCAGCTGCAATCTGCGGCACACCAGCACCAGCGCCTCGTAGACCACCTGCGCGGCGAGGCCGGCGGTCAGCCCGTTCACGTCATGCGGCGGGCTCACCGTATTGACGTCGATGGCGACGATGTCGAGGCCGGCGAGCGCGCGCAGCAGCTGCAGCCCCTCGCGGGCGAGGAGCCCGCCCCAGACCGGCGTCGCCACGCCCGGCGCGCAGGAAGGATCGAAGACATCCATGTCGAAGCAGAGATGCACCGGCCGCCCGGCCATGACGCGCCTGATCTCGGCGGCGACGTCGGGAATGCCCCGCTGCATCAGCGCATCGAAAGGGATCAGCGGATAGCCCAGCTTGCGCGCGAAGGCGAAGACGCCGGCCTCCGAGGTCGGGCCGCGCAATCCCACCTGCAGTGAGCGCGAGACGTCGATCCGCTTCTCCTCGGCCGCATGGGTGTATTGCGTGCCGGCGTTGTAGCGGTCGTCTTGCGTGTAGGGATACGCATCGGTGTGGGAGTCGATGTGGAGCGAGACCAGGCCCGGATGGCGCTTCGATAGCGCGCGCATCTGCGGCAGCGAGACGCTGCCGTCGCCGCCCATGGTCACCGGGATCGCGCCATCGGCGAGCAGCCGGTCCATCGCCCCTTCGATCCGCACGAAGGCATCGTCGATGCGGCCTGGCGTAAGCGCGACATCGCCGAGATCGACGAGGCCGAGCCGCGTCACCGGGTCGAAATCGGCGGTGTCCGGCATGTAGGTGCGCACCAGCCGCGAGGCGAGCCGGATGCCTGTCGGCCCGTCGCGCGCGCCGACGCGATGCGGATGCGTGCCGCAGTCGAACGGCATCCCCAGCACCGCCGCCCGCGCGCCGGCAGCGCGGCTCGCTGCCGGAACGCCGAAGAGGGTGACGGGGGAAGGCAATGCTTACGGCAGCAGCACCGTCGAGCCGGTGGTCTTGCGGCTCTCGAGGTCGCGATGCGCCTGCGCCGCTTCGGACAGCGGATAGGTCTGGTTGACGCGGATCTTGACCTTGCCCGACTTGACCACGCTGAACAGCGCGTTCGCCGACTTCACCAGGTCGTCGCGCGAGGCGGTGTAGGAGAACAGCGTCGGCCGCGTCACATAGAGCGAGCCCTTGGCCGAGAGCACGCCGATCGAGATGGGCGGCACCGCGCCCGAGGCGTTGCCGAAGGAGACCATGAGGCCGCGGGGACGCAGGCAGTCGAGCGAGCCCGCCCAGGTGTCCTTGCCGACGCCGTCATAGACCACGGGCAGCAGCTTGCCCTTGGTGATCTCCTTCACGCGCGCGACGAAGTCCTCCTTCCCGATGACGATCGGGAAGTGGCAGCCATGCGCCTTGGCCAGCGCCGCCTTCTCCTCGGAGGAGACGGTGCCGATCACCTTGGCGCCGAGCGCCTTGCCCCATTGGCAGAGGATGAGGCCGACGCCGCCGGCCGCGGCATGCACCAGGATCGTGTCGCCCTTCGCCACTTTGTAGGTGCGGCGGATCAAGTATTCGGCGGTCATGCCCTTCAGCATCATCGCCGCCGCGGTCTGGTCGTCGATGCCCTTCGGGATCTTGACCATGCGATCCGCCGGCACGATGCGCCGCTCGGAATACGAGCCCATAGGGTTGGCATAGGCGACGCGGTCGCCGACCTTGAAGCCCTTCACGCGCGGGCCGATTTTCTCGACCACGCCCGCCCCTTCCATGCCGATCGTCTGCGGCATCTGCAGCGGGTAGAGGCCGGAGCGGTGATAGGTGTCGATGTAGTTGAGGCCGACCGCGGTGTGACGGATCAGCATCTCGCCCGGACCGGGCGAGGCGAGCGCCACCTCTTCCCACTTCATCACCTCAGGCCCGCCCGTCGCATGCATGCGGATCGCCCAGGTGCTGGCGGGGATCGCGCCCTTCTTCGCCGGCGCGCTGAGATTGTTGCGGAAGAACGAGGCCGTGCGCGCATTGGCGAGCCGCGCCGCGGCTTCGTCGTAATGCTCGCCGCCGACGCGCGCGAAGGCGTGGTCGCAGCCCGCATACACATGCACGCTGGCGGCCTTCACCTTGGCCAGCGCTTCGCGGATCTTGGCCTGCGCCGCGGCGGGCACGAACTTGTCCTTGGCGGCGATGTGGTTGAGGTAGGGCTTCTTGATCTTCGAGGCCTCTTTCAGCGCGCCTTCGATTCCGACGCCGTAATAGCTGACGTTGCAGTCGGCGTTCGAGCGCGTCGCCATCAGATAGGCGAGCTTGCCGCCGAGGCAGAAGCCGACGGTGCCGACCTTGCCGGTGCAGCCGGGCATCTTGCGGATCGCCGCCAGCGTCGCGATCAGGTCCTCGACGCCCTTGGCCTCGTTGAAGCCCTTGTAGAGCGAGAAGGCCTTCTGCCATTCGGCCTCGGTCTTGTCGGTGATCTGGATGCCCGGCTCCTGGCGCCAGAACAGGTCCGGGCATACGGCGATGTAGCCCTGCGCCGAGAGCGCGTTGCAGATGTCGCGCATCACCTTGTTGACGCCGAAGATCTCCTGGATCACCAGGATGCCCGGCCCTTTGCCCGAAGGCGGCCTGGCCACATAGGCGGAGAATGAGCCGCCATCGCGGGCGGTGATCTGGACCTCGGACATGGGGATTCCCCTCGGGATTGAACGAGGCGGGTAGCCTAACGCGAAGAACGCGGGGGTGGCTAGACAGAGGGCGCCGGCCCCTGGACCCCGTGCTCCGCCCTCACTATGCTCCGCCCCGCAATTCCGCTTAGGCCCGCGAGGAGGGGTGCATGGCCAGATCCGATCATCACCGCACCCGCGGCCCTGTGTCCGCCCCACGATGCTTCGCCGTCGTGGGGCCGAACAGCCGGACCTGACCTTCCGCTAAACTCCGCCTGATCTGCCCCGAACGACGACCGGCGCCGGCTGCCTGCCGCCGCCTCCCGTCCTTCGCCGTCATCTGCTTAAGAGAAGACCATGGGCTCGATCAGTCTCCGCGACGTCTCCGTCGTCGCTTCGGTTCCCCTCTTCACCAGGCTCACCTTTGTCATCGGCGAGGCCGACCGGCTCGGCCTGGTCGCCGCCAACGGTGCCGGCAAGACCACTTTGCTCAAATGCCTCGCCGGCCTCGCCGAGCCGAGCGCGGGCGAGATCACGCGCTCGCGCGGCCTCAAGGTCGGCATGGTCGAGCAGGACATGCCGGCCACTCTTTTCGACCTCACGCTCTTCGAGGCCGTGCGCCGCGCCTTGCCCGCGGCCGAGCGCGAGAGCGAGGAATGGCGCGTCGGCGTCGTGCTCGACGAGTTCGAGACCCCGGAGGATCTGCGCGACCGTCCGGTCAAGGCGCTCAGCGGCGGCTGGCAGCGCCTCGCTTTGATCGCGCGCGCCTGGATCACCCAGCCGGACGCGCTGCTGCTGGACGAGCCGACCAACCATCTCGACCTCGCCAAGATCCAGCTGCTCGAGCGCTGGATTGCCGGTACCGGCCGCACGCCGATGGTGATCGCCAGCCATGACCGGCACTTCCTCGATGCGGTGACGACCAAGACGCTGTTCCTCCGCCCGGAGACCTCGCGCAGCTTCGCGCATCCCTTCACCGAGGCACGCCGCCTGCTCCGCGAAGAGGACGCGGCCGAGGAGGCGCGCCAGGAGAAGGAGCTGCGCGAGGTCGATCGGCTCCGCCGCAACGCCGCCGAACT
>VGEH01000235.1 GCA_016869375.1 Alphaproteobacteria bacterium | reverse complement strand
CGATGCCGGCACGGTCGAGCCAATCGACTACGTAGCTGTCGCAATTGACACGGCCGGTGCCTGACCCCTTCGGCACCGGGTCGACTAAGCTCATCTGGCGCGCGCGCGTGTCGAGCTGCGGGCGCAGCATAGAGGTGATGGAAACGCCCGATCCGTCGGCATGGTAGTTGTAGGTGGAGAGGCCGAAGTCCGGATTGAAGCCTGGCGTCTCGAGCAGCGCGCCCCAGGCGCGTGCTCGCGGCAGGATCTCGATGCTTCGTTCGATCCGTTGATAGCTCGAATAGACCTGATAGCTGAAGGTAGGCACCAGGAAGGCAACGTCTGCCTTGCGCACGCCTTTCGCCGGGCGCACGAAGAACGGGATGTAGTCCTCGCCCGCATCGTTCTTCAGATGTGCGGCATAGAGGCCGCTCGGCCAATCCTTGGGCACGTCGAGCGCGAAGGCTTCCGGCCATCCGCACTCGCCCATGTCGTCGGCGTGGAAGTGGATGGCGCCATACTGCTCGGGCGCGCTCTTCCAGTCGTGCACGGCGCCGGTCCAGTTCGATCCGGTCATCGCCCGCGCCGGCAGGTTGACGAGATGGCCATGCGCCGCCTGCGGGCCCACATCGACGATGCGTTGCGTCCGGATGCCTTGGCTGAAGTCCCACTCGCCGAGTGTGACATCGTTGAGCGTGGCGATACGCGGACGCTCGATCTTGCCGTTGTAGTGCGCGATGACATCGTTGCCTTCAAGCGCCGCGGCGATGAGCACGCGCGCCGTGCCCGCGACCGGCGGCACCTTGGCCTTGGCTTCGCAGCGGCCACCGTCGGCAATCGTGCCGACGGGCTGAAGCGGCGTCTGCGCTACGGACAACCAGCCGCCGGCGACATCGACCGTCGCCTCGACCGAATACCAGTGCCGGTTCAGCATGGGCGCACCGACCGCGATTGTCTCGGAGCCGAGACGGAGCTGAACGCCGCCATGCGGTCCGACCTCCAGGCGGATCGCGGTGCCGGCCACATCGATGCTGATCAGCGCTTGCCGGCCTCTTCCCGGCAAGGTCGGCCACACCGTGGCGGATAGCTTGAGCCCGCCGCCGTCGAGCGTCAGAGCCCCGATCCGCGCATAGCTGCCGGGGTGCGCGGCGTGAAAGAGACCTTTGCGCCTTCCATCGAGCGGTGTCGGCATCACGATCTCGCGATAGCCCGGCCCCTCGGGATTGGGGTCGGCGCAGAGATGGCGCACGAAGCGCAATTCGTAGGGCCGATCGGAGGCGCTAGACACCATGAAGCGGACACGCTCGCCCGCCCGAGCGCTCCAGCGATCGACATAGCCGGTCAGTTGGTGAATGGCATTTCCCCTGACGGCGACAGACTGTCGCCACGGCTTTCATGATGCCATAGTATCATTTGGATCTACCAGCGGTATGGCAACTCGGTGGGAGACATCCATGCGGTTTCGTCATGCTTCTCTGTTCGCGGCAGCGTTGCTGCTCACCTCAAGCCTCGCCTCGGCGCAGACGACGGGCCTTACCATCGTGTGGGCCGAGGACGACGCCAACCCACGCACCTGGGACCCGCGCGTCACCCAGTCGCGTCACGAGACCCAGCTGATCTACCAGGTGTTCGACCAGCTCGTCGGCTCGGACGAGAAGAACGATCTGTTCCCCGGCCTTGCGACCAGCTGGTCGCTCTCGGCCGACGGACTTGCGCTGACGCTCAAGCTGCGCGAGGACGTGACCTTCCATGACGGCACCAAGTTCAATGCCGAGGCGGTAAAGTTCACCTTCGACTCGATCCGTGACCCGGCGCTCGGCAGCCGCGCGGCGATCGACATCCTCGGTCCCTATGCCGGTGCTGACATCGTCGGTCCCTATGAGATCCGCATCCGTTACACACGGCCCTACGCGCCGGCGATCGCGGTGATGAGCGAGAGCGTGCTGTCGCCGGTATCGCCGGCGGCGGTCAAGTCGCTCGGTGATGTCGGCTTCGCCGCGGCGCCGGTCGGCACCGGGCCGTTCAAGTTCACGAGCTGGGAGCGCGGCAAGCAGGTCACCATGGACCGCTTCGACGCCTATAACTGGCCGCCGGCCTACATGAAGCACAAGGGGCCGAGCAAGGTCGCGCGTGTCATCCACCGCTCGATCGCCGATGCCTCGACGCGCGTTGCTGCGCTCGAACGCGGCGAGGCGGATGCCACCGACTTCACGCCGATCCTCGACGTCCGCCGTCTGGGCCAGGATCGCCGCTACAAGACCATCCTGACGCCGTCCTCGGGATTGCCCTTCGGCGTCATGCTCAACTCCAAGCGCGGCGTGCTGCAGGACATCCGCGTGCGCCAGGCCTTCATGCACGGCTTTGACCGCAAGGCGCTGACCGACGACATGTATTTCGGCCTGATCACTCCGGCCTACAGCACGCTGTCGACGACCACGACGGGCTACTGGAAGGAGGCCGAGAAGTACTATCCCTACGACCCCAAGAAGGCGGCCGAACTGCTGGAAGCCGCCGGCTGGAAGATGGGCGCGGGCGGCATCCGCATGAAAGACGGCCAGCCGCTCACCGCCACGTGGCAGGTGCTGGCGGTGGTGCTGCCCGAGGTCGGCGTCGCCGCGCAGGCGGATCTGAAGAAGATCGGCTTCGATCTCAAGGTCGAGACCATCACCGGCCCGCGCTGGGACGAGCTTGTCTTCGCCGGCCAGCACGAGATCAACCCGCTACGCTGGATCGCTGCCGATCCGAGCCTTCTCGAAGTGATGTTCCACAGCCGCAACTTGCCGGAGCCCGGCCGCTTCCGCTTCAACCTCGGCAGCCTCGCCGATCCGGCCCTCGACAAGCTGCTGGAGCAGGCGGGCGGCGAGATGGATGCGGCCAAGCGGATCCTGCTCTATGCCGACGTCCAGAAGAAGATCCTGGACAACGCCAGCTGGTTCCCGATCCACAACCAGGTCAACCCGATCGCCTACCGCGCCAACCGCACGGGCTACCGCCTCGCCCGCGCACAGTGGAACCTAAAGTTCTACGAGGTCGACGAGGTCAAGTAGGGAAACGCAATGCCGGCCGGAGGCGATCCGGCCGGCATCCGTCTACACATTGTCTCTCGGGATCGAGACCTTCCAGTTCTTGGCGAATACGCGGGTGCCGCCCTCATAAGCGTCGAGGGTCGCTTCGAGATCGAAGGTGGTCGGCGTCGCGGTCATCACCGTCCGGCACTTGGTCTCGATGTCCCAGTCCTTGCGCCTGAAGCGCGAATGCGAGGAGACCTCGGCGCGCGCCTTCAGCGGATCGAGCGGATCGATCGAGAAGTCGTCCTGCATCCAGCTCGAATTCTCGAGGTCGATGCCGTCGATATAGGTCGTGCCGCTGTCGTTCTCGAAGACGTAGCGAAGCACACCGCTCGGGCGGTCGCGGGTGTGCGTCTGCTTGATCGAGCCGGGCTTGATCGTCGTCGTCTTCAGGATCTCCGGCAGCTCGTGCGGCGGTAGCGGCACGAGCTTGGAGTCGGTAGGCGACGAGCCGCGGATCGGCAGGATCAAGGCGCTGCCGGCGCCGTTCACGGTCAAGGTCGCGGCCTCCGGCGACGGCCAGGCGAGCGGCCAATAGGCGGTCGAGATCGCGACCCGGATGCGGTGCCCCGCCGGAAACACCTGCGCCAGGTCGTTGAGCTTGACGCGGACCTTGTAGGTCTTGCCCGGCACCAGCGGCTCCGGGTTCTCATGGCTGTCGTGGTGCGTGAGGTTGAGGAGCCCGTAGCTGACACGCGTCGCTGCGCCCATCGCCAGCACGTTCGACAGACGCACGGCGACAAGGGCCTGCGGCTTGTCGGAGGAGAGCTCCAGCTCGACGATGGGCGCACCGAGAACTTCGACATTCCGCTCGAGCGGCGGGGTGTCGAAGACGAGCGAGCCGCCATCCTCTTCGCTTTGATCACTGGGCAGATCAGGGAAGAGCCCGTAGGGGCACCACTTACCGATCGTCTGCCCGACCGTTTGCGGCGAGCGGAGCTTGGCGGTGCCGCTTCCGGCCATACCCTTGGCGAGGCGCCCGTCGGCAAAGCCGAAGCGCGTCGGCGTCACGCTCGGCGGCGGCCAGGAGGGCTCGCCGATCCAGCGCCCCGGCATTTCCTTGTAGAGGGTCTTGGGCGGAACCGAGTCCTGCATCCAGATCCGCATCATCGGCTCGGCCATGATGCCGGTGTCCTTGCCTTTCAGCCAATGATCCCACCAGCGCACGGCGTCCTTGAGGAATCCCACCGGCGGTCCGGGTAGCGCCATGTGCGGGTAACGGTGGCCCCATTGCCCGATCATCGCCTTCTTAGGACAAGTGAGAAGCTCCATCAGGCGCGGGATTGCATTGGTATAGGCGTCGATCCACCCGCCGATGGCGTAGACCGCGCATTTGATCTTGGAGTAGTCCTCGCAGACCGAGCCGTGCTTCCAGAATGCGTCGCGGCGCTGGTGCTCGAGCCAGTTCTTGACCCAGAGCCCTGAGTTCTCCAGCCGGTCCCTCCACATCGTGCGCCAGCGCTCGCCGACCACGGTCGGGTCAGGCGGCCGCGCATTGTGCGAGAACATCGTTGAGGCCCAGCGCAAATTGTCGTTGATGAGGCAGCCGCCCATGTAATGGACGTCATCGGCATAACGGTCGTCGGTCGAGCAGGAGGTGATGATCGCCTTGAGCGCGGGCGGCTGGAGGGCGGCGATCTGCAGGCCGTTGAAGCCGCCCCAGGAGTTGCCGATCATCCCGACCGTGCCCGAGCACCATGCCTGCTTGGCGAGCCAGGCGATGATCTCGACGCCGTCGGAGAGTTCCTGCGGCAGATACTCGCCAACCAGGACGCCATCGGAGTCGCCCGAGCCTCGCTGATCGACACGGACGCAGGCATAGCCATGCCCTGCGATGTACGGGTGCATCTGGGAGTCGCGCACCGCCGTTCCGTCGCGACGCCGATAAGGCAGATATTCCAGGATCGCCGGGACAGGATCCTTCTCGGCGTCCTCCGGCAGCCAGACTCGGGCCGCCAGCCTGGCGCCGTCGGCGAGCGTGATCCACAGGGTTTCGATTTCCCGCACCTTCCGCGGGAAAGATTTCACGATCACCGTCATCGGAGGGCCTCGTTCTTCATCGGATTGCTCAAGCCTAGTACCCGCTTTCGCGGAGATCTGATTCATGATTCAACATTGGGATGATAGCCGATGCAGTGGTAGTCCGGCTGACGCCGGAGGAGCGCGCGGTGCTTGAGGCTCGGCTCCGTGCGCCGACGACGGAACAGC
>VGEH01000234.1 GCA_016869375.1 Alphaproteobacteria bacterium | reverse complement strand
CGGTATCTTGAGATTGACGTCTCCCGCCTTGGTCTGCAGCGTCCGATCGTAGCTGCCGGCTCGCCTGTCCTGCCGCGCTTCGCTGCGCTCATAGCGACCCGCACCGCACAGACGGTCGGCCTCAGACGCAAGGAGTGCATTCAGCGTCTCCTCGACCGTGCCGCGCACCATCTCTCCCAGATGATCCCTGATCCGAGCCTCGTCGATCTGGATCACCTGGCCCATCGCAGTCTCACTGCTCATCGTTTGCTCCTTCACTCTAGAAGAAGCCACCATTCCCGAAAGTGCGAAAGATTCTGTACGTTATCCCGCTTTGCCGCCGCCTGCGCGGCAATACCAAGCTACACGAGATGAGCATCTTGAGAGCCGCTGGTCTCGTCGTCCTCCTGGTCCTCGCGGCGATGGTGGCGCGCTGGCTCTTCCGCGACGGGCATAGGATCGCGGCGCTCGTCTCCATCCTCGCGCTCGGCGCCTACCTGACCTGGCCGCCCGGCTTCATCGCGCTCGACCAGGACTGCGCGCCGGAAGACCTCGTCTACAAGGCGAGCGCTTCGATGCACGGACGGCGGTTCTGGCGCGAGCAGCTCGATGCGCTGACGAAAGAGAGGCACCAGATAGAATTCAAAGCATACTTCCCCGGCAAGGAGCGCGAGGAATGGATCGCGGCATGCTCGCATGTCGCCCGGGTGAAATCCGAGCAGGGATGAGCGAGGCGCGTCGCCCACTCACGACGGCGTCAGCCAGCCGCCACCCTTCGGTTGGAACTCGATCTCGTTCACCTTCACGTCGAATCCGAACTTCTCGTTCAGCAGCCGCACCTGGACGCCGATGGCCGAGATCACCTTGAGCGCGGTCACCCCATAGCCCTTCTCCTCGCGCAGGCGATGGGCCGCCGGCAGGATCTTCGACGCAGCCGACCTCATCCTCCCCTCGATGAGGCTGGCCCGCATCTTGAGCCGGACGCCGGCGCGCTCGAGCGCGGCGCGGTCGAGTTCGTCGAACTCCTGCTCGATCTTTCCGTCCTCCGCGCCCAGCGTCAGCGCCATTCCCTGATGGAAATCGGGATACAGCGCGATCGACAGCAGGTCGTAGAGCGGCGCCAGGCGCGTGCGGAAGTCGCGCCCATGCAGCAGCGAGTAGTTCTTCGCATGCGCGTCCGCGTTGCCGATCAGGATGTTGAAGATCAAGGCGTCGAGGAGGCTCAGGCGATAGCGCGCGACAGCGTCGACCTTGTCGAGGACCAGCAGCTGCTCGAAGCTCGGCCCTCCGTACTTCGTGTATTTCCGGTCCGAGGTATAGCCGAGCGCCTGGGCGAAATCCTCCTGATGCAGGCGCCTCACCGTCGCCGGACCCGAGATGCCGTCCGCGGAAGGAAGCGCAAAATCGGCTCCATCTTCGGCCGATGGCTCGACATCGCCGTGGTGATGCCGCTCGACCTCCCGGTCGAACCGCGGCACCACGATCGCCGGCCGGTCGCCCGGAAGCGTCACGACCTTCGGCTCGACCGCATCGAGCCCCATCACGCGCGCGAGCTCGAGGCAGAACGCCTCGTTCTCGATCATGCCCGCATGGCCGGCGTCGGGGAGCTTCACGACATGCGTCGAGGGCGCGCCGCCTGTCGGCTGGTAGAACCGGCCGTCGGAGCCCATCAACACCGCGGCCTTTCCCTGCACGCCGGCGAGCGAGAATGGATGACCCTTGCCCTTCGGCCTCGTTTCAGCGATGCCGGTTTCCATCTGTTTCAGGAGATCCGCCGGAGCGATCTCCTCGTAGTCGCCGGGAAACTCGCCCGGCGTCTTGGAGGGCTGCTCCCCGCCGGGCACGATGGAGACGGCGCCGGCGCAGTCGCGGCCGACATGCTCGAGGATGCTCATGACGTCGCGCCGGTCGAGGCCGAGCTGGAGCGCTACGGCGTTCAGCCGCCTGCCTTCGGGCATCAGGTTCTCGAAATAGGGCAGCGCCTCGCGCGGTCCGTAGACGTGGTTGCCGACCGGCAGCGAAAGGGACAGCGGAGCACGCGGCCGCGCGGCCGCGTAGGCCGCATCGTAGGCGAAGGTGGTCTCGGTCCCGGTATGGACGAGCCGGCCGACGACGCTCGCATGACCGTCGAGATAGACGTCGAGGACCAGCTTTCGATCCGCGGAGGAAAGTGCCCTCGATCGCGGCGCCGCCGGCGGCTCGGCTACCGGTTCGGCCACAGGATCGGCCACAGGATCGGCCACAGGATCGGTAGGGGTCGTGTTCACGCGGTGCCCCGCGTCTTGCGGTCTTGTCGACCCGATGAGCGCGACCTGAAGACGTCGCTGCCCCCGCCGACGCCCCACTTTCCAACACGATGGCGCCGGCGGGCGCCGGCATCCGGCTCCGCCAGTATCTCGTCGGCCTTTCGAAGCGTCTCGTCGGAGACCTCGAAGCGCGGAGCGATCCCCAGCGCGGCCAGCACCTGGATCGCCTTCCCCAGCGCTGCCGTCTCCTTGCCGGCCTCGAGCTCGACCAGGAACCGGACGCCGACATCGGCGAGGCCCGCCAGCTCCTGCTGGGTCAGGCCCTGCCGGATCCTTTCGGCGGCGACGAGGGCGCCGATCGCCCGCGGTGATGATTGGTCGTAGGTGGCCATGATTTCTTCCCGAAAGGGAAGATAAGGGGTCTAATTGCGGGCGTCAAGGCAATATATTCCCGAACGGGAATTTATGGTGAGAGACCGGGCGAAAATGCAAGTTAGCGTCCCGGGCGGGCAGATATAAGAAAGATGAGCGTGCGCTTGAAGCGTAATCCGGTTACGCTATATTCAACGCATGCACAAGGCATCCCCCCGCGTCCGCCGGTACCGCGACCGGCAGAGGAACGAGCGGAACATCCAGCGCATGGATCTGCAGGTCCCGGGCGACATGGCGGCAACGATGAAACAGGTAGCGGGCCGTCTCCGCTCGCCTGTCAGCGCCTCCTCTTCCCCAATGGAGGTCGACACGAACCTGATCGAGGCCGCGCTTCTATGGCGGCGCGCCATGGACCGGTTCGGGACGGCGTGCCTTGAGAACATCGACCTCTCCAGGCTGCCTTCGCACCGGGATCGGATGAAGGAGTTCGCCGGCGCGCTGATGGAACGTGGCGGCCGCGATGGCTTTGCGATGGGCCGACGCCTCCAGGCGCTCGCCGAGGCGCTCTGACCCGACCATGGCGCTCACCAAGATCCAGTCGAAAGTCCTGGAAGTCATCGCCGCCAACCGCGACGACGCCAGCTACTTCGCGGGCGGCGCGGTCATGAACGCGAAAGGCCCTCGGCAATCCGACGACCTCGACATCTTCCACGACACCGACGAGCTGGTCCATGAGCGGGCGAAGAAGGACATCGCCGCACTCCAGGCGGCCGGCATCGCCGTCGCCCTGGACCTCGAGGTGTTCGGCACCGTCGAGGCGACGGCTTCGTGGTACGGCGAGAAGACGATCATCCAATGGATGTCCGAAACCGCGCGTCGCTTCTTCCCGATCGTCGACGACCCGGTCTTCGGCAAGCGAATGCACGACGCGGATCTCGCCGTAAACAAGACGCTCGCCACCGCCATGCGCCGGAAGGCGCGAGACCTGGTCGACCTCGCCGACATCGTGAAGGGCTACGCTCCCCTGGGCGCGCTCGCGTCCGCAGTTTCAGGAAAGCTCGAAAGCGAGTCGCCGCTCAAGATCATCGAGCGGATACGGCGGACCGCGGCCGGCGTCTCGGGCACCGAACTCATGTCCGTGCGCTCGCTGGTTCCCGTCGACCCGTCGGCGATCCGCGAGCAGATCCTTGCTGCGTGCGACGACGCGGAGACCTACTGCAGGACGAAGCTGCCGCCGCAACACGTCGGCGCGCTTCTGCTGGATGAAGGCGAGCGGCCCGTCGCCGCGGACCAGGCGATGATGGATACCGGAACGATCAAGGCCAGGGCACCGACCGAGCACGGGGTCTGGCCTGTCATCCAGGGAGTGACAGACAAGCCTGGTTTCGGGCTCTGAGGATGGCGCCGAACTCACTCGGACGCCTATGACCAGGCACCGTGCGGCGTTCCGAAAGATCTAACCGGATCATTCGGCCGCTCGGGCGTAGCGCCATTCGGCGGCGGATACGCGCGCCGCTTCGTCTCGGCCGCGCCAATCCTCGAGACACATGCTCTCCAGCTGATCGTTGATGGCCTCGACCTGCCATTCAGGCATCGGGTTGAGCGCCTCGCCGTCCATCACATAGACGCGGCCGATCTCGACATGCTCGGGCTGGTCGGGCTCGACGCGGACATACTCGTTCCTGCCGGAGCGACCGCGATAAGCAGGGACATGCTGGTATTCGACGACCAGCCGCGGGAACTCGCGCTCGACGGTTCCGCCATCGATGGACAGGAGCAAAGGCGCTTCGATGCGGTCCTCGTAGACGGCGAGCGCGTACTTCGCCTTGTGCCTTCGCTCCCCGAGCTTCCAGATGCCGCGCGTCGCGTCGTAGAGCGCCTCGGGGGTCATCCCGTGTTTGAACAGCTGATTGATGCGGATCAGGATGACCGGATCCGAGAGGATGACAGGCTTCGCGCCGTAGTGGATGTCGAGCTCCCGCAAGGAGCGACTTCCATATTCGACCGAACCCCATCCGCGCGTCAGGTTCGTGAGGGCAGCGCGGCCGAGGAGGTCGATCGCGGCGGCCTCGACGCGGTAGGCGGTGTCAGGGTCGTCGAATCCGTGCGCCAGGATGTCGATGCGGTGGCGCTGCCCGGCCGCACGGATTTCGGCGATCCTGGCCGCCGTCCCTGAATTGGCGAATCCGCGTTCATGGGCCAGCGCGCGGTCCATATAGCCCTTGCCGTGCAAAACGACGTCGTCGGTCCGCAGTCTCACCAGATCCCATCCGCGAAGGCTGGAGGCTTCGGCTGGAGTCTGGGGAAATTCTGACTAGTTGCCGCGCTGTTCACCCCAGCAAAATCCACGCATTAGCGCCTGAGTCAGAATGCTCGACGCTCATCGAGGGCGCGCTTCAATGACCAATGAAGCGACAAGGGATCCGGTGCGGAACTAGGACTCTCCGCCTTGGTCTCTTCAGGACTGACGAGCCAGATCGCGATAGGTAGAATGCAGAGCGCCCGCCCAAGCATGTGCTCATCCACCCGTCACAAGGCTCGCCGCACCGCGATCTCAAGTTCAAGCGAGAGCCAGCCGCACGGGCGCGAAGGGGGTCCGGAATGTTCGGCAATCCAGTGATCGCGTTCGATCTGCTCGGCTTCAAGATCAAGGTCGACCTGAGCTGGGTCTTCGTCGCCCTGCTCATCGCCTGGTCGCTGGCCCAAGGGTTCTTTCCTTCCCTCTACCCGACATTCCCCGGATGACCCCGTGGAACGGTGCAAACCCTAGCAGTCTGGCCTGTTCCGGGGAAGCCATGGGCGAGCAACCCCGTTTCCCCGCTGCTTC
>VGEH01000233.1 GCA_016869375.1 Alphaproteobacteria bacterium | reverse complement strand
GGATCGGCGTGGTCAGGCAGGTGCTACATGAACATGCGGCCACTCTATCAGCCGCAGGTCCCACAATCCGGAGCCGCCGCCTGATCAAATGTGCGAAAGATTCTGGACAGGACCTGGTGCGGTCAACCGTGCGGACAATCTTGCAAGCTTCAGTAACGCTTGGTCCCTCCCCATGTTGGTGGCGCCGGGGACGAACATTGAAGCGTCATTGACTGATGGGCGCTATGGCGCGCTTAGCGGAACATCGATGGCGACACCGCACGTGGCCGGGGCGTGGGCGCTCCTCAAGGGGGCACTTCCAAGTGCCACGATTGACCAACTGGCTGAAGCGCTACGCGTCTCTGGCTCCCCGGTCCCCGGCCCATCTTCGACCGGAAGCTTCCCACGCATCAATGTGGAAGCAGCCTACGGTGTCCGCGGTCAGCCGGCCGAGACTGGCTGGTGGTGGGATCAGAATGAGCCAGGCTGGGGAGCTTACTTTGAGACGCAGGGAAGTAGCCTATTTGCCGCCTTCTATATGTACAGCACCACTGGACCGGCAATTTGGTACATCACCTCGGGCCAGATGATCGGTAGTACTTATACTGGAGTGCTACAGGAGTACGCCGACGGACAATTCTTCGGGGGGCCATGGCGTTCTCCGAGAGTCGCATCCGTGATCGGCTCAGTAACTGTCCAATTCGGTAGCTTGGATCGCGCCACGATTACCTTTCCGGATGGGCGGCAGACGACGGTAACTCGATTTGGCTTTTAGGCGGATGGCGTCTACGTCGCGCGAAGCAAGTAGGTGATTGGTCTCGACGGCTGGACGGGTATTCTTCTCCCCCCGCCGCCAAGGACCGATGGATGACGACCCTGCTCGATCTTGCCGTTCCGCGCACGCTGGACACCTTGGTCGAGCGCTTCGGCAATGGTCATCGGGGCTTCGCGATCGAGGCTTGGCTGTTCGAGGGACCGGCGTCGCGGCGAGAGGCGGAAGCGCGCCTGAGCACCGCTGGCGTGACCGCGCGGATCCGCAGCGCCTACAAGCCGCTGGTCCATCATTTCCTGGAAGAAGCGCCGGAGACGAACCGGCATCTGAGCGTCGAGCTGCCCGCCCATGAGGCGGCGCCCGAGGGGCGGTTCAAGCTCGAGGCCTACCCTTTGGCGGCTCTGATCGGGAAAACCACCCTCAGCTTCGCCTCGGGCAGCGAGGCGCTCGCCTATCGGGTGCGGTCGGGCGAGGGCGCCTGGACCAGCGTGTTCGCGCCCAATCGTGTCGGCCCGGATCATCTCGGAAATCAGACCCTCACGCCCTGCGGCTGGCTTCGCGTGCGGGATGCGGCGGGCAAGACCGTCGAGGACGGCCCGATCGAGACCGAATACGAGACGGTCTTCCGCCGCGTCATGACGGCGATCGCCGAGCATCGCTGGCCGTCCGCGCCGCCGTTCTTCCCGGCGCTCGACATCTCCGCGACCCTGCCCGGGATCGAGACCGAGCTCGCCTATGGCGACGAGGTCTTGAGCACCTCCGAGGCCCTGCACGAGGAGTTCTATTTCTCGATCCTCGAATACCTGAAGCATCGCGCCGGCCTCGCCGCCAACGAGCGCACGCTGCAGCCGGGACAGATCGTCCCGGATATCGTGACGGCCGATGGTCCGGCGCGCGTAACGGTTGCTGTCCGCGCCTCCGTCGAGCGCAAACCGCTGTCCGGACCCGAGCATTGGGAGGACGCCGACCGACCGCTCGCGCCGGCGCAGATCGCTGCGCTCACCGATGCGCTTGGCGGCGAGAAGCGCGACATCGCGTCCGTCCAAGGACGCTCGGTGCTCGCTCGGATCTATGACGGTGAGGGGCCGGCGTTCCTGCTGTCTGCCGCTCAACACGCCAACGAGACCTCGGGCATCGTCGGCGCGCTCCGCGCTGCGCAGACGCTCCGAGCCGAGGGACGGCGCTTCGCGCTCATCCCTTGCGAGAACCCGGACGGTTACGCGCTCCACCATCAGCTCCGCGCCCGCAACCCGCGGCACATGCACCACGCCGCCCGCTACAGCGCGCTCGGCGACGATGTCGAGGCGCGCGAGGCAGCGCCTTTTCATGAGAAGGCAGCACGGCTGGACTTGATCGAGGCGGTCGGCGCGCGCATGCATCTCAACCTGCATGGCTATCCGGCGCATGAATGGACGCGGCCGCTGACCGGCTATGTCCCGGCGGGCTTCGCGCTGTGGACGATCCCCAAGGGCATGTTCCTGATCTTCCGCCATCACCCGGGGATCGGCGACAAGGCGCGGCCCTTCCTCGAGGCGCTGACCGCGCATCTGGCGGAAGACGCCGAGCTGGCGGCGTTCAACGCGACTCAGATCGCCACATGGAAGGCGCATGCCGGCGAGGTGCCGTTCCCGGTGATCAACGGCATTCCCTGCATGGTCAACGAGCACACACGGCAGACCGTGCCTTTCCAGCTCATCACCGAGTATCCGGACGAGACGATCTACGGCAGCGCCTTCCGCCTCGCGCACACGACGCAGATGCGCGCAACGCTGGAGGCCGTCCGCCTGCTGCGCGAGGGTTATCTCTAAGGCCCGGCACTACGGCCGTGACCGAAGCGTGAGGTCAGGCGGTCGGCTAGACTGTGTCCATGGCAACCAACGCCTCCTTTGCCGAGGTCGCGGCCCTGGCTGGGGAGCCGGCCCGGGCCGGCATGCTGCATGCGCTGATGGACGGCCGCGCGCTCACCGCCTCCGAGCTGGCGCGGGCAGCCGGCATCACGCCGCAGACGGCGAGCGGACATCTCTCACGCCTGGTTGCGGCGGGGCTGCTCGAGGTGAGCCAGCAGGGCCGGCATCGCTACCACCGGCTGGCTTCTCCCTCGGTCGCGCGCATGATGGAAAGCATCATGCAGGTCGCCTCCGAGACCGCCATGCGCAGGCCCGTCGTCGTCGGCCCGCGCGATCAGGCGCTGCGGGCGGCGCGTACCTGCTACGACCATCTTGCCGGCCGATTGGGCGTCGCGCTCGCCGATGCGATGATCGAGGGCGGCCATGTCGAGCTCGCCAATGATGCCGGCGCCATGACCGACTCCGGCGTGGCCCTGCTGACCGGCCTCGGCATCGACCTGCGGGTGCTGGCGGCGGGCAAGCGGAGCCAGCGCCTGTTCTGCCGCCCCTGCATCGACTGGAGCGAGCGGCGGCCGCATATCGCCGGTGCGGTCGGCGCCGCGCTCTGCGCGCATTGCTTCGCCAAAGGCTGGATCCGGCGGAGCGAGGGCACACGCGCCGTCACCGTCACGCCGAAAGGGCGGCAGGCGCTCCGCGAGACCTTCGGGGTAACGCTCGGCTAGCGCAGCTCGGTCCTGATGCCGACGCCGCCTTTGATCGCCAGCGTCACCGGCGTCTTCTCCGCGATCTCGGCGATCCGCGCTCGCTGCTCCTCGGTGAGGGAGCCGGTCAGCGAGATCGTGCGCTCGATACGGGGTGTATCGCCGTCTCTGAGATAGCGGAGATCGACTGCAATCGCTTCGAGCGGCCATTCCTTCCGGTCGGCATACATCCTGAGCGTGATCGCAGTGCAAGCGCCGAGGCCGGAGAGCAGATACTCGAACGGGGCGGGGCCGATATCCTTCCCGCCGAGTACCGGGTGTTCATCGGCCTTCAGCGCGTGGTGACCGGCGGCTATGTCGGTTTCGTATTTCGTCCAGCCGATCGTGGCCCTCGCCTTGGCGATGAGCTGCGCGCCTTTGACCGACATGCTCAGCCTCCTTTGGCGAAGGCGCCAAAGCCAGCAACGAGGCCTTGGAGCCGCTTGCGGGTCGCCTCGTCGGTCAGGCGGCCCTCGGCGTCGAACATCGTGCCGGCGCGCGAAACCATGAGGCGTCCGCCCGTCCAGAGCCGGGTCCCGAGCGCGCGCAGCACCGGCAGCCAGTGGTTCTGCGCGAGGATGGTGCCGAAATTCCCCGGCGAGGCACCGATCATCGCCACGGCTTTTCCGCCGAACACGCGCTCGATGTCGGCCGCCGGCCGAGACGCCCAGTCGATCGCGTTCTTGAAAACGCCCGGCATGCCGTTGTTGTACTCCGGCGTCACGATCAGGAGCCCGTCGGCCCTGGCGATTGCGTCCTTCAGGGCGGTTACCGCCGGCGGAATCCCTTCGGCGGCCTCGAGATCCCCGTCGTAGAGCGGGATGCCGCGGATGGTCGCGATCTCGAAGGTGACCTCGGCCGGGGCAAGCTCGCGCGCGGCGTTGAGCAGGCCGGTGTTGAACGACTTCGCCCGCAGGCTGCCCGAGACGCCGACGATCCTGGTCATGAGATCCCCCTAGAGAAGGTGCAGGTAGTCGCGGAGCGAGTCCCGCCGGTTGCCGTCGCGGCCGATCATCGGATCGGCGGCGAGCATGGCGTCGATCACGGCCTCCTCGGTCGCCTCGGCGGCGGCGCGGAAGGCGAGGTCGATGCGGGTCTCGGCCAGGGCCTGCCAGGCGATCACCGCCTTCTTCTCGAAGTGCTGGATGCGGTTGGCGGTGGTGAAGGCGATGCAGAGGTCGCCCGAGCCGTGGCCCAGATGCGAGCCGGTGCGGGCAAGCCCGACGGCGGTCCGCCGCGCGACCCGCCGAAGCTGCCGCTCGCTCGTCGGCAGGTCGGTTGCCAGCACGATGATGATCGAGCCGGTATCCGCTTGGCCCTTGGCCTTCTTCGCCTCGGCGATCTTTCGGCCGAGTGGGCGCCCGGCGACCGCCAGATCCTCGAGCCGGCCGAAATTCGCCAGGACCAGGATCCCGAGGTGGAAGACCTTCCCATCCAGTTCGAGGCGACGCGAGGCGGAGCCGATGCCGCCCTTGAGGCCGTAGGCGGACATGCCCGTACCGCCGCCGACGGCGCCCTGAGCGAAATCCGCGGCTGCGGCCGCTATCGCTTCATCTACGTGCGAAGCTTTGACGTGGAGTCCACGAATATCATTGAGAAAACCGTCGTTGCATTCGCCGACCACCGGATTGACGGTCCCGGTCAGGGTGCCGATCTCGCGATTGCGGCCGAGCTTGTAGCGGACCAGCCCTTCGGCCGCGGTGCCGACACTCAGGGTGTTGGTCAGAAGGATGGGCGTCTCGATCGTGCCGAGTTCGTCGACCTGGACGAGGCCCGTGGTCTTGCCGAAGCCGTTGAAGACGACCGAAGTCGCCATCACCTTGTCCCGAAACAGATTTCCGCCATGCGGCAGGATCGCGGTGACCCCTGTATTGACGTTGCCGCCGTTCAGCGTGGCATGGCCGACGGTGACGTCCGGCACGTCCGATATCGCGTTTCGCCGGCCTGGCTTCAACTCGCCGATACCGATGCCGAGATCGCGAAGACGGCGTGCAGATGACGGACTCACAGGCCACTCCCAAGCGTATTTCGGCACGTAATTCTAGCACGTCGGCCTGCAAGCCGTTGAATGCCCAACGGAACGGTGCGAAACTTAACTTTACCGGTCCGGTTCGCCGTCGGGCCGCAGGGGGTTGGGGGGCGTCGTATGGTCA
>VGEH01000232.1 GCA_016869375.1 Alphaproteobacteria bacterium | reverse complement strand
ATCGGATTGGGCTTCACCCGCCAGATGCTCCATCTGCGACCCCGGTCCAATGAGACAAGACGTTGCGTCCTATGGCTCAAATGGATTCGACGCCGCCCAGTTCAATGGTTCATCTGGGAAATGCGGGGTAAAGGAGCATCGGCAGCTCAAAGCCGAACTCGACGACCTCGATCGCCTTCGCATCCTGATAGAGCCAGCCAAGCATCGGCGTCACGACGAGCAGCGCGTACACCCCGAGATGGGAAGCCTTGGCCGCTAGCCGGAGCAAGGCGGGCTCCCTCGCGGCCGCTTGGCTCCGACGCCCGAAGGTGAGCCGCCACAAGGCCCGGAGCGGGACCAGACCCAGGACTAGGATGCCTATCGTCTTGTGCCAGAAGATAGCCCCTTTAACGAGCCCCGGGAACAGGGCCAGAAGGAACAAGGCGATGACCATCAGAGCGATCACCCAGTGGAAAAGGATGGTAACGGCGTCATAGGTGTCATGGCCGTTAGTGGTTGAATTGGATTGCATACTTCCCCCCGGATGTATGGCGCTAACCTGTCATCGGCAGCCGCGGATCGCAAGACCGGAAGGGCGGGCAAGCGCGACCTTCCTGCCCTTGCGCCCCCCGGGTCACATCGCTATAACCCCGCCTTCCCCGTAAGGGGCGACGTCCGCGTCCGGGCCTGTAAGGGCATGCCCGGCCGGCGCGATCAGGCCTTGCGGCCCCTCCAAGACGCTGAAAGGAATGAAAATGCCCAAGATGAAGACCAAGAGCAGCGCGAAGAAGCGCTTCCGGGTCACCGCCTCCGGCAAGATCAAGATGGGTCCGTCGCGCAAGCGCCACGGCATGAGCAAGCGCCCGCACAAGATGGTCCGGACCGCCCGCGGCTCCGAGATCATGAACGAGCGCGACGCCAAGATCGTGCGCAACCACATGCCCTACGATCTTTAAGGAGGGCATGACATGGCACGCGTGAAGCGGGGCGTAACCACCCACGCCCGTCACAAGAAGGTCATCAAGGCAGCCAAGGGCTACCGTGGCCGCAACTCCACCAATTACCGAATTGCGCTCGAGAAGGTCGAGAAGGCGATGCAATACGCCTATCGCGACCGCAAGGCCCGGAAGCGCGAGTTCCGCGCGCTCTGGATCCAGCGCATCAATGCCGGCGCCCGAGCGCACGGCCTCACCTATTCGAAGCTGATGGCGGGCCTGAAGAACGCCGGGATCGAGATCGACCGCAAGGTCCTCTCCGACCTTGCGATCAGCGAGCCGGATTCGTTTAGCAGCTTGGTCAAGCAAGCCCAGGCCGCTCTCGCCGCCTAACCAGGTGGCACGATCCGAAAGGTAAGACGACGAGAGGGGCCGGAGACGGCCCCTTTTTCGTGGAGGTGACGACGATGCTGGACCAACTGGAAGCGACGCGTGGCGAGCTGATGAAGCTCGTCGACTCGGCTGCCGACCTCTCCGCGCTCGAATCCGTGCGCGTCACCGCGCTCGGCAAGAAGGGCCGCGTCACCCAGCTGATGCAGGGCCTGAAGGACATCGCGCCTGACGCCCGCCGCGAGGCCGGCCAGGCGCTCAACCGCCTGAAGGACGAGGTCGAGGCGGCGCTGGCCAAGCGGAAGGAAAGCCTCGGCGAAGCCGCGCTCGACGCACGCCTGAAGACCGAGACCGTCGACCTCACGCTTCCCGCCCGGCCAGGCAGTCTCGGCCGGCTGCACCCGATCAGCCAGACGATCGAGGAGCTGGTCCAGATTTTCGGCGCCATGGGCTTCTCCGTCGCCGAGGGTCCGGACATCGACGACGACTTCCACAATTTCGGCGCCCTCAATTTCGGCGAGGACCATCCGGCCCGCCAGATGCACGACACCTTCTACCTGCCGCCGAAACCCGACGGCATGCCGATGGTGCTGCGCACGCACACCTCCACCGTGCAAATCCGCACGATGATGAAGGTGAAGCCGCCGATCCGCATCATCGTGCCGGGCCGCACCTTCCGCAGCGACTCGGATGCCACCCACTCGCCGATGTTCCATCAGGTCGAGGGTCTCGTCATCGACGAGACCACGCATATGGGTCACCTCAAGGGCTGCCTGATCGATTTCTGCCGCGCCTTCTTCCAGCTCGACGACCTGCCGGTGCGCTTCCGTCCTTCCTACTTCCCCTTCACCGAGCCCTCGGTCGAGGTCGATATCGGCTGCTCTCGCAAAGGCGGCGAGCTCAAGCTGGGAGCGGGCGGCGACTGGCTCGAGATTCTCGGCTGCGGCATGGTGCACCCGAACGTGCTGCGCAATTGCGGCGTCGATCCGGAGCGCTACCAGGGCTTCGCCTTCGGCATGGGGATCGATCGCATCGCCATGCTGAAATACGGCATCCCGGACCTGCGGCCCTTCTTCGACGCCGATCTCCGCTGGCTCAGGCATTACGGCTTCGTCCCGCTCGATCCTCCCAGCCTCGCCGGAGGGCTCAGCCGATGAAGTTCACGCTTTCCTGGCTGAAGCGCCACCTCGCGACCGAAGCCTCGCTGAAAGAGATCGGCGAAGCGCTGACCAGCCTCGGCCTCGAAGTCGATGGTATCGAGGACCGCGCCAAGGGCCTGGAGCCCTTCACCGTCGGCTATGTGATCCAGGCCGAGCAGCATCCGAACGCCGACCGGCTCCGCGTCTGCATCGTCGACACCGGCAAGGAGCAGGTGCAGGTCGTCTGCGGCGCGCCGAACGCACGCACCGGCATGAAGGGCGTCTTCGCCGCCGCCGGCACCGTGATCCCGCGCACCGGAGCGCTGCTGAAGGCCGGCAACATCCGCGGCCAGGCCTCGAACGGCATGCTGTGCTCGGCCTATGAGATGGGTCTTTCGGACGATCACGAAGGCATCATCGACCTGCCGGCCGATGCGCCGGTCGGCATGCCCTTCGCCAAGGTCATGGGGCTCGACGACCCTGTCATCGAGGTCGCGATCACGCCGAACCGCGCCGATTGCCTCGGCATCCGCGGCATCGCGCGCGATCTCGCCGCCTTCGGCCTCGGCACGATGAAGCCCTTCGACGTGACACCCGTTCAGGGCAGCTTCGAGAGCCCGATCCAGTGGAAGATCGCTCCGGGCACCGAAAAGGGCTGCCCGCAGGTCGCCGGCCGCCTGATCCGCGGCATCCGCAACGGCCAGAGTCCGCGCTGGATGCAGGACTGGCTGACAGCCGTTGGCCTGCGGCCGATCTCCGCGCTGGTCGACGTCACCAACTTCACGACGCATGACTACGCGCGTCCGCTGCATGTCTTCGACGCCGACAAGCTCGCCTGCGACCTCACCATGCGCTGGGCCAAGCAGGGCGAGAGCCTGGAGGCACTGAACGGCAAGACCTACACGCTCGAACCGTCGATGGTCGTCATCGCCGACGACAAGGCGGCGCACGGCATCGGCGGCGTCATGGGCGGCGAGCATTCCAGCGTCACCGAAGGCACCACCTCGGTCTTCATCGAGTCGGCGCTGTTCACCCCCGGCATGGTCGCCGCCACGGGACGGAAGCTCAATCTCCAGTCGGATGCGCGCTATCGCTTCGAGCGCGGCCTCGACCCGACCTCGCCCATCTGGGGCCTCGAGGTCGCGACCCGCATCATCCTCGACATCTGCGGCGGCGAGGCCTCCGAGCTGACCGTCGCCGGCAGCGAACCCAGCTGGCGGCGCAGCCTCTCCTACCGCTTCGCGCGCTCGCGCACGCTCGGCGGCATCGAGATCGCACCTAAGGAACAGGAAGCGATCCTCCGTCGCCTCGGCTTCGAGACCAAGGGCGGCGGCGAGAAGATCGAGGTCTCGCCGCCCGGCTGGCGCGGCGACATAGAGGGCGAAGCCGACATCGTCGAGGAGGTCGTCCGCGTCAACGGGCTCGACAAGGTCCACGCCGTCTCGATGCTGGGCTCCGGCGCGATGGCGCAGCCTTCGGTCTCGCCGGCGCAGCGCCGGCCGATCCTGGCCAAGCGCACGTTGGCGGCGCGCGGCCTGATGGAGGCGGTCACCTTCTCCTTCATGCCCTCGGCGCTGACCGAGCTGTTCGGCGGCGTGCCGGCCGAGCTCAAGCTGGTCAATCCGATCGCCTCCGACCTGGATGCGATGCGCCCCTCGATCATCCCGAATCTGCTTATGGCAGCGAAGCGCAACCTCGATCGCGGACTCGGCGACCCGGCGCTGTTCGAGGTCGCCCCGCAATACAAGGACGCATCCCCGACCGGCCAGACCCTGGCCGCGACGGCGATCCGAGTCGGTCGCGCCGTGCCGCGGAACTGGCAGAGCCCGGCGCGCGACGTCGACGCCTTCGACGCCAAGGCCGATGCGCTGGCCGTGCTGGAAGCGCTCGGCGCCCCGATCGAGAACCTGCAGGTCTCGACGGACGCCCCGAGCTGGTACCACCCAGGGCAGTCGGCCTCGCTCCGGCTCGGACCGAATGTGATGGCGTGGTTCGGAGCCGTGCATCCGAAGGTGCTGGCCGCCCTCGACCTCAAGGGGCCCGCCGTCGCCATGGAAGTGTTCGTCGAGCGCGTGCCGCTGCCGCGATCGAAGGGAACCGGGCGCCCGAAGCTCGAGCTCTCGCCCTTCCAACCGGTCGAACGCGATTTCGCCTTCGTCGTCGATGCTGCTGTCGCCGCCGAGACCCTGGTGCGCGCGGCACGCGGCGCCGACAAGGCGCTGATCGCCGATGCCCGGATCTTCGATCGCTATGTCGGAGACAAGGTCGGACCGGGCAAGGCGTCGCTCGCGCTTTCGGTCACGCTGCAACCCAAGGAGGCGACGCTGACCGACGAGGCGATCGAGCAGGTCTCGGCCAAGATCGTCGCCGCCGTGCAGAAGGCTACCGGCGCGACGCTTCGAACCTGACGGCTAGAGGCGCTTGACCGCGGAGCAATCCGGGGGCGGGGGGCCATTGCTCAACGCTTCTCCCCGCACCTGCGCCACGAACCGCCCGGCGAGAAGCGGGATGGTCAGGATCGCGAAAAGCAGAAGCAGGCGTACCAGCGGTGGGATTCGGATGGAGGACAGACGGCGCCGCATTCTTGGCTCCTAAGGGCGATTTTCTTCGCCTCTGAATTGGAGCAAGAACGGCGCCGATGAAACGTGAGGTTTACGACTCCCCGCAACCCGTCGTTCCGACAGGACGATTTCCGCTGAGGGATTCCGTCGCCTTGCCGGCACCGCTTCTCGGGTACCGGCAGATATTGCCGTTTCGCCGGATCAACCCGGCGCCGACGCCAGCCGGATCGGACTCCGGCACTCGCCAGCCGGCGACGCTTCGATCGCGGCGAGCGCGAGCGGCCCCGGAGCAGCGCCGAGATCGAAGCGGCTGATTGTGAAATCGCATCCAACTTTGACCCCACCCAGAATTAAAGCATCTCGTTGATTGTATTTGTAAAATCAGTCTTTTCGTGGGGTCGCAATTGGACGCGAAAAGTGGCCCCCTAAATTCCCGTTTCCTAAAATAATATCAATGCTGTAAGGGACTTCCGGGGTGGGGTCAATATTGGACGCGATTTCACA
>VGEH01000231.1 GCA_016869375.1 Alphaproteobacteria bacterium | reverse complement strand
CGATGCAGGTCACGATTGTCGAGGCGGATCATGCCTGCGGAGGGGGAGAGGTCGGCGGACATCGCCGCCAGCAGGGTCGATTTGCCGGCCCCGTTGGGTCCGACGATGGCGAGAATCTGTCCCGGCGCCACTGGCAGGGAAACGCCTTCGATAATACGTCGGCCACGGCGCTCGAGCGCGATGTTCTCGAGCCGCATCATGTGGCGATCTCGCGGCGTCGGCGCAACAGGAGCGCGATGAAGAAGGGACCGCCGACGAAGCTGGTGATCAGCCCGATGGGCAGCTCGGCGGGCGCTACGATCGTGCGGGCGACGATGTCGGCGAGGATCAAGAGCGTGGCGCCGCCGAGCGCTGCCAGCGGCAGCAGCACGCGATGCTGCGCGCCGAAGGTCAGCCGCACGAGATGCGGCACGACCAGGCCGACGAAGCCGATGATGCCGCTAACCGAGACCGCGCCGCCGACCGCGAGCGCGAAGGCGAGGCAAGCGGCGCGCTTGACGCGCTCGACCCGGAATCCCAGATGCGCCGCCTCGCGCTCGCCGAGATTGAGCGCATCCAGCGCGCGGCCGAACCAGGGGCTGAGCAGCAGCGGCACGATCACGCAGGGTGCCAAGGCCCAGACCTTGATCCAGGTGGCACCGCCGACGCTGCCGAGCGTCCAGAAGGTGATGTCGCGCATCTGGCGGTCGTCGCTGAGATAGACCAGGAAGCCCGTCCCGGCCATGGCGATGGCGTTGAGCGCGATGCCGGCGAGCAGCAAGAGGGCGACCGAGGTCCTGGCTTCGACCATGGCGATGCGCGACACGATGGCGATGACCGCGACGCTGCCGGCGAACGCCCCCAAGGGCAGCGCATAGGGCAGCCAGCCGGGCGGCAGCAGCATCCCGCCGAAGACGATCAACGCGGCCGTGACGACGGCGGCGCCGGCGGAGGCGCCGATCAAGCCGGGGTCGGCGATCGGGTTGCGGAACAGGCCCTGCGTCATTGCGCCGGCAAGGCCCAGGCCCGCGCCAACGAGGCCGGCCATCAATGTGCGCGGCAGGCGGAGCTGCCAGATCACGGCCGCCTGGCGCGCATCCTCGGACGTGCCGAGTAGAGCCCGCATCACGTCGTGCAGGCTGAGGGGCACGGCGCCGATGGCGAGGCTGACGGCCATGGCGACCAGCAGCAACGCGGCAGCGACGACGTACCGCGCCCCCCTCGGCAGGGCGTAGACGAGGCTTTCGCGCAAGGCGAGATCGCTCACGCGGTCGTCCACGCCCGAACGGGCAGATCGGGCAGCCTGGCTTCGGGATGCAGCGCCGCGGCGAAATCGCGCGCCGCATGTGCGATCCGGGGCCCGAGGCCGAGAAGATAGAGTGAGTCCATCGAGACGATGCGGCCGGCGGCGGCGGCGCGGGTCGATGCCAGCTGCGGCAAGCGCTTGACCGCCGCAGCCCCGCCCAAGGCAGAGACGGCGTGGTCGGGCAGGACGATCACATCGGGGTCGGCCGCCATCGCCGACTCCGAGGACAGTGGCTTGTAGTTGACATAGCCCTGCACCGCGTTCCGGGCGCCGGCGAGATCGATCATCGTCTCGGCTGCGGTCGCCTGCCCGGCCGCCATCAGCCGATCGCCGGTGCTGCTGAGGATGAACAGCACGCTCGGCCGCTTGAGGCTGGAGATGGCGTCGCGGGCGGCTTTGAGATCGGCGACAATGGTCGCGGCCATCTCCGCACCCTTCTCCCTGCGGCCGATGGCCTCGGCAACCGCGACGACCTTCTCGGACACGTGGTCGGCGGCAGAGGTTTCGGGCACGACCGCGAGCGGCAGCTTGACCGAGCGGAGCTGGTCCAAGACGCTGGGCGGTCCGGCCTGGTCGCTGACCACAAGCATCGAGGGACTAAGCGAAAGGATGCCCTCGGCGCTCAAGGTGCGGAGATAGCCGATCTTCGGCAGCTTCTCGACCAGCCTGGCCGGATAGAGGCTCGTGGTGTCCACACCGACGATCTGCGCTCCAGCACCGAGCGCGACGACGATCTCGGTCAAGGCGCCACCGCCAACGACGAGCCGTGCCATATCCGCTGCCAGGAGCGCGCGCGGCATCATCGAAACGCCGAACGCCGCGAGGAGCTCGCGGCGTCGGAGCGACAGCTTGCCTGAGGAGGTCATGCTGCCTTGGCGAAGGACTCGGCGAGCGCGCGCCAGGGAAGCTGCTCCGGAATTCCCGGCTTCCGCTTGCCGAAAAACGAGACCGTGAGGTCGCCGGCCGGATCGAACAGCTCGATCGAGGTGACGACGCCGTCGCGCGTCGGCTTCCGCACCACCCAGCTCGACGCGATCGTGTCCTCGCGAAGGTGCAGGTTGAAGGACGGGTCGAGCACGTTGAACCACGGCCCCGTCGCGACCAGATTCTTCACCGGACCGGTATGGATCTGGATCATGCCGGGATTGCCGACGAAGATCATGATCGGCAGCGCGCTGGCCGACGCCGATTCCAGCATACGGCGCGCCGTGTCGTTCGGCACCTGCATGGCGAATTCGGGGCCGGCGAGGCGCATCGCCTGCCCGCGGTCGACCTTGTGCTTGCGCAGCAGACCGAAGAAGTCATGCGTGTCCTGCAGGGCCGCCCATTCCCGGCGCATCCCGGCGACGTCGATCTCGCCGTCGGGGCGCAGCGCCCCCTTGGGTTCGGCCGGCACGACGTCGAGACCCTTGTCCTGGTTCTCGTGCCTGCAGAGTGCGACGAGCGCGTCGAAGGCGGTCTTGTCGGTGTAGTTGGTGGCGTAGATCTTGTGCACCGCCTGGCCGGCACCGTCGAAGAACTGCAGGCTCTTGCGCGTGCCGGCCTTGGTCTCCTCGCTGACGGCGAAGCCGTGCCGCCAGGGGCCGAAGAAGATGCGGAGGTCGATGTCGTCGCCGACGATCAGGCCGACATGGCCGTTGACCGACAGCTCGCCATAGGTGCCGTGGCGCTCATGCACGACCTGGTCGTTTCGGGTCAGCGCCATCACCTCGCCAAGGCGCGGCACCATCTTGACGATTTCGGGCCAAGGTCCCTTGAGGCGCTCGACGCCGTTGCCGATGCGGGTCGTCAGAAGCTCGGCCTCGGCGGCGACGAGACGCTTGGCGGCGTCGCGGATGCGCATCGCTGGGTCGTGGCCCAGGAGGTCGGCCCAGGCCTTGGCGAGATCCCTGTTCTTTTCGGCTGTCATGGGTGCCTCTCAGAAGCCCTTGGTGTAGGTGACGGCGAAGCGGAAATCGCGGCCTTCCTCGTAGAGCGAGGCGAAGTGGCGGCGATAGGTCTTGTCGAAGATGTTGTCGACGCCGGCATCGACGCGCAGCCCCTTGGCCCAGTCCGGCGAGGGGGACCACGACAGGAAGACGCCGTGTATGGCGTAGCCGCTGGTCGCCGGCGTCGCCGTCGCGGTGCCCGGCACGAATGGCGTGCCGCTGACGCGATCCTGCTCGGCGACGAACTCGCTCCGAAGACCGAAGACCAAGTTGTAGTCGGGAACGCGGCCACCGAACACGGTCGTGAGCTTGTCCGCCGGGATCGAGTCGAGCGGCCGGCCCGTCGTCTCGTTCTCGCCGCGGATGCGGGCATAGCCGACCTGGGCGAAGGCGCGGCTCATGTCGTAGCGAAGCTCGGCCTCGAAGCCGGTCACCTCGGCCTTCGGGATGTTCACATTGGTCGTGCTGCCGGCCAGCGTCGCTGGGTTGGTGATGGTCACCACCGTGTCGATGAAGTCCTCGGCCTTGGTGTGGAACACGCCGGCCTTAACCCGGACCGAGTCCTGGGCCTGCCAGACATTGTCGAACTTCAACCTGGCGCCGGCCTCGGCGTTCTTGGTCTTCTCAGGCCGCAGGTTCGGGTTGGGGATGAACAGGTTCTGCGGGCCGAGATGCGAGCCGGCAACGTAGAGCTCGGTCAGCGCCGGAGCGCGAAAGCCGTAGCCGTAGGAACCGTAGACATCGAGCCACGGAAGCGCCCGCCAATTGGCGCCGAGACGCGGCGAGACCTTGCTCTCGTCGATCGAGCGCGAAGAGACCGAGCTCGCCGAGCCTCCATAGGTGTCGTAGCGGATGCCAAGCGTCAGCGTGAAGGTCTTGGTGATGTCGATCTCGTCCTGGAGATAGTAGCCGGTGACCTTGCCCTCGGCGGACGGATAGGGCTGGCGCACCGCGCCGTTGCGGAAGCCTTCCTGCTCGTTGTTGAAGTGCTCGGCGCCGTAGGTCAGCGCGTGCCGCATGCCAGCGAAATCGAGATAGGTCGTGTTGTAGAGATCGAAGCCCCAGGTCTCGAGATGCGTCGTGTCGAGGCGCGCCGGCGTCGCCGGCACCACGCGATTCTCGTCGACGTCGAGGGTGTTGCGATAGAGCTTGAAGGTCGGGTTGATCAGGTCCGAGTTTGGCGCCGAGAAGGAGTAGTTGAGCGCCAGCGTGTTGTTCTTCGTCTTGCGGTCGACGATCGGGTTGTCGGTGGTGTTCGGCTGCGAGTCGGCGTTGTTCGGCTGGCGGCCTTCCTCGTTGAAGTCGATGTAGGTGAAGCTAAGGCGATAGTTCTCGAGCGGCCGGATCTGCGTCTTGAGGAAGACGTCGGTCAGCTCCTCGGCCGAGTTCGCGAGCTCGCGGCCGCCACCCTGCTTGAGCGTGCCGCTGTCGCGGAAGGAGAAATTTCCGACGACGTCGACCTTGTCGCCGACGCGGGCGAAGGCGCCGGCGCTGTAGTAGGGCTCGTTGTTGACGGTCGAGAAGCCGTACTTGGCGCGGAAGCCGAAGGTCTCTCCCCCGGCCAGGAAGTCGGAAGCGTCCTTGGTCTCCATCGAGACGACGCCGCCGATCGCGCCCGAGCCGTGCAGCGCCGAATTGGAGCCGCGCACGACCTCGACCTCGCGCAGCAGATCGGGATCGAGGAAGAAGCGGCCCTTGTGGCCGGCATCGAAGTTCTGGCGCGCGCCGTCGAGCGTCGTCACCACGCGCTGGCCGCCGAAGCCGCGGATGTTGACGTCCTGGCTGACGCGGCGCGGCCCGCCCTGCATGTCGACGCCCGGCAGCTCGCGCAGCAGGTCGTCGAGCTTCGCCGGATTGCGGAGATCGATCTGCTCCTTGGTGATGACATCGACATTGGCCGGAACTTCGTCCACCGGCTGCGCCGTCTTGGTCGTGGTGACGGTGATCGGGTCGAGCGTGATCGGCCGCATGACCGTCTGCGCTTGCGACTCACTCGCATTAACAGCTAGCAAAGAGACCCCGGCGAGCAGCAGGAAACGCGTCCGACGCATTGAAAACCCCCACAGAATCGGCGCCGGCAAGAAGCGCCGACCTGGGGGTACTTTAGGTCAAAGCCCGCCTCAGTTGCAAGTAAGAATGAGTCTCAGACTCAGAAAGGCAAAATCCAGGCCCTTCCCGCTCCCTTCGTCGAGGTCGGATCGCTAGCAGGCTGTTGAAGAATCTCGCCGAAGCGTGATGAGAGTGGTCTGTCGCGGCGGGCGGGATCTGGGCAGGCTCTGGTTTCGTCCGATCTCACTGACGTCCAGGCGACCGGGGCCTCGCGGGGGGCTCA
>VGEH01000230.1 GCA_016869375.1 Alphaproteobacteria bacterium | reverse complement strand
CGATGACCGCAACGACGGCACTTCAGCCGTCCATCGCCCAGTCGCCACGCTCGAACATGACCGCAATCAGGACATCGTCTCATTCTCTGACCAGCCTAAGGCTGGTCCGATTCCGTTAGGAATTACCTTTACTATCCGATCTCGACCTTGCCCTGGTGGCTGCAGCCGGTCGCCTGGATGACGCCGGCCTCTTATGTCTTCGAGGGCATGCGCGCGGTCATGTACGAGAACGTCTTCCGCTGGGACCTGCTCCTCGGCGCTCTCATCGTCGATGCCGTCTATATCGGCATCGGCATCGCTCTCTTCTTCGTCGCCTTCCGCTGGGCTCGTCGCCACGGAAAGCTGCTGCAGCAGGGGGAGTGAGCGTCAGCTTTTTCCGCTGACGCCGGCCTCGGCGAATGTCGCCATGCCCGTGTGGCAGGCGACTGCCGCCTTGAGCACGCCGAGTGCGAGCGCGGCACCCGAGGCCTCGCCGAGCCGCATGCCGAAATCGAACAGCGCGGACTTGCCGATCTCCTGCAGAAGCTTGCGGTGGCCGGGTTCGGCGGAGACATGGCTGACGATGCAATGGTCGAGCAGCCTCGGATCGATGCGATGCAGCACCGATGCCGCGACCGTGCAGGCGAAGCCGTCGAGCACCACCGGCGTGCGGGCGCGCCGTGCGGCGATCACCGCGCCGGTGATGGCGGCGAGCTCGAAGCCGCCGAGGCGGGCCAGGATGTCGAGCGGGTCCTTGGCGTCCTTGTGGCGCTCGACGCCGGCGGCGATCACCTCGGTCTTGCGCTTCAGCTGCTCGCCGCCGACGCCGGTGCCAGGACCGGCCCAGGTAGCCGCGTCGCCGCCGAAGAGCGCGCAAGCGAGCGCCGAGGCCGAGGTGGTGTTGGCGATGCCCATCTCGCCGAGGCAGAGCACGTCGAGCCCCGGCTCGACCGCCATCATGCCGTAGGCGAGCGAGCGGCCGGCCTCCTCCTCGTCCATCGCCGGGCCTTGCGTGAAGTCCGAGGTCGGTGTCTCCAGCGCCATCTCATAGACGCGGAGATCAGCATCGAAGGTCTGGCAGAGCTGGTTGATCGCCGCACCGCCATTGATGAAGTTCTGCACCATCTGCTGGGTGACGGCGGCGGGGAAGGCGGAGACGCCGAGCGCGGCAACGCCGTGATTGCCGGCGAAGACGGCGACGCGCGGATGGTCGACCCTTGGCCGGGCGCGGCCTTGCCAGGTCGCGAGCCAGCTTGAGATCTCCTCGAGGCGGCCGAGCGCGCCGGGCGGCTTGGTCAGCTGCGACTCCCGTGTGGCGACGGCGCTGGCGGCATCGAGATCGGGGCCAGGGAGCTCGCGGAGGATCTTGCGGATCTCGTCCAGGGTGACGATCGGCTCAGCCATGCATGCCTTCCGGGAAAGCGGGCGCCTTCAATCGCTGGATTTCCGGCGCCGGCCAAGCGAAAAACGGGAATGGACTGGATCGCCAGCCTCCGGCTCGAACTGACAACCTCGCTCGCCTTCCTGACGAGGCTGCCGATTCGTCTCGACCAGCCTCTGCCTTTGGCCGAAGCCGTCCGCGGCTTTCCGCTTGCCGGCACGCTGATCGGCGCCATCGCCGCGATCGTGCTGACGCTGGCGCATTGGGTCGGTATCCCGGCCCTGCCGGCGGCGTTGCTCGCGGTGGGCGCTGCGATCATGGCGACGGGGGCGCTGCATGAGGACGGGCTCGCCGATTCGGCGGACGGCCTCTTCTCCGGCGCTTCTCGCGAGCGCGTGCTCGAGATCATGCGCGATTCCCGCATCGGCACCTTCGGTGCGTTGGCGCTGATCCTCTCGGTCGGGCTCCGCGCCTCGGCGCTGTCGGTGCTCGTCGAGGGGGCCGCCGCCCTCATCGCCGTCCACGCGCTGTCGCGCGCCTGGCTGCCCTGGCTGATGCGCAACGGCAGCCTGGCGCGGAGCGACGGTCTCGCCGCCTCGGCCGGAAGGCCCGAGGGCGACGACGTGCTGTGGGCTGCAGGTTTCGGCGTCGTCATCGCCATGATCGGGATCGGCATCGGCCCGGCCCTGCTGGCAGCCGCAGTTTCGGTTGCCTGCGCCCTCGGTGTCGCGGCGCTGGCGCGGTGGCGTCTCGGCGGCTATACCGGCGACACCCTGGGGGCCGCCCAGCAAGCGGCGGAAATCGGGGCCCTCCTTGCCTTGACCACCCTCCTCTGAAGCCCGACCCATGAGCAGCAATTTCGACTTCGGCCAGATGACCCGCTGGTGGTGGATCCGCCACGCCCCGGTGACCGTGAACAAGGGAACCTGCTACGGCCAGACGGACCATCCCTGCGACACCTCGGCGGACAGCCACTTCAAGGGCTGGGCGGATCTCCTGCCCAAGGATGCGGTCTGGGTGCACTCGCCGCTGCGCCGTACCAAGGAGACCGCGCTGGCGATCGGCGCCGCCGGCTACGCGCTGCCGGAAATGCAGGTCGTGCCCGAGTTCATCGAGCAGCATTTCGGCTCATGGCAGGGCAGGACCTACGAGGAGCTGAAGGCGGCGCCGGAATCGGGATATCACCGCTTCTGGCTCGGCCCGGCCGCGGCGGTGCCGCCCGGCGGGGAGAGCTTCGAGCACCTCATGCATCGGGTCATCCCGGGCATCGAGCGGCTCAATGTCGAGCATGCCGGCAAGGACATTATCGCCGTCACTCATGGCGGCACGATCCGCGCCGCGGTCGCGCATGCCTTGCGGCTCGATCCCGAGGCCGCGCTCCGCGTCGAGGTCTACAACACGAGCCTGACCCGTCTCGATCATTTCGCCGGGACCCCGCGCCATCCGCCGGCCTGGCGGGCGGTCGTCATCAACCAGGCGCCTCGGTAGCTCCCTCGCGCCGTCCGTGCTACGGTCGGGCTCAAGACGTCGCGACAGGGAAGTCCGGTCATTCCGGCGCTGCCCCCGCAACTGTGACGGGCGAGGCTCAAGACCACCTAAGCCACTGGCCTGATTGGGGCTGGGAAGGCGGTCGGAAGCCAGTGACCCCCGAGCCAGGAGACCTCCGCGACGTCGCCCGCAACGGTACTTGGCTCCTCGGGCGGAGGATCTGCCGTGACCATGACCGCACCGGCCCCGTCGGCCGTTGCCTCCCTCCCGCAATTCAAGCGGGCACTGATCCTCGGTGGAGCCCGCTCGGGGAAAAGCGCGCGTGCCGAGGCGCTGACCTTGTCGGCCGCCGGCGGCGGCGGCGCGATCTATCTCGCGACGTCCGAAGCGGGCGACTCCGAGATGACTGCGCGCATCGACGAGCATCGTGCGCGCCGTGGGCCACGCTGGATGACGCGCGAGGCGCCGATCGACCTTCCCGAAGCCTTTGCGAGCGAGACGCGTCCGGTCCTCGTCGACTGCTTGACGCTCTGGCTTTCCAACCTGATGGCCGCGGGCCACGATGTTGAGCGCGAGAGCGAACGCCTCGCCGCGGCGATCGAGGCGCACGCCACGCCGATCGTGCTGGTCTCGAACGAGGTCGGCATGGGCATCGTCCCCGACAACGCGCTCGCGCGCGAGTTCCGCGATCACGCCGGCCGACTGCACCAGCGCATCGCCCAGGTTGCCGACCACGTCGAGCTGGTCGTCGCCGGTCTTCCTCTCGTCCTCAAGCCGCAAGGAAATTCATGAACCGCATTCCCGCCACGGTCGTCACCGGCTTCCTCGGTGCCGGCAAGACCAGCCTGATCCAGAACCTGCTGCGCTCGGCGAATGGCCGGCGGCTCGCCTTCGTCATCAACGAGTTCGGCGAACTCGGCATCGACCGCGAGCTGATCCTTGGCTGCGGCATCGAAGGCTGCGAGGAAGACGACATCGTCGAGCTCGCCAATGGCTGCATCTGCTGCACCGTCGCCGACGACTTCCTGCCCTCGATGAAGAAGCTGATCGAGCGGCCGGAGCCGCCCGAGCACATCGTCATCGAGACCTCGGGCTTGGCGTTGCCGAAGCCGCTGGTGCAGGCCTTCAACTGGCCCGAGGTGAAGGCTCGCGCCACGGTCGATGGCGTGATCGCGGTGATCGACGCCGCGGCCGTCGCTTCCGGGCGCTTCGCCGACGACCCCGAGGCCGTCGCGAAGCAGCGCGCTGCCGATCCGAACCTCGATCACGAGAACCCGTTGGAGGAGGTCTATGAGGACCAGCTCTCCTGCGCCGATCTCGTCATCCTGAACAAGTCGGACCTGGTTTCGCCGGCCGAGCTTGCGCGTGTGCGGAGCGAGATCGCGGCCCAGCTTCGTCCCGGCGTGCGCGTGGTGGAGTCGCGTCATGGCGACCTCCCGGCATCGGCGCTGCTCGGTCTCATGGCGGCGGCCGAGGACGATCTTTCGAGCCGTCCCTCGCATCACGACAACGAGGAGGATCACGACCACGAGGATTTCGAGAGCTTCCAGGTCGCGCTGCCGGCGATCGCCGATCCGGCGACGCTGGAAGCCCGCATCCTCAAAGCTGTCGAGAAATTCGGCGTGCTGCGCGTGAAGGGCTTCGTCGAGGTGCCGGGCAAGCCGCTTCGCCATGTGATCCAGGGCGTCGGCCCGCGTCTCGTCCGCCACTTCGACCGGCCCTGGAAGCCGGGTGAAGCGCGTGGTGGCCGCCTTGTCGTCATCGGCCTCAAGGGTCTCGACCGCAAGGGCATCGAGGCGGAGATCAAGGGCTGATGCATCTTCTCGTCGCCGAGCAGGGACGCATCGACGGGGCGGAAGCGGTCGATCTCGGCCAAACCCCCGGCGACATCGTCGTGCTGACGGCGGCGGACACGGAGATCGCGGCGCTGGCGGCGGCGCAGGCACGACGCGGCGATGCGCCGTCGCTGCGCCTCGCCAACCTGGCGCGGCTTCAGCACAACCTCTCGGTCGACATCCATGTCGAGAAGGTGGTCGGGCAGGCGAAGCTCGTGGTCGTTCGACTCCTCGGCGGCCGGGCCTATTGGCCCTACGGCGTCGATCGCATCGTCGAGGTTTGCCGCGAAGGCCGTATCCCTCTGGCTCTTTTGCCGGGCGACGACAAGCCTGATCCGGATCTGGCGTTGCTCTCGACCGTCCGGGCGGAAGACCTGGGCCGGCTCTGGCGCTATTTGATCGAGGGCGGTGTCGCCAATGCCGAACGCTTCCTCGGCTTCGCGGCGCATCTGATCGGCAGAGGCGAGGTGCCGTCGGCGGCTGAACCACTGCCGCGCGCCGGCATCTATCGTGCGGCGAAAAGGGAGCGGCCCGTCGCCGCGTTCGTCTTCTATCGCGCGCTGGTTCAGTCGGGGACCTTGGTGCCGGTCGATGCGCTCATCGAGGCGCTCGATCGGAACGGCCTCGATGTCCACGCGATCTACGTTGCCTCGCTCAAGGATGAAGCGGCCAAGGCGCTTGTTGCGGCCGCGCAGCCCGAGATCATCCTGAACGCGACCGCCTTCTCCGCGGGCACCTTCGAAACCTGCGATTGCCCGGTATTGCAGGTCGTCTTCTCCGGCTCGACCGAGCAATCCTGGTCGGCGGATGCGCGCGGGCTCCGCTCGGCCGACCTCGCGATGAACATGGCGATGCCGGAGGTCGATGAGCGCATCCACTGCCG
>VGEH01000229.1 GCA_016869375.1 Alphaproteobacteria bacterium | reverse complement strand
CTGGCTCTCCTGCAAAGCGTCGAGCGGCCTCTGCCATAGGCGTGACGGCCATCACGACGTGACGGGCGTTACCTTGTGAGGCGGGTCACTGAGCGATATCTAAAATCCAATGCAATCTCTCCCCAGGGTGAGGACGCAACCTAGGGGGATCGAATGATCGCAGATTGTGTCGCGGGATCCATCTCGCAGACTCCGAGTCTCGAGCCGGCCGACCATCCACTGGAACTCATCTCGCTGCATGTGCCGAAAGCCTTCGGTACCTCGCTCGCCGAAGTGCTGGTCGGCCATTACGGCCGAGAGCGCATCGTCGGCGACTACGCCATCTTTCTAGAGGACAGCCCTCCAGCGACGCGCTTCTGGCGCCCGCGGCTGAAGCGCTCGACCGCCGTGATCCACGGGCACTTCCCGGCCGTCCGCTATGCCGATGTGCCGGCCCGACGCCGCGTCACCTTCCTGCGCGATCCGATCGAGCGGACGATCTCGCACTTCTTCTTCTGGCAGTTGGAGCCTCGACACGGTAATCCGCTGCACGGCCGCATGCTCGACGAGCACATCGGCCTCATTGGCTTCGCGCGGCTGCCGGCGATCCAGCGCTTCTACACCCAGACGATTTTCGGCGACTGTGACATGTCGAGTTTCGATCTGGTCGGCACCGTTGAGAACCTGGAGCGTGACTGGCCTCGCTTCCAGCGTCTGACGGGCATTGCCGCGCCGCTGCCGCATATCAACCGCAACCGCTATCCGGGATACGCCGGCCTGAAGGCCAGGGTATTGAGCGATGGGCCGCTGACGCGCGAGCTGCGTCGCACCCTCGCCGACGACATCCGGTTCTACGAAAGGTTCGTATAGACCCTATTTCCCCGGCGGCGCGGCCGGCTGGACTTCGGTCGCGCATCTCGGGCAGGCTCCAGGCTCTCCACCGGAGCCTTCGATGCGCCTGTTCACCGCCATGCTCGGAACCGAGACCCATTCCTTCTCGCCGGTCCCTGCCGGATTCAAGCTTTACCACGATTTCTACCTGGTCCGCGGCGGCAAGCATAAGGAACCGCCGGACTTCTGCGCCGAGCCGCTGGTGCATTTCCGCAAGCGCGCGAAGGCCAAGGGCTGGGAGGTCGTCGAGAGCCTCGCCACTTTCGCGCAGCCGGCGGCGCCGACCCTGACGCATGTCTACGAGGCCTTCCGCGATGAGATCCTCGACGACCTGAAGAAGGCGATGCCGGTCGATGCCGTGCTGCTCAACCTGCATGGCGCGATGATCGCCGAGGATTACGAGGATTGCGAAGGCGACCTGATGCAGCGCATCCGCGCCATCATCGGGCCCAAGGTGCCGATGGGCGTCGAGCTCGACCTGCACTGCCACCTGACCGACGAGATGCTCCAGGCCTCGACCGCGATGGTCATCTACAAGGAGTATCCTCACGTCGACATCCTGGAATGTGCCGACAAGCTTTTCGACATCATCGCGGATGCCGTCGAGGGCAAGACCAGGCCGCATCAGGCGATGTTCGACTGCCGCACCATCGGCCTCTACCCGACCACCTACGAGCCGATGAAGGGCTTCGTCGCGCGCATGCGCGCGATGGAAGGCAAGAATGGCATCATCTCGCTCTCGCTCGGCCATGGATTCCCCTGGGGCGACGTCAAGGAGACCGGCACCAAGATGCTAGTCGTCACCGACAACAAGCCCGAAGAGGGGCATCGCCTCGCCGAGATGCTCGGCCGCGAGGTCTATGCGATGCGAAAGGAGATCGAGCCGCCCTGGCTCGACCTCGAGCCGGCGCTCGACCGTGCACTCGCGATATCCGCAGGCAAGGCCAAGGACGAGACGCTGGCGATTGCGTCCGGGAACGGCCCCGTGGTGATCGGCGACGTCGCCGACAATGCCGGCGGCGGAGCGCCCAGCGATTCCACCTTCGTGCTGCGGGCGCTGCTAAAGCGCGGCGTCATCTCGGCGGCTGTCGGCTGCTTCTGGGACGCGGGCGCGGTCGCGCTCTGCGAGGAGGTCGGCGTCGGCGGCCGGCTGCAGCTCAGGCTGGGCGGCAAGGTCGGCCGCGTCTCCGGGGATCCGCTCGATCTCAACGTCACCGTTCTCGGCCTCATCGACGAGCTAACCGACGTGATGGGCACGGGCAAGATGCCGCTCGGCCGCGCCGCCGCCTTCCGCATCGACGGCACCGAGATCGACGTGATCGCCAATACCGGCCGCTGCCAGACTTTCTCGCCGGCGGTATTCGAGGCCTTCGGCATCGACGCGATGGCGAAGCAGCTGGTCGTCGTGAAGTCGATGAACCATTTCCGGGCCGGTTTTGAGCCGATCGCGCGTGGCATCGTCTATGCCGCCTCGCCGGCCTGCATCGACACCGACTATCGTCGCGTGCCCTACAAGCGCGTGCGTCGCCCGATCTGGCCGCTCGACGCCGATCCCTGGAAGTAGCGACCATGCGGCTGTTCACGGCGCTGCTGGGGACTGAGACCAACACGTTTTCGCCGATCCCAGCGGGCTTCAAGCTCTACCAGGATTTCTACCTGGTGCGCGGCGGAAAGCACACCGAGCCTTACGGGTTCTTCGCGCTCCCGCTGGTGCGCTTTCGCGATCGGGCGCGGGCGCTGGGGTGGGAGGTGGTCGAGAGCCTTGCCACCTTCGCCCCGCCGGCGACACGCACGCTCCGCCACGTCTATGAAAGCTACCGCGACGAGATCCTGACCGACTTGAAAAACGCGATGCCGGTCGACGTCGTGCTGCTCAACCTGCACGGCGCGATGGTCGCGGAGGATTACGACGACTGCGAAGGCGATCTGCTGCGGCGAATCCGGGACGTCGTCGGACCGAAGGTGCCTATCGGTGCCGAGCTCGACCTCCATTGTCACCTGACCCAGGAGATGATCGACGCGTCGGACGCGCTGGTGATCTACAAGGAATATCCGCACACCGACATGGTGCCGCGCGCCGACGAGCTGTTCGACATCATCCTCGGCAAGCTCGAAGGCCGGCTCAGGCCGCACCAGGCGCTGTTCGACTGCCGCACCATCGGCCTCTATCCGACGCCGCTCGAGCCGATGGCGAGCTTCGTCAAGCGCCTGAAGTCCTTCGAAGGAAAGGACGGCGTGCTTTCCGTCTCCTTCGCGCATGGTTTCCCCTGGGCCGATGTGCGCGAGGTCGGCAGCAAGATGCTGGTGATCACCGACGATCGGCCGGAGGAGGGCGCACGCCTGGCCGAGCAGCTCGGCCGCGAGGCCTATGACCTCCGCCTGAAATTCGAGCCGCCCTGGATGGACCTCGAGCCCGGCATCGACCGAGCGCTCGCGATCTCCTCCGGCAAGGAGAAGGACGCCTCGCTGCCGCAGGCGACCGGCAACGGTCCGGTGGTGATCGGCGACGTCACCGACAACGCCTTCGGCGGCGCGCCCAGCGACTCGACCTGGGTGCTGCGCGCGCTGCTGAAGCGTGGCCTCAAGAGCGCCGCGGTCGGCTGCATCTGGGATGCGGGGGCAGTCGCGCTGGCCGAGGAAGTCGGCGTCGGCGGCCGGCTCAAGCTCCGGCTCGGCGGCAAGATCGGGCCGATCTCCGGCGATCCGCTCGATCTCGACGTCACGGTGACTGGCCTCAACCCGGATCTCCGCGACATGCTCGGCGGCGGCGAGCTGCCCTTGGGCCGGGCCGCGGCCTTCCGCATCGATTCAACCGAGATCGACGTCGTCGCCAACAGCCTCCGCTCGCCGACATCCTCGCCGCTCGCCTTCACGCGGCTCGGCATCGACCCGATGGCCAAGCAGCTCGTCGTGGTGAAGGCGATGAACCATTTCCGCGACGGCTTCGCGCCGATCGCGCGCGGCATCGTCTATGCGGCCTCGCCTGGCTGCATCGATGTGAATTATCGTCGTCTCAACTACACCAAGGTACGACGGCCGATCTGGCCGCTCGACGCCGATCCCTGGAACCAAGGAGCTTGAAGTGACGCGCCTCTTCACCGCCATGGTGGCGACCGAGACTCACACCTTTTCGCCGCTGCCCGCCGGCTTCAAGCTCTACGAGGAATGCTACATGGTCCGCGGCGGTCAGCACGGCAATCCGCCGAGCGTGTTCGGCGTGCCGCTGGTGATTTTCCGCGACCGCGCCAAGGCCAAAGGGTGGGAGGTGGTCGAGAGCCTCGCCTGCTTCGCTCAGCCGGCCAACCGCACCCTCAAGCATGTCTACGAAGCCTTTCGTGACGAGGTGCTGTCGGATCTGAAAAAGGCGATGCCGGTCGATGTCGTGATCTTGAACCTGCACGGCGCCATGGTCGCCGAGGGCTATGACGACTGCGAAGGCGATCTCCTGATGAACATAAGGAACGTCGTCGGTCCCAACGTGCCGATCGGCGCCGAGCTCGACCTCCATTGCCACCTGACCGACGAGATGATCCAGGCAGCGACCGCGCTCGTCATCTACAAGGAATACCCGCACACCGACATCGCCGATCGCGCCGAGGAAGTATTCAAGATCATCGCCGACACCGTCGAGGGCAAGGTCAAGCCGACGATGTCGCTGTTCGACTGCCGCACAATCGGGCTCTACCCGACGACGGTCGAGCCGATGGCGACTTTCGTGAAGAAGATGACCGCGCTCGAAGGTAAGAACGGCGTGCTCTCGGTCTCGCTCGGCCACGGTTTCCCCTGGGCCGATGTGCGCGAGGTCGGCACCAAGATGCTGATCGTGACGGACAACGACAAGGCGCATGGCGATAAGCTCGCCGAGGAGCTGGGCCGTGAGGTCTATGCGATGCGGAAGGAGATCGAGCCGCCCTGGCTCGACCTCGAGCCGGCGATCGATCATTCCTTGAACATTTCCGCGGGCAAGGAGAAGGACAAGTCGCTCGGCATCGCCGGCGGCAACGGCCCGGTAGTGATCGCCGATATCGGCGACAATGCCGGCGGTGGCGCGCCCTCGGATTCCACCTTCGTCCTGCGCTCGCTGCTCAAGCGCGGCGTCAAGTCGGCGGCGGTCGGCTGCTTCTGGGATCCGGGCGCGGTGGCGCTGGCCGAGGATGTCGGCGTCGGCGGCAAGCTCGAGCTTCGCATCGGCGGCAAGATCGGCCCGGTCTCCGGCGACCCGCTCGACGTCAAGGTGACGGTGACGAAGGTGGTCGACGAGCTGACCGACAGCCTCGGCACAGGCTTGACCTCGCTCGGCCGCGCCGCGGCCTTCCGCATCGACGGCACCGAGATCGACGTGGTCGCCAACACCGGACGCTCGCAGACGCTGTCGCCGGATTCCTTCCGGCAGATGGGCATCGATGTGATGGCGAAGCAGCTCGTGGTCGTGAAGTCGATGAACCATTTCCGCGCCGGTTTCGCGCCGGTGGCGCGCGGCATCGTCTATGCGGCCTCGCCCGGCGCCGTCGACTTCAACTACAAGCGGCTCCCCTACACCAAGGTTCGCCGCCCGATCTGGCCGCTCGACGAGAATCCCTGGGCGTAAAGAAAGGTAATCCCTAACGATTTCGGACCAGGATTTTGTCGATTTCGTTGAGTGGAGTTGATCGTAAAAGCCTTTGCAGCAGCGGGTAAAGGTCCTCGTCGCGGTGGTTGAAGCGGAAGCAGATTTCGCCGA
>VGEH01000228.1 GCA_016869375.1 Alphaproteobacteria bacterium | reverse complement strand
CCGCAATCAGGACATCGTCTCATTCTCTGACCAGCCTAAGGCTGGTCCGATTCCGTTAGGAATTACCTAAAGAAAAAGCCCTCCCGCGAGGCGGGAGGGCTCTTCAAAACGACGAAGGTGGAGACTGGCTTTAGGCCAGTGCCTTCTTCAGGTTCGCGTCGATCTTGTCCAGGAACTGCTGGGTGTTGAGCCAGGGCTGGTTCGGTCCGATCAGGACCGCCAGGTCCTTGGTCATCGCACCGCTCTCGACCGTCTCGACGCAGACGCGCTCGAGCGTCTCGGCGAAGCGCTTCACATCCGGCGTGCCGTCGAAGTCGCCGCGATAGTAGAGGCCGCGGGTCCAGGCATAGATCGAGGCGATCGGGTTGGTCGAGGTCGGCTTGCCGGCCTGGTGATCGCGGTAGTGGCGCGTCACCGTGCCGTGCGCGGCCTCGGCCTCGACGGTCTTGCCGTCCGGCGTCATCAGCACCGAGGTCATGAGGCCGAGCGAGCCGAAGCCCTGTGCCACCGTGTCGGACTGCACGTCGCCATCGTAGTTCTTGCACGCCCAGACGAAGCCGCCCGACCATTTGAGGGCCGAGGCGACGAGGTCGTCGATCAAGCGATGCTCGTAGACGATCTTCTTCGCCTTGAACTTGTCGGCGAACTCCTCGTCGAAGACCTTCTGGAACAGGTCCTTGAAGCGGCCGTCATAGGCCTTGAGGATCGTGTTCTTGGTCGAGAGATAGACCGGCCAGCCGAGATTCAGCCCGTAATTGAAGCAGGAGCGGGCGAAGCCGATGATCGAGTCGTCCAGGTTGTACATGCCGAGCGCGACGCCGCTGCTCGGGAAGTCGAAGATCTCGTAGTTCTTCGGCGCGCCGCCGTCGGCGGGCGTGAAGGTCATGGTCAGCTTGCCGGGACCGGGCACGAGGAAATCGGTGGCCTTGTACTGGTCGCCGAAGGCATGGCGGCCGACCACGATCGGCTGGGTCCAGCCCGGCACCAGGCGCGGCACGGTCTTGATGACGATCGGCTGGCGGAAGATGGTGCCGCCGACGATGTTGCGGATGGTCCCGTTCGGGGACTTCCACATCTTCTTGAGCTTGAATTCCTTCACCCGGTCTTCGTCCGGCGTGATGGTCGCGCACTTGACGCCGACGCCGTATTTCTGGATCGCCTTGGCGGAGTCGACAGTGACCTGGTCCTCGGTCTTGTCCCGGTACTCGACGCCGAGGTCGTAGTACTTAAGATCGACGTCGAGATAGGGCAGGATCAGCTTGTCCTTGATGAACTTCCAGATGATCCGCGTCATCTCATCGCCGTCGAGTTCGACGACGGGGTTCTTGACCTTGATCTTGGCCATGGGCTCCGCACCGGGGACAGTTTTAAGAAGGGCCGCACCATATCAGCGACGCCCCGGAAGGCAAGGGTCGGCGGGTCTCCTAGAAACGCCCCGGATGACACATCCAGACGCGGTCGCGCTCGCTCAGGAGTTCAGGGAGGGCAAGGTCTCGGCGAGCTCGCTCGCTCAATAGGAAGTCGTTCTTCCCGAACGGAGGCCGACCGGATCGCCGGCTCCATTCATAGCGGAGCCGGCTAATTACTTTCGATAATACAAGAGGCATCGCTATTTTTACTTCGATGTTCTTCTCGTCTTCATTGAAGTTCACGCTCAGATAGGTCATGATCTGCTCCTTCGCCGGGCAGCGAAACTGCGCGCCTTCGCAGGAGCAAGCAAATGATCGATCGTCCGCGGTCGATGAACCCAGATCATCCGCCGTCATGAGCACGCGCCCGAGGCGGCTCCCCCCGCTGGACGAGCTGCGTGCCTTCGAGGCGGTGGCGAGGCATCTCAGCTTCGCCGCGGCCGCGGACGAGCTGAACCTGACGCCGAGCGCGATCAGCCATCGCATCCGGCGACTTGAGGAGCATTTCCGCATCCGCCTGTTTCGGCGCCTCAGTCCCGGCGTGGCGCTGACCGAGGAAGGCCGCATCCTGCTCTCCGGCGTCGAGGCTGGGTTCGGCCGCCTCGCCCAGGCGAGCAAGCGCGTGCGCAGCCGCAGCGGCCGGCGCAGCCTCACCATCTTCGCCCGGCCGAGCTTCGCGACTTACTGGCTGACGCCGCGCCTCGCCGCCTTTCTCGATGGCTTTCCCGAGGTCGAGCCACTGATCCTGGGGCAGCAGGAAGGCGAGCCCAATTTCGACGGCGACGGCGTCGACATCGCGGTGACCAAGGTCTCGGGCACGCCGAAGAGCGTCGCCGCCAACGAGGCCGTGCTGCTGCAGGAGTCGGTGGCGATGGTGTGCAGCCCGCGCCTGCCGACCAACGAGCGCCCGTTGTCGGAGCCGCGGCACCTGCTCCAGCACATACTGATCCAGATCGACCAGGATCTGGCGGACTGCTTCGACTGGGACTGGTGGATGGAGCGCTACGGACTCTCCGAGGAGAAACGGCCGCGCGTCGTCAGCGTCAGCCATACCGCGAGCGCGATGGAAGCGGCGCGCGGCGGCCAGGGCGTCGCGCTGATCAACGCCGCGCTCGCCTCCTATGACATCGCCGCCGGCACCCTGATGCGGCCGTTTCCCGAGGACGCGCCAATCCTCGGCACCTACGTCCTGCGCTGGCCGGAATCTGCCGCCGGAGACGAGGTCGTGATGGCGCTCAAGGACTTCCTGATCGCTGCGGCTACGCCCACTTCACATCCGGGCTGAAGGCCGGCGCCGGCATCGCCTCGAGCGCCGGGATAACGTCCTCGACCTTGTCGACGACGCCGAAGAGCCGGCGATGCGCCGGCTGCACGAAGCCTTCCTTGATCATGTGCTCGACCATGCCGGCGAGCGGCTTCCAATAGCCGGCGACATCGACCAGCACGATCGGCTTGTCGTGAAGCCGGAGCTGCTTCCAGGTGATGATCTCGAAGGTCTCGTCCAGCGTGCCAAGCCCGCCCGGCAGCACGGCGAAGCCGTCGGACAGGTCCGCCATGCTCTGCTTGCGCTCGTGCATGGTGCGCACCTGGATCAGCTCTGTCGCGCTGGCATGACCGACCTCGAGCCGCACCAGGTGATCGGGGATGATGCCGACCACCTCGCCGCCGGCCTGCAGGGCCGCGTCCGCGATGATGCCCATCAGGCCGACGCGGCCGCCGCCGAAGACCAGGCGGATCTTCGCCTCGGCCAGCAGGCGGCCGAGCTTGGCGGCGGCATCGCGATGAACCTGGGCGACGCGCGCCGACGCGCCGCAATAGACGCAAAGCGAGCGGATCTTCGCCATCTAGGAGCCTATCCGAGAAATAGCCACGGCCTGGATTGCGACGCGCCGGGCGAGGGCGCGAAGCGGGCGCGACGGCGATGCTGGACGCATCGCCTAGCGCCCGCGACAAAGCCATCGCCCGGCGCATCGCAACCCGCAGGGCCGCCGCTGCAAAGGCTTGGGCGTCGTCGAGCTTTCGCTCGTGGTGCGCCAGCACCACGTCGCTCCGCTCTCCTAGCCCAAACCTTTGCAGCGGAGGTCCAGGCCATGGCTATTTCTCGGATTGGCTCCAGGCTACTTCTTCCGCGGTTCCATATGCACGGCCGGAATAGCCTTGAGATAGGCAGCGAGCGCCTTCCGGTCCTCCGGCGTCAGCTTGCTGGTGGTCTCCTGGATCACCTCGTTCATCTCGCCGCCGACGACGTCGCCATCCGGTTTCATGCCGCTGTCCAGCAGCGTGATCAGGTCGTCCGCGGAGGCTTCGGCGAGCCCTGTCTTGTCCGGCGTGATGTTGGGAATGCGGCCGCCCGGTCCGGCCGGATTGCCGCCGAGATGCTTCGAGGTGTCGAGCACGCCGAGCCAGTTCCGCGGCGTGTGGCATTCCCCGCAATGGCCGAGCGCGTTGGCGAGGTAGTGGCCGCGCTTCACCTCGTCGGAGGCGCCGGCCGGCGCAGGCGGAAAGGCCGGGCCGTTGAAGAACAGCAGCTGCCAACCCCAAGCGGCGATGCGCCAGCCGAAGGGCGGCGAGACATCGTGCGCGCGGTTTGGCTTGTCGACCGCCGGCAGAGTGAGGATGTAGGCCTTGATCGCCTTGGCATCGTCGTCGGTCATCCCGGCGTAAGAGGGGAACGGGAAGGCCGGGAAGAGATGACGGCCAGCCTTGTCTACACCGCCCTTAACAGCCTTGATGAAGTCGGCATCGGTCCAGTTCCCGATGCCATGCGTGCGGTCGGCTGTGATGTTGGGGCTATAGAAGGTGCCGAAGGGCGTCTTCAGCGCCCGCCCGCCGGCAAGCAACGGGCCTTTGGTCGCGACGTCGGTGTGGCATCCAGCGCAGCCGGCGGCGTGGAAGAGGTATTCGCCCTTCTTCACCAGGTCCTGGGCCATGGTCGGTCCGCCGACGGGCGCCGCGGTCGTCAGAATCACGGCAAGCATCAGCGCGCGACGCAGCATGGGCACCCCTCCTAAAGACAACGCCCCCGCCCTCGACCATCGTCGAAAGCGGGGGCGTATGGCAACCGCGACCAAGGGCTGCGCGCAGCCTATGGCCGCCTCAGATCACTGCAAAGGCGCGCGGAACTTCGAATGGCAGGCGCCGCAGGCGGGGCCGAACTTCTTGAACTGCTCCTGCACCGCGTTGTTGTCGGTGCCGGCAGCGATCCGGATCATGTCGGCGCTGACCGTCTCGAGATTCTTGGCAGCGCCGTCGAACTCGGCCTTCGCCTGCCAGATCTCCGCCTTCGCGTGGTTCTTGCCGCCATTCGGCACGGCAGCCATGTCGGTACCGGCAGGGAACCAGCCTGGCATCGCCTTGGCGTGGTTGTTGATCACGGTGGCAGCGGCGACGACCTGCGGATGTCCGGCCACTTCCTTCTGGTTCTGGTTGATGCGTCCCATGGCGCCGCCGAGTTCCTTCATCGACGCCACGCGCGACTCGTGGACCTGCATCGGCGACTGCGCCAGAGCCAGGGGCACGAACCCAAGCCCCACGACGGCGACCAGGGCAAGGGTCAGGGTCCGAAATTTCATCTCTTTCCTCCGGTGGAAGTGCATGTACGGCTGCCACAGCCCGTGCCCCCGCGCGAACCATGGCGCCCGGATCATGCCCCGAGCGTCCTCTCCTAGGCAACGCGGCCTCTCCGGGCTACACTTCACAAGCCTTTGATCGCTCGGGGTGGTGACGTCTATGGGACGTCTTCTGGTCGTCGCGGTGGGGACCGTGGTCGCGCTGGTCGGCCTCTTTTCGGGCGGCCTCTATTGGCTCGGCCTGGGCAACGACGCCGCACCGCCGCAACCTCCGGCGAGAATAGCCGCTGCACCGAGCGCACCGCTGAGTCCGCCAGCCAGCACGCTCGCGCCGCAGACAGCGGCTCAGCCGACGCCCTCTCCCGCCCCGATGCAGGCCGCCGCTGCGCCTCAAGCTCCGGCGCCCCCACCCGCGTCCCCGACTCCGGCTCCCACAACGCCACCAGTCGCGGCCGTTCCTGCACAGGAGCCGGCAGCATCCTCGCCTTCCGCACCGGTCGTCGTCGTACCCACGCCACCGGCTCCGGCCCCAGCCGCGCCGACGCCTCCTGCTCCGGCAGTAGTCGCGCCGACACCCGCAGCCCCGGCCGCCGCAGCTCCCGCGCCCGCACCGGCGGCGCAACCCGCGCCGACACCGCAA
>VGEH01000227.1 GCA_016869375.1 Alphaproteobacteria bacterium | reverse complement strand
CTGTTCGCCGACGCATTCGAGCGGTTTTCGGCGGGGATGATCTACACCGGAGTCGGCTGCAACTGCTTCTCGCCGATGGTCAGCGCGCTCGATGAGTTGAAGACCGCCATCCGGGCCGGTCTCGAAGAGACCGAGACGATGGCGGCGATCAACGACATCGATCAGGTTCTCACCTTCCTGCTCGGGCAGAATTTCGGCATGGGCACGCGGATCACGAACCAGCGGATCGGCGCCGGCGCTGCGTTGCTTTTCACGCTGTCCATCGTCGGTTGGCTCTACTCGAAATCGAGAGGCGTGTAGCCCTCGTCGTTGGACCGAGGATCAACTCAGCTCGACCCAGGCGGGCGTATGGTCGGAGGCTTTCTCCTCACCCCGGGGCTTCTTGTCGACGCCGGCATCGACCAAGCGGTCTGCCGCCTGCGGCGACAGCAGCAGATGGTCGATGCGGAGGCCTAGATCGCGCTGCCAAGCGCCGGCCTGATAGTCCCAGTAGGTGTAGAGGTGCTCGGTCGGGTGCAGCGCGCGGAGCGCATCCGTGTAGCCCGAGTTCACCAGCGCACGGAAACGGCCGCGCGACTCCGGCCGGCACAGCGCGTCGTCGACGAAGGCCTCCGGGCTGTAGCAGTCGATGTCGGTCGGGCAGATGTTGTAATCGCCGGCGAGCACCACCGGCTTCTCGGTCGCCAGCAGCTCGGCGGCGCGGGCGGCGAGGCGGTCCATCCAGCCGAGCTTGTAGGTGAATTTCTCGGTGCCGCTCGGGTTGCCGTTGGGCAGATAGATCGAGGCGACGCGGACGCCGTCGATATCGGCCTCGATGTAGCGCGCCTGCACATCGCCCTCGTCGCCCGGAAGGCGCGTCAGCACCACGTCGATCGGCTTGGTCGAGAGCAGCGCGACGCCGTTATAGGCCTTCTGGCCGACGGCGACGGCGTTGTAGCCGAGCGCCTTGATGTCGAGGACCGGGAAGTCCTCGGTCTGGCATTTAATCTCCTGGAGCATGACGATGTCGGGCTTGAACGCGCCGAGCCAGCGCGTGAGATGCGCCGAGCGCGCCTTGACCGAGTTGACGTTCCAGGTGGCGATCTTCATGACGCTACAGGGTCGCGGCGCGCGCCGCGTCTTCGAGCGCCTTCATCGCCAGCAGATAGGGGCGAGGGCCGTGGCTGATGCGTGCGACTCCGGCCTTGGCAAGCACGCGAGAATCCGGCGTGCCGTTGCTGACCATGATGTTGACCGGCAGCGGCGACCCCTTGACCACCTTGGCGATCAGCTTCGGGTCGATGAGACCGGGTACGAAAAGGCCGTCGGCGCCGACCGCGGCATAGATGCGCGCGCGTTCGAGGGCCTCGGCGACCATGGCATCATCGTGCTCCTTCGGCGGCTTCTGGAAGAAGACGTCGGTGCGTCCGTTGATGAAATAGGCGACGCCGCTCGCGCTTGCGGCCTTCCGCGCCTGCGCGATCCGCCGCGCCTGATCGGAGGCCTTGCGCAGCTTGCCGGTCGCCGGGTCGCTATCCTCGATGTTGCAGCCGATGGCCCCGGCCTCGATCGAGCGACGGATGGTCTTCGCCACGGCTTGCGGCGTCGCGCCGTAGCCGCTCTCGAGATCGATGGTGACGGGCAGGCTGGTCGCCTTCGTGATCCGCGCCAGATTGGCGATGGCGAGATCGAGCGGCAGATCCTCGCCGTCGTCGAAGCCGTTCGCCTTGGCGACGGACCAGCTTCCCGTCGCGATGGCCTTGGCGCCGGCAGCGGTGACGGCCCTGGCCGATCCCGCATCCCAGGCATTGAAGAGGACGAGCGGCGCGCCGGAGACGTGGAGGGCGCGGAAGCTCTTGGCCTTGGATTTCTGGCTCGGCATGCAGGCCCCCCTCTGTTTCGGCGCGCGAGGCTAGGCGAGAAACCTCGCCCGGGACAATCGCACGAGTGCTTGGAGCCCCCCGGCGTCCGTCGCTAGACCGCGAAGGACTTGCCGCAACCGCAGCCGGAGGAGGCGTTCGGGTTCTTCACCTGGAAGGACGATCCAACCATGTCCTCGACCCAGTCGAGCTCGGAGCCGGCCAGCAGGTCGAGCGAGGTCTCGTCGATCACCACCTCGACCTCGCCGTTCTTGAACAGGCGGTCGTCGCCGGTGGTCTGGTCGTCGAAGCTGAAGCCGTACTGGAAGCCCGAGCAGCCGCCGCCCGATACCGCGAGGCGAAGCCGCGTGCCCGGCGCCGCGTTCTCCTGCTTCAGAAGCTCGGACACGCGCCTGGCGGCGCTGTCGGTGACGGTGAAGTTGCGGCTTTCCGCGACGGAGGTATCGGCCATGGTCCGGGGACCCCTTGAAGGACGTCATAACCATGTAAGCGAAGTCTGGCAGAAGTCAATTTGCCCCTTTGCCCAAGGCCCTACGGCCTGTAGGGTCCGCCCGCCATGCCGCTCGCGCCCTATGCCTGCGATCCCCGGGCTTCGCGTGGCCGCCGGCATCCCGAGCCGTCGCCGGCCGAGCGGAGCGAGTTCCAGCGCGATCGCGACCGCATCATCCATTGCGTCGCCTTCCGGCGCCTCAAGCACAAGACCCAGGTCTTCATCGAGCACGAGGGCGACCATTTCCGCACGCGCCTGACCCATTCGCTCGAGGTCGCCCAGATCGCCCGCTCGATCGCCCGATCCCTCGGCCTTGACGAGGACCTGTCGGAAGCCCTCGCGCTGGCCCATGACCTCGGCCACACCTGCTTCGGCCATGCCGGGGAAGATGTGCTCGACGAGCAGATGAAGCCTTTCGGGGGATTCGATCACAACGACCAAACCTTCCGGATCCTGACCCATCTGGAGCGGCGTTACGCGGAGTTCGATGGTCTCAACCTGACCTGGGAGACCCTGGAAGGGACGGTCAAGCACAACGGCCCGCTGATCGGCGGCAAAGAGCCGGTGCCGCCGACCATCGCCGCCTATGACGTCGATCTCTGGCTCGACAGCTACGCCTCGGCCGAGGCCCAGGTCGCCGCCCTCTCCGACGACATCGCCTACAACAACCACGACATCGACGACGGGCTGCGCGCCGGCCTCTTCCATCTGGAGGAGATCGAGCATCTTGGGCTGATCCGGGATGTGCTCAAGGGGATCCGCACCCGTTACCCGGTCCTCGACTATGTCCGCCTGCATGGCGAACTGGTGCGCCAGATGATCGGCCGCATGGTCCAGGACGTGCTGGTCGAGACGCGGCGGCGGCTGACGGAGGCGAAACCGGCCTCGGCCGACGAGATCCGCCGCCTCGCCCGTCCGATCGTTGCTTTCTCTGATGAGATGCGGCGGCATGACAGGGAGTTGAAGGCCTTTCTTCATGAGCGTATGTACCGAGCGGAGCGGGTGCGGCTGGCGCGTGAAGACGCGCATGCCGTCGTTCGGGACCTGTTCCAGCTTTTCCTGGCCGATCCCGGCCGATTGCCGGCCGAGTGGAGCGCGGCGACGAAGGGGCAGGACCGGACCGAAACCGCTCGCATCGTCGCCGACTACATCGCCGGCATGACGGATCGCTACGCTTTCGCCGAGCACGCTCGGCTCGTGACGGATAGAACGATTAAAAATGAATCTTTACAATTATTTCCATGAAGTCGTTCTGAAAGAACTTCAGAAACTCGACCTGCCGGCCGGCCTCGATCTCTCCCGTGTCGTGGTCGAGCCGACGCGCGATCCCAAGCATGGCGACATCGCCACCAACGCCGCCATGGTGCTGGCCAAGCCGGCTGGCAAGAACCCGCGCCAGCTTGCTGAGGCGCTTAAGGAAAGGCTCGTCACGCACCCCGAGGTGACGAAGGCCGAGGTGGCCGGTCCGGGCTTCCTCAATCTCTCGCTCTCCGCCGATTTCTGGAGGTCACAGCTCAAGGATCTCGTAGAAGCCGGTGTCAGTTATGGCGATTCGAAGGCCGGCGCCGGGCGGACGGTCAATGTCGAGTACGTCTCGGCCAATCCGACCGGCCCGATGCATATCGGCCATGCCCGCGGCGCCGTCTTCGGCGATGCGCTCGCGGCGCTGATGGACAAGGTCGGCTTCGCGGTCACCCGTGAGTACTACATCAACGATGCCGGCGCCCAGGTCGACACGCTCGGCCGCTCGGCCTATCTCCGCTACCTCGAAGCCCATGGCGAGACGATTGAGATCCCGTCGGGCTACTACCCCGGAGAATATCTCAAGGAGACCGGCGAAGCGCTGAAGGCGCGCGACGAGGGCAAGTGGCGCCAGAAGCAGGAAGACGAGTGGCTGCCGCCGGTCCGCGACTTCGCCATCGACCACATGATGGCGATGATCAAGGACGACCTGGCGGCGCTCGGCGTCCACCAGGAGGTGTTCTCCTCGGAGCGTGCCCTGGTCAGGGCCGGCGCGGTCGATCGGGTGTTGAAGGAGCTCGAGGACAAAGGCCTGATCTATGTAGGCGTACTCGAGCCGCCGAAGGGCAAGACACCCGAGGATTGGGAGCCCAGGCCGCAGACGCTGTTCAAGGCGACGCAGTTTGGCGACGACGTCGACCGGCCGCTGAAGAAATCCGACGGCAGTTGGACCTATTTCGCCTCCGACATCGCATACCACTACGACAAGATCCGGCGCGGTTCCTCCGAGCTGATCGACGTGCTCGGCGCCGACCACGGCGGCTACGTCAAGCGCATGACTGCGGCGGTCAAGGCGGTCTCCGACGGCAAGGCGGCGCTCGACTGCAAGATCTGCCAGCTGGTGAACCTGACCGAGGGGGGCCAGCCCGTGAAGATGTCGAAGCGGGCAGGGACCTTCGTCACGCTCCGCGAGGTCGTCGAGCGGGTCGGCAAGGACGTGGTCCGCTTCATCATGCTTACGCGCCGCAACGACCAGACGATCGACTTCGATTTCCAGAAGGTGACCGAGCAGAGCCGGGACAACCCGGTCTTCTACGTCCAGTACGCGCATGCTCGGTCGCGCTCGGTCATGCGACTCGCGGGCGAATCGATTCCCCAGAATCTGCTGTCGCCGGCGGCTTTGGCGGGCGCGGATCTCGCGCGCCTCAGCGATCCCAGCGAGATCAGCTTGATCAGGGCATTAGCCAATTGGCCGCGTGTCGTCGAGGGTGCGGCGGAAGCCCATGAACCACACCGGCTGGCATTTTACCTTTATGATCTGGCTGCCGAGTTCCATCAGCTCTGGAACAAGGGTAAGGATGACGCCGCGCTCCGTTTCATCATCGCCGGCGAGGACGAGGTGACCCGGGCCCGTTTGGCATTGGTCCAGGGGGTGGCAACCGTGATCGCCTCCGGTCTCAAGGTCTTCGGCGTCGAGCCGGTCGAGGAGATGCGTGCATGAGCGATCGGTATCGCGACCGCGAGGAAGAAGAAGCCGATCTTGAGTTCGAGGAGCAGGAACCGCCGAAGCGGCGCGGGCGGCTCCTGGCGGCTTTGCTTGCGCTATTCGCGATCGGCGGCTTCGGCGGGGTGCTGTGGTACGCCTACAGCCAGGGCCAGCGCTCGGCGGATGCCATAGCCCCGATCCTCAAGGCCGATGGCGAGCCGACGCGGGCGCGTCCGGAGCAGCCAGGCGGCATGGTCGTCCCGCACCAGGACAAGCTCGTCCTCAACAATATGCAGCAGGCGAACCGCACCGGACAGGTCGAGCGCCTGCTCCCGCCGGCCGAGACGCCGCTGCCGCAGACCGCGCGTACCGCGCCGCCCCCCGCCGCCTCGGTGGCGCTGGCGCCGCTTT
>VGEH01000226.1 GCA_016869375.1 Alphaproteobacteria bacterium | reverse complement strand
TGACGCTACTCTTCTGTAAGCGCTGTTTTGGCTCCACCTTTCGGGTCTGGCGCTGAGGTGTGAGTCTGCCGGTTCCTGGATTGGATGGGGATCGGCTTGTGTCTGGACTTGAGCCTACGCTTGAGCCTTCACGGTCTGTGAGGCGTGTGGAGATCATCAACGGCATCGGCGGCCGGCGTCGCTGGTCGTTGGACGACAAGGCGCGGATCGTCGAGGAGACGCTGGCGCCGGGGGCGGTGGTGTCGGAGGTCGCCCGGCGTCATGGGCTGACGCCGCAGCAGGTGTTCGGCTGGCGCCGCGATGCGCGTCGATCGGCTGAGGGCGGCGACGATGTCGGTTCGCCGCGGTTCGTGCCGGCGGTGGTGGAGCAGGCGTCGCCGAAGCCGGTTCGGAAGCCGCGCAAGCCGCGACGGGTTGGCCGTGGTGGTGAAGCGACGGGCGTCATCGAGATGGAGATCGGCGGCGTCACGGTGCGGGTTGGGCGCGGCGCCGAGGCGAAGACCGTGGCCGCAGTCATCCACGCCCTGAAGGCGTCGCCGTGATCGGTCCGACGGGAGCGGTCCGGGTGATGGTGGCGACCAGGCCGGTCGACTTCCGCAAGGGCGCCGAGGGTCTGGCCGCCCTGGTGCGCGAGGAGATGCGGGCCGATCCGTTCTCGGGGGCGGTCTATGTGTTCCGCGCCAAGCGTGCGGATCGGGTCAAGCTGGTGTTCTGGGACGGTACCGGCGTCTGCCTCTTTGCCAAGCGTCTCGAGGACGGCAAGTTCTGCTGGCCGGCGGTACGGGACGGGGTGATACGGCTCACCGCCGCGCAGCTCTCGGCGCTGCTGGAGGGGCTCGACTGGCGGCGGGTTCACGAGGCGCGCGAGACACCGGCGCCGACCGCGCCGAGCTGAGCTGCGGCCAAGTGAATCAGCCGCGATTGCGCCATCGCGAGGCGCCGACGAACATGGTCTACTCCCGCCATGTCGAACACGGCGTTCGGTCTTCCTGATGATCCTGGCGCACTGAGGGCGATGCTCGTCGCCGAGCGTCACGAGAATGATCGTCTACGTCAGATCATCAAGGAGCTGCAGCGCCACCGCTTCGGACGTCGGGCGGAGACGCTGCCGGAAGATCAATTGCTGCTCGGGCTGGAGGAGGCCGAGCAGGTCGTTGCCGCCGCCGATGCCGAGAGCGAAGAGGTGGCGCCCGTCGAGCGCGCCGCCCGCGCCAAGCGTCGCACGAACCGGGGATCACTGCCGGCGCATCTGCCGCGCATCGAGATGGTGGTCGACATCGATGATCATGCCTGCCCGTGCTGCAAGAGCGCGCTGCATCGCATCGGCGAGGACAGAAGCGAGCGACTCGACATCGTGCCGGCCCAGTTCAGGGTCTTGGTCGTGTGTCGGCCCAAATACGCCTGCCGGGCATGCGAGGACGTCGTGGTGCAGGCGCCTGCGCCGGCTCGATTGATCGAAGGCGGCTTGCCGACCGAGACGACGGTCGCCCAGGTCCTGGTCTCCAAATACGCCGATCACCTTCCGCTCTACCGGCAGGCCCAAATCTACGCCCGCCAGGGGATCAACCTCGATCGCTCGACGCTTGCCGACTGGGTCGGCCGCGCCGCCTGGCTTCTGCGCCCGGTTCACGAGCGGCTGCTCATCAAGCTCAAGGGATCGACCAGGCTGTTTGCTGACGAGACGACGGCGCCAGTGCTCGATCCGGGCCGTGGGCGCACCAAGACCGGTCAGCTCTGGGCCTATGCGCGCGACGATCGACCATGGGGCGGCACTGATCCGCCGGGCGTCGTCTACGTCTACGCGCCCGACCGAAAGGCCGAGCGGCCGATCACCCATCTCGCCGGCTTCAAGGGCGTGCTGCAGGTCGACGGCTATGGCGGCTATCGCGTCCTCGCCGAGCGCGGCGATGTCCGGCTTGCCTTATGCTGGTCGCATGTCCGCCGACGCTTCTACGAACTCGCCGCGGCCGGCGCCGCGCCGATCGCCAGCGAGGCCCTCGAACGCATCGCCGGTCTCTATCGCATCGAAAGCGAGATCCGCGGCCGCAACGCCGGCGAACGACAAAATGTTCGCCGAGAGAGAAGCCGGCCGATCATCGAGGCGTTCGAACCGTGGTTGCGAGAGAAGCTCGGCCTGATCAGCCAGAAGACCAAACTCGCCGAGGCGATCCGCTATGCTCTCTCGCGCTGGGACGGGCTCACCCGCTTCCTCGACGACGGCCGCATCGAGATCGACACCAACGTCGTCGAACGTGCCATCCGCCCGATCGCCCTGAATCGCAAGAATGCTCTCTTCGCCGGCTCCGACGATGGCGCTTCATACTGCTCATCTCGTCATGTCGTTGATAGATTGAGTAGGTTTTGCTGGCGCTTGTCGGGCGCCGGGCGTCGCGACCGGCGCACATCGGCTTGGCGACGTATCTCGTCTCGCTCAAGATCGACTTGCCGAATGATCCAGGGTGCGCCTTTGCAATGTTGGATAGCCGGAAGAGCACCTTCGACGATGAGACGGCGGATCGTGGATTTGCTAAGCGCGAGGGCGGCGGCCGCCTCGTCGAGCGTCGCCTCGCCGCGCTCGGCGCGCTCGCCGACACGGTAGATGGCGATGTCGTGCTGATGACGCAGGGAGCAAATCCGTCCCCGCGTCCAGCTGTTGCCGTGGCCTGTCGACTTGCCGGATCGGTTGAGCACCGCGGCGATCGTCTCGTCAGGCATCTGGCGCGCCAGGGCGCGAACCAGATCAACCACCTCCGCGTCGGTGGTCCATCGCGTCTGGCCGGCGCGGTTCCGCTTAACCGCCAGACGGGTGTGATCGCCGCCCTGCCAGTGGACAATCAGCTCCAAAGTGTCGCCGACGACGTCGACGATGATCTCGGAGATGGCCGTGCGAACGATCTTCTTGCGCGTCTCCGGCGAGGCGCCGGGACTCTCCCAAGCTCGAATCAGGTCCTGACCGAGCACCATGAGTCGCTCGCGGTCGGCCTTGGTCAGGGCCGGCGCTTTGTCGGCGTCGAACCGATCGATCTGAAGTTCAAGATCGCGCATGGCGACCAGGCGCTCGTTCCATCGACGTTCCAACTCGCCGGCCACCAAGCGATTCTCCGGATCGGCTGCGTCATACTGGCGCTGAGCTCTGGCGGCCTCGTAGCGGGCTTGCTGTAGGGCCAACTCGAGTTGACCTCTCTTCTCGGAGCGTTGCTGGCTGCGCGCTTCGATAACGGCGAGCGCCGCCTCCACGCCCAGGGGCTGGAGCCTAGCCAGCACCTCCTCGGCAAGGACCCGATCGACTCGCATCCCGCCGAAGGTGATGCACCGCGCCGCCGCGAGCTGATTGAAGGCGCCCACGCACTCGTAGCGATAAGTCTGGCCATAGCGGACGCGAAGCTTCTTGCCACACCGGGCACAGCGGAAGAGGCCAGGCAAGAGGGCTTCGCCGGGGCGGACGGCGCCGCGGCTCATGAACCGCTTCCCGTTGGTGTTGTCGGCGATCAGCTGTTGATTCCTCTCGAACTCGGCCCAGGGAATGTAGCCCTCGTGGTGGTCGCGGATCAAAACCTCCCAGCATCTCCAGTCTCGCTGCATGCTCCTGACCACCCGCTTGCGCCCGTTCTCGATCGTCACGCGCGCGGTCCGGCGGCCGAAGGCGTAGGCGCCCGCATAGACCGGGTTGGTCAGCATGTGATGGATTGTTGGATAGACGGGCAAACGCCAGATGATCCGGTCGGCGGCTGCGCCAGTGCCCACGGTAGGCAAGAGGATCTTCTCCTGCCTGCACCAAACCAGAACCTGGCGGATCGTCTGGAGCTCGGCGAACTTGCGGAACACGAGCGCTATCGCCTCTTGGACGCGTCGGTCCGCATCCTTCTCAATGCGATCGCCGTCGGCCTTCACATAGCCCACCGCCACCGTGAGGAAGAGTTCGCCCCGGCGCGCCTTCTGCTTCATTGCCTCGATCGAGCGTTGCCGAAAGACAGAGAGCTCCATCTCGCTCATCGTACCCTTCATGCCGAGCAGGAGCCGGTCGTTGGGCGAAGTCGGGTCGTAGACGCCGTCCTCGTCGACGATCAGCGTGCCGACCAGGCCGCAGAACTCGAGAAGCGTGTGCCAGTCACGCCCATTGCGTGCCAGGCGGGAGGCCTCCAGCGAGAGCACGGCGCCGACGCGGCCCTCACAGATCGCAGCCAGGAGCTTCTCGAAGCCGGGCCGCCTTGTGCCCGCGCCCGATCGGCCGAGATCATCATCGATCACCTCGACGTCGGGCCACCCGAGCTGGCGGGCCCGCTCGGCTAGGCCGTACTGCCGCCGCTGGCTCTCCAGGTTCTGCGCTACTTGAAAGGCCGTTGACTGACGAACATAGACGATAGCATCGCGCACCAGATGCTCAGGCGTGATCTTGGTCATCGCCTGTCTCCAGTCGACCTTCCACGGTCGCCGTCGCTTCCATCAGCAGCGCTTGGATCTGCTCCACCGCCTTTGCACGTTCCCTCGATCCAAGCCTGATGCCCGGCGCTGGCTCCTCGAACAGATCCTGTTGCGCCCTCGTCCGCTGCTTCGCCATCAGCACCTCCCTTGGGGTTCTCTTCCCCAAGGTTGCAGACCAGTACTGAGTCCAGGAACGCCCTTAGATCGAGAAGCCGAGCGACCGAAAGGCACGGAGCGTCAACGATCTTGACCGATGCTGCTTCTGGATCGACCATCCACGCCGGAACCAGGAAGGAAGGACCCTCGCCCGAGCGCAGTGTCAGATGCCGACTGCCGTTGTGGAGTTGATCGGCGACCACGATCGCGGGCCGCCGAAACAAGGGGTGGAATGGATATGCGACCTCCAGCTCGTGCCCCAGACTCCGGGCATCATGAGGTCGCGTCGGACGGCGGCGGCGAGCACTGGGCGATCATCGCCTCGCTGATCGAAACCTGCAAACTCAGCGGCATCGATCCGCAGATCTACCTCGCCGACGTCATCACCAGGATCGTCAACGGCCATCCCAACAGCCAAATTGACGACCTCCTGCCCTGGGCCTACGACCCGTCGCCCAAACTCAAAGCCGTAGCCTGAAAACAGCGCTTACACTTCAGGCGATCGAAACCCGACAGCTCACCAGACACTGTCTGTCAGACAAAGTCTTAGCTTCTACGGCATGTGGCATCGCGGTGATGGTCAGTGCGGGGCTACAGCGCCCGTCGACTGCAGCGACGACTTAATCCGGCGAAGCGAGATAGGGCGACGTTCGGCTGTCCGGCGCGCCTCGGAAGCCGAGCTCGTGCGACATCAGCTCCGCCTCGCGCTTGACCGCGGCGGCGGTTGCCGGTACGTCGCGCTCGGAGAAGCGTAGCGCGGGCGCTGACATGCCAATCGCGCAGACGACGTCGCCCGTGCGGTCGAAGACCGGTGCCGCCACACAGCGAAGATCAAGACTGAACTCAAGATTGTCGACTGAGTAGCCCTGCTTCCTCACCCGACCAAGCTCCACCAATAAATCGGCTGGATCGACGATCGTGTATTCCGTGTAGCGCTTGAGCGGTCCGCGCGGCATGCGGTCGAACTTGCTGGCGAGGTAAGCGAGCATCGCCTTACCGATCGCCGTGCAATGATAGGGCACCTGTGCGCCAGGCACCGGCTTCACCGCCACCGGCCGATCTACTACTTCCTGCACCAGATCCACAACGAAGTGCTCGCCGGGCACACAGATGTGGCAAGTCTCGCTGA
>VGEH01000225.1 GCA_016869375.1 Alphaproteobacteria bacterium | reverse complement strand
GATCCACATACGAAAACAGTGAACCAGACCGATCGTCAGATCCGCGCATCTCATCCTCCTGACAAACTAAGGAGAATGAATCACCCTTCAAACCCGATTCGCTACAGACTTCTTCAACAGCCTGCTAACGGTCGTCGGCAATGGCGAGCCCCGCGACCGGCTCGCCCTTCTTCACCTGCGGCCGGTATTTCAGCGACACGACCCAGCCGTCCAGATCGGCGCGGATCTCCTCCAGCGTCTCGCCCTTCAGGTTCACCACCAGCCCGAGCAGGTCGCCCTTGGTGACTTTCTGTCCCTGCTTGGAGCGGTGGATGAACAGGCCTTCGTGCTTCGTCGCCAGCGGGTCGACCTCGACATTGTTGCCGCCGACGATCCGCTGCGAGACCCGGGTCGAGCGCGCCACCAGCGGCTTCTCCAGCATGCCGAGCTCGTCTAGGACGCGGAGCACGCCGTCGGCGAAGTTGCCGGCATTCTCGAGGCTGGTCGGCTCGGCGCCGGGAGCCTCCGTGCAGATAGCGGCGTCGGCGCCGTTCAACGTGCGGCCCGGCGGGCGGATCGGATGGCGCCAGATGAAGTCGGCACCGAAGACCTTGGCCGCGCGCTCCGACAGGCCCTTCCTGTCGCGGCCGTCGTCGATGTAGCCGATGGTGAAGGGGATATCGAGGGTACGGCCCGAAGTGTGAAGGTCGATCAGGAGATCGCAGCCGACGAGCACGTCCGAGGTCAGGGCATAGGCGATCTGCTCGGTCGGCGTGCCGTCCGCCTTGCCCGGAAAGGCGCGGGCGAGGTTGCCGCCATCCGCCGGCGTAAGCCTGGTGTCAGAGGCATAGGCCTCCTCGTTTACGATCGGCAGCACGGTCACCGAGCCGGCCTTGAGCCCGAGCGCCATTCCCGCCAGCCGGTTGGCGGCGATCACGCCCTCGGTCTCGTCGCCATGCACGCCGCCGAAGATGACGACGCGATAGCCGGGCTTGCCGCTGTCGAGAAACCAGCGGTCGAAGCCCCGGCCGCCCCGGAGCCCGACCCGCGTCTTCACCCATTCGGCCATGTGTCTTCTCCGTTTCGCGCGCCGTCGGCCCGCTTCCTCAAGCCTAGTGGCTTTGCGACAGACTCAGTGGCTACGGCAGACGGCGGCGAAACCCATCGAAGAGCCTGCGAGATGAAGATCCGCGAGATCCGGACGACGCCGGTCAACGTCGACTATCGCGAGCCCGAGCGCTGGTCGCAGGGCCATCGTCTCGGCGTCACCAGCATCGTCGTCGAGATCGTCACCGACAAAGGACTGGTCGGCCTCGGCGAGTCCGTGCCGGCGCCGTCGCCGGAGGTGACGCTGGCCGCGATCCAGTCGGTGACGCCGCAGCTGATCGGCCGCGATCCCAGGCAGGTGACGCAGCGCTGGCGCGACATCCAGACCGTCGGCGGCTTCGGGGCGTTTCCGCATACCGGCAATGCGGCGCTCGCCGGCATCGAGATCGCGTGCTGGGATTTGATCGGGAAGTCGCTCGGTGTGCCGGTGCACGCACTCCTCGGCGGCCGCGTGCGCGATCACATCGAGTTCATGGCCTTCGTGCCCTATCACCCCGACACGAAGCGGATCGAGGCCGAGGCACGGCGCTATGCGGCCGAGGGCTATCGCACGCTTTACATCAAGGGCGGCTTCGGCGAGGAGATGGACTTGGCCGCCATGGAGGCGATGCGCATCGGCGGCGGCCCGGGCAAGAAGCTCCGCATCGATCCCAACGAGAACTGGACGCCGGATGTGGCGCTCCGCATGGTTCATGCGCTCAAGAACTTCGACGTCCAGTACATCGAGCAGCCGACACGGCTCGACCGGCTGGAGGAGCTGGGCGTGCTTCGCCGCCGCTCGCCTATCCCGATCGCGGCCAACCAGGCGAGCTGGCTCAACCACAACATCCTCGACATCATCTCGATCGGCGCCGCCGACCTGGTGATGACCGACCCCTGGCAGGCGGGCGGCATCCGCGCCTTCCACCAGGCGGCCAATCTCTGCGAGATCGCCGGGGTGCAGGTCGTCTATCACAGCCTGGCGCCGCTCTCGATCGGCACCCGCGCGGTGATGCAGGTGCTGGCGTCGTCGACGGCCTGCAACTACGCGCACCAGACCTATCACCAGATGCTGGTCGACGACGTGGTCAAGGAGCCGGTACGCCATCCGGGCGGCAACGAGCCGGTCGACGACAAGCCCGGCATCGGCGCCGAGCTCGATCCTGAGAAGATGAAGGCGGCGCATGAGCGCTACCGGAAGCAGGGCTATCTCAGCGCCTATGCCGAGGAAGAGAAAAGCTAGCGGCTCGCGATCGTCCTCGCCGCAGCGAGGGTCGCATGAATCTGCAGCTCGGCGATGACGGCGGTCGGGATCGCCTCGAAACCAGCCCGGACTTCGAGGCTCGCGATCTCCGAGGCGAGGCGGGCTCGTTGGGGTGTGGCGCTCCGACCAGGAGAGCCGCGAAGGGGCCGTCGCCGAGGCTGACCAGCTCGATCGGCCGATTGGAGCGACTGTTCCCGAGGGCCTGCACCGCGACGATGCCGCGTGCGTCTTCCGCAAGCCTGCGTGTTCGCTCCGGCAGTTCCGCGACGGTGAAGAAGTCGGTCGGCGCCGTCATCGCGCGATCCGGCCCACGACCTCGTCGAACATCTCGGCGGTGAGCACGCCGGTATTCGTGTTGTAGCGCGAGCAGTGATAGCTGTCGGCGAGGGTGAGGCCGTTGGGCAGCGTATGCAGCGCGCCGTGCTTGAACGGATAGGCCGAGCGCTTGAGCCCGAGCCCTTTCAGCACCTGATTATGGGCGACGACGCCGAGCGCCAGGATGGTCTTCAGCGCCGGCAGCGAGGCGAGCTCGCTCTCGAAGAACGGCCGGCAGGTGTTCTCCTCGATCGGCAGGGGCTTGTTCTGAGGCGGCACGCAGCGGACGGCGTTGGTGATCCGACAGCCCACCAGGGCCAGCCCGTCATCGGCGCGGGCGCCGTAGGTGCCGCGTGTCAGGCCGTGCTTCGCCAGGGTCGTGTAGAGGAGATCGCCGGCATAGTCGCCGGTGAACGGCCGGCCGGTCTGGTTCGCGCCTTTGAGACCGGGCGCGAGGCCGACGATCAGTAGATGCGCCTGCGGATCGCCGAAGGAAGGAACAGGGGCGTTGAAGAAGCCGGGGTACTGGGCGCGATTGGCGTCGCGAAAGGCCTTGAGCCGAGGACAGAGCGGACAATCCCGCGCGGGAGCCTCAGCGCTCGGCATTCAGGAAGCCGGGCGCGCGTCCGGCAAATCCCGGCGCGTCCGGATCGGTCGGTGGCAGCGAGTCGTGCGGAGCCCGCGGCGCGCGTGGCTCGCGTGGCGGAGCGTTGGGATCGCGGGCTTGGTGCTGGCGCTGGATCTGCGGCGCGAGGTCGACCAGGTCGACAAAGTTGTCCGCCTGGCGGCGAAGCTCGTCGGCGACCATCGGCGGCTGGGAGCGGATGGTCGAGACCACGGTGACGCGAACGCCTCGGCGCTGGGTTGCCTCAACCAGGCGGCGGAAATCGCCGTCGCCCGAGAACAGCACGATATGATCGACGGAGGACGCGAGCTCGAGCATGTCGATCGCGAGCTCGATATCCATGTTGCCTTTGAAGCGGCGGCGGCCCTGGGCGTCGGTGAACTCCTTCGCCGGCTTGGTCACCACCGTGTAGCCGTTGTAGTCGAGCCAATCGACCAGCGGCCGGAGTGGCGAGTACTCCTGATCCTCGAGCAGCGCGGTGTAGTAGAAGGCGCGGATCAGACGGCCCTTGTTGGCGAACAGATCCAGCAGCTTCCGATAGTCGATATCGAAGTTGAGTCCCCGCGCGGCGGAGTAGAGGTTGGCGCCGTCGATGAAGAGCGCGATGCGCTCCTGGGCATAAAACAGCATGGCAATATCCGTTCGGCGGAATGATGGAGCGCAAATAACGCGGCCGGACACTATCCGATGGGGCGAACCTCCTCAAGCCCGCGCCCCCTCCGCTCAGTGGACGACGGCCACTCGTGCCATGTAGCCTTCGCAGCCATGAAGGACGGAAGCTGGGCGGCCTTCGGGCCGGCGGAGACGGTTCGCCTCAACTATTTCGATTGGGGCCCGCGCATGCATCCGAAGCGGGTGTTCTGCGTGCACGGTCTGACCCGCCAGGGCCGCGACTTCGACGAGCTTGCCAAGGGCTTGCAGAAGGTGCGCCGCATCGTTTGCGTGGATCTGGTCGGGCGCGGGCGATCCGGCTGGGTGACGGACAAGAAGCTCTACTCCCTCGACACCTATGTCGCTCACATGTCGGGCCTGCTCGACCATCTGGGATTCGAGGGCATCGACTGGGTCGGCACTTCGCTCGGCGGCCTCATTGGAATGCGACTCGCGGCCGAACGCCCCGAGCTGATTCGTCGCCTGGTCCTGAACGACATCGGCCCCGAGCTCGAGTTCGAGGGGGTGAAGGCGATCGCCGGCTATGTCGGCCAGGATCCGCGTTTCAAGCGCCTGGGCGATGTCGCGGAGTACCTCAAAAAGGTGCATGCGGATTTCGGCGAGCTCACCGATGCGCAGTGGAGCGAGATGACGACCCACAGCATCATGCGGCATCCCGACGGCGCCTATGGGCTTCACTACGATCCGGGGATCGGCCTTCCGTTTCGCTCCGTGACCAAGCCGCCCCCATCCTCCTGGGATCAATGGGAGCAGATCGCCTGCCCGGTGCTGCTGCTCCGCGGCGAGCGCAGCAAGCTGCTCTCGGCCGCGACTGCGGCCAGGATGGCGAAGACGGGTCCCAGGGCCCAGGTGGTGACGATCAAGAGCGTCGGCCACGCGCCGGCGCTCATGAGCGAGGACCAGATCTCCGTCATCCGCGACTTCATCACCGCGGGCGACGAGGACGACGAGGAAGACGGAACTCCTACCCCGGCGCCGCCCAAGCGGGCATGATCGAGCCGTTCCGGCCGCGCGCCCCTTGGTTCGGCGGCCATCTTCAGACCATCCGCAACCAGATCGTCCGGCCGCATCATGCGCTGCCCAAGGGGGAGCGCCTCTGGCTGGATCTCGGCGATGGCGATGCGCTCGCGGCAAGCCTCCATCGCGTATCCTCGGCGCGGCCGCTGGTTATTCTCATCCACGGGCTCGCGGGGGCCGAGGACTCGCTCTATCTCCGCGCTTCGGCAGCGCATCTGCTCGAGGCCGGCTTTTCCGTCCTCCGCCTCAATCTGCGCGGCACGGGACCTTCGGTCCCGCGTTGTCGCGGCCAGTACCACGCCGGGCGATCGGAGGATCTGCGCCTCGCGCTCGCAGCGCTGCCGTCGGACCTCACGGCGAACGGCATCGCCCTCGTGGGCTACTCGCTCGGCGGCAATGTGCTGCTCAAATACCTCGGCGAGGGCGCATCACCACTCGTCAGGGCCGCCGCCTCGGTATCGGCGCCGATCGACCTCGCCGATGCCGCGGCGACCCTGACGCGGCCGCGCAACCGTCTCTACGAGACCTGGCTGCTGGCAAAGATGCGCGAGGAGGCCTTCGCCGGGCCGATCAGCGAGGCGCAGCGGCAGGCGGTCGCATCGGCGAGAACCGTCATCGAGTTCGACGATCGGTACGTGGCGCCGCGCAACGGCTTTTCCTCCGCCGCCGACTATTACGAGAAGTCTTCGGCGGCGCCGTTCCTACCGCGCATCGAGGTGCCGACGCTCGTCATCCACGCGACCAACGATCCCTGGATTCCGATCGCGCCATATGAACGGGTCGACTGGTCA
>VGEH01000224.1 GCA_016869375.1 Alphaproteobacteria bacterium | reverse complement strand
CACGCGGCGGCCGTCGCGCTGGGCGGAAGCGACGAGGTTGAAGCCCGATGCGTTGATGAAGCCGGTCTTGATGCCGTCGACGCCATCATAGCTGCCGAGGAGCCGGTTGTGGTTGCGGTGGACCTGGCCGCGGAAGGTGAATTCCGTGGTCGCGAAATAGCGGTACTGACGCGGATGGTCTCGCAGCATCGCGAGCGCGAGCATCGCCATGTCGCGGGCGCTGGTCACCTGACGCGTGTCGGGCAGGCCCGAGGCATTGGTGAAATAAGTGTGATGCATGCCGAGCGAGCGGGCGCGCTGCGTCATGGCCTGGCCGAACTGGGATTCGCTTCCCTCCATCGCCTCGGCGAGCACAACCGCAGCGTCGTTCGCCGATTTGGTGACGAGGGCGAGGATGGCCTGCTCGGTCGAGAGCGAGTCGCCCGGGCGAAGCCCGAGCTTGGAGGGGGTCATCGACGAGGCATGAGACGAGACACGAAGCTGCTGCTGAAGCGACAGCTGGCCGCGCTTCAGCGCGTCGAAGGTCATGTACAGCGTCATGATCTTGGTTAACGACGCCGGATGGAGGATCTGGTCAGCGTTGGTGGCCGCGATGACCCGGCCGGAATCGGCGTCGACGACGATCGAGCTGTAGCGGTCGTCGTTAATGAAGGCCGGCGGCGGGGCGGCAAGGGAGGAGGTAGCGAAAGCAAGGAAGGCGGCGAGGCCGAAAGCACAAACGGTAGATAGTCTCATTCCCTCCGACCCCATTACCCGTCTCCTCGGAAGTGCGCAAAAATACCGTTGGATGGTCACCGTTATGCCACAGGATCGTTCTCGGTGTTAGAAAAATCTTGTAATTGGCTGTTTTTAAACATATTTTAAGCGGTAATGGGATGGTGGCTGTGACCGACGTTAAGCGAATCAAAGGCTTAGCACCCCAACCTTAACAAGGGTAAATCCAGCCTCCCGTTTATGTGCACGAGCGATATTGCAGTGCACAAAATTCCTTGACACCCTACGGAAACAGCCTATCTATGCGCCATGCTGCACTGCAGCGCGGATCAACGAAGCAGCCGTCCCCCGGCCCCTAAAGGAGTGAAGCCCATGAACGCCAAAACCTACAAGACCTCGAAGGAAGCCTTTGAGGCCGCCGAGACCGTCAAGGAGACCGTCGAGACTGTCGTCAAGGCTGGCACCGACGCCGCCAAGGCCTCTTACGAGCAGGCCATGGAGATGACGAAGAGCCAGGTCGAGAAGGCCTCGCAGAACTTCTTCAAGGGCTATGGCGAACTCGCCGGCCTCAGCAAGGACAACCTCGAGGCGTTCGTGCAGTCCTCGACCATCGCCGTGAAGGCGGCCGAGACCTTCGGCAAGGAGTGGATGGGCATCGCCCAGGCCGTTGCCGAGCAGAACGTCGCCGCCTTCCAGAGCCTGGTTGCTGCGCGCACCTTCAAGGAGGTCGTCGAGCTGCAGAACACCTGGGCGAAGAAGACCTTCGACACCGCCGTCGTCGAGGGCACGCGCCTCTCGGAGATGGGCGTGAAGACCGCCAACGACGCCTTCGAGCCGATCAAGGCTCGCGTCAATGTGAGCGTCGAGAAGCTGTTCAAGCCGGTCGCTGCCTAACGCGACGCTTAAGCCAAGCGAATCGCAGCGTTTCGACGGCCCGGCGGGGTGACCCGCCGGGCCGTTTGCTTTTTCGTCCCGGCATTCCCATCTGGGTAGGTCTCTGGCCCACCCCGGTTTTCGTCGACGACGACGAGGACAGGGACCAACCCTTCCCCAAGCGTGTTCGCGACCCTATGATTTCGTCTGATCTGATCGTCCTTAGGACGTCCATAACGTGAGCGACCCGACCATCGGAAACGGCAAAGGCACAGGCGGCGGTCCGCAGACTGGCGTCGTGGTCAAGGCGAAGCCCAAGACCAAGAAGCCGTCGATGTACAAGGTCCTGATGCTCAACGACGACTACACGCCCATGGAGTTCGTGGTTCACGTGCTGGAGCGCTTCTTCGCCAAGACCCGCGAAGAGGCGACCCGCATCATGTTGCACGTTCATCACCGCGGTGTCGGCATCTGCGGTGTTTATACCTACGAAGTCGCCGAGACGAAGGTGACCCAGGTCATGGACTTCGCCCGCCAGCACCAGCATCCGCTGCAGTGCACGCTCGAGAAAGACTAGAGTACGGAGGACTTAACGTGGGCATGCTGTCGCGTAACCTCGAGAAGTCGCTCCACCGCGCCCTCGCGCTCGCCAACGAGCGTCGTCACGAATATGCCACGCTCGAGCACCTCCTGATGTCGCTGACGGAAGACCAGGACGCGATCGCGGTGCTCCGCGCCTGCGGTGTCGAGGTCGAGAAGCTCCGCCGCGACCTTGCTGCCTATATCGACAACGAGCTGCAGGCCCTGATCTCCAAGCGCGGCGAGGAAGCGAAGCCGACCGCCGGCTTCCAGCGCGTCGTGCAGCGCGCCGTCATCCATGTTCAGTCCTCCGGGCGCAGCGAAGTCACCGGCGCCAACGTGCTGGTCGCCCTCTTCTCCGAGCGCGAGAGCCACGCCGTCTACTTCCTGCAAGAGCAGGACATGTCGCGCTTCGATGCGGTCAATTACATCTCGCACGGCATCGCCAAGGTCGCTGGCCGCTCCGAGCAGAAGACCGTGCGCGGCGCCGACGAAGAGCAGCAAGGCGGCGGCGGCGAGAAGGAGAAGCAGAACAAGAAGGGCTCCGACGCGCTCGAATCCTACTGCGTCAACCTCAACCGCAAGGCTGCCGCCGGCAAGATCGATCCGTTGATCGGCCGCGCCGACGAGGTCGAGCGCACGATTCAGATCCTCTGCCGGCGTACCAAGAACAACCCGCTCTATGTCGGCGACCCCGGCGTCGGCAAGACCGCGATCGCCGAGGGCCTGGCGCGGCGCATCGTCCAGGGGGAGGTGCCGGAAGTCCTCAAGGACGCCACCATCTTCTCGCTCGACATGGGCGCGCTGCTCGCCGGCACGCGCTATCGCGGCGACTTCGAGGAGCGGCTCAAGGCCGTCATCACCGAGCTCGAGGCGCAGGACAAGGCGATCCTCTTCATCGACGAGATCCACACCGTGATCGGCGCCGGCGCCACCTCCGGCGGCGCCATGGATGCATCGAACCTGCTGAAGCCGGCCCTGGCCTCAGGCACGCTCCGCTGCATCGGCTCGACGACCTACAAGGAATATCGCAACTACTTCGAGAAGGACCGGGCGCTGGTCCGCCGCTTCCAGAAGATCGACGTCAACGAACCTTCGGTCGAGGACTCGATCAAGATCCTCCAGGGCCTCCGCCCCTACTACGAGGATCACCACAAGGTCAGCTACACCGCCGAGGCCATCAAGTCGGCGGTCGAGCTCGCGGCGCGCTACATCAACGACCGCAAGCTTCCCGACAAGGCGATCGACGTCATCGACGAGGTCGGCGCCGCGCAGATGCTGCAGCCGCCGTCGAAGCGGCGGAAGACCATCGGCGTCAAGGAAGTCGAGGCGATCGTCGCCAAGATCGCGCGCATCCCGCCGAAGAGCGTCTCGGCCGACGACAAGCAGGTGCTGAAGGATCTCGAGCGTGATCTCCGCACCGTCGTCTTCGGCCAGGACAAGGCGATCGAGGCGCTGTCGGCAGCGATCAAGCTGTCGCGCGCGGGCCTGCGCGAGCCCGAGAAGCCGATCGGCTGCTACCTCTTCTCAGGGCCGACCGGCGTCGGCAAGACCGAGGTCGCCCGCCAGCTCGCCAAGGTGCTGGGCATCGAGCTCACCCGCTTCGACATGTCGGAGTACATGGAGCGCCATTCGGTGAGCCGCCTGATCGGCGCCCCCCCGGGCTATGTCGGCTTCGATCAGGGCGGCCTGCTGACCGATGCGATCGACCAGCATCCGCATTGCGTGCTGCTGCTCGACGAGATCGAGAAGGCGCATCAGGATCTCTACAACATCCTGCTGCAGGTCATGGACCACGGGAAGCTGACCGACCACAACGGCAAGACGGTCGACTTCCGCAACGTCATCCTGATCATGACGACCAATGCCGGCGCCGCCGACCTCATCAAGCCGCCGATCGGCTTCGAGCGCACGGCCCGGGTCGGCGAGGACACCGAGGCGATCAATCGCATGTTCACGCCGGAGTTCCGCAACCGGCTCGATGCGATCATCGCCTTCGCCGGCCTCACGCCGGAGATCGTCGGCAAGGTCGTCGAGAAGTTCGTGGCCCAGCTCGAAGCCCAGCTCGGCGAGCGCAATGTCGAGATCGAGCTCTCCGAGGCGGCCCGCGAATGGCTGGCGAAGAAGGGATACGACCCGCAATTCGGGGCACGTCCGCTCGGCCGCGTCATCCAGGAGCACGTGAAGAAGGCGCTGGCCGAGGAGCTGCTGTTCGGACGGCTTGCCACCGGCGGCCGCGTCCGCGTCGACTTCGACGGCGAGAAGCTGGTCTTCGACTATCCGACGCCGCCCGCGCCGCGCGACGAGGAGCCCAAGGTTCCGGCGCTCGTCGAGTAGCGCCCGGCACTCGAAACGAGAAAGGCCCGCTCAACTCTGAGCGGGCCTTTTCGTTTGGAGCGCGACAGCGTTTCTCAGGCGGCCTGGTCGGCCGCGTCCTCGAGATCGGCTTCGGAAGCGCCGGCGATCTGGCGGATCAGATCGCAGAGGCGGCGACGGACGGCGACGTCCTGGATCCGGTAATAGGCGCGGACCAGCTCGAGCGTCTCGCGCTTGTTCAGGGGGTCGGCGGTCGCCTTCATCGCGTCCGGCATCTCGCGCACCGGCACCGGCTGGGTATCCGGCTCGAGCCCTTCGAAGAAATAGGTGATCGGCACGCCCAGGACCCGGGAGAGCTCCCAGAGACGGCTGGCGCCGACCCGATTGAACCCGCGTTCATATTTCTGCACCTGCTGGAAGGTCAGGCCGAGGGCTTCGCCGAGCTGAGTCTGGCTCATCCCGAGCAGGGTACGGCGCTGGCGGACCCGCAGGCCGACATGAGCGTCCACCGAGCTGGCCCCTCTGGGGTTGTGGCGGTCGCTCCGAGCCGACTTGGCGGCAGCTTTCCTCGGCATCGCGAGACTCCTGTTTTCACGAGGTAATACGCAGTTTACAATCTCTTCTTATCACAATTTGGGGCGGTGGGCGACCGCAAACAACGCGGGTGCACGGTATTTGGTTACAATATGAAAAGCTTTTTAACAAAACCCTCGAAGAAAGCTCCCCAATATAGGTCAGGGTCAATTTCATTAATGGTCTAAGCGTTGGAACTGCCGACAAATCTCTGATTCCAGCGCCGACCGCCGAGACAGGACGACGCTTACATCACAGTTGCGTGATCAGCGTCGTCGCTCAGGGCTCAGCTCGCGCTCGAGGTATTGGCTGTACTTCGACATGGTGAAGCAGAAGCAGAAATAGACCACAGCGGCGAAGACATAGGCCTCGGTCGGGAAGCCCAGCCAGTTCGGATCGGCGAGCGGCGCGCGGACCGAGAACAGGAAGTCGAAAAGGCCGACGATGATGATCAGCGTCGTGTCCTTGAAGAAGCCGATGAAGGTGTTCACCAGTGGCGGGATCACCATCTTGAGCGCCTGCGGCAGGATGATGAGCCGCATCGACTGCCAGTAGGTGAGCCCGAGGGAGTCAGCGGCCTCGTACTGGCCGCGAGGGATGCCCTGCAGACCGGCGCGAACGACCTCCGCGAGATAGGCGGCGGCGAACAGGATGATGGCGATCTGCGCGCGCAGCAGCTTGTCGATGGTCATGCCCGCCGGCAGGAACAGCGGGAAGATCAGCGATGCCATGAACAGCACGGTGATCAGCGGCACGCCGCGAATCAGCTCGATGTAGCA
>VGEH01000223.1 GCA_016869375.1 Alphaproteobacteria bacterium | reverse complement strand
CAGTCTATGCCGACCGGGTTCCTGCCTAGACTGTTGAACCCAGGGCCGGATACTCGGCGGTATGGTGAAGTCTTCGCGGCCGATTTGCCAGCGGCAGTTTGCCTGTAATAGGATTCCTCCCACAGTGGCGAAGGCGCCAAGCTGCTGAAGCCCAAAGGATTCCTGTAGATCTACACGCGCGAGGGGAACTTGCCGTGAGCCGCCGGGGAATACGCGACGAGCGCGAAGCTGGTCAGGCGCGCGTGCTGTTCGATCGCCACGGCGAAATCGTCCAGGGCGGCGGCGATGCGTCGGCTCCGGCCCCGTTCCTCCTTCGCCCACTCCCTCACATCGCGGCTGATACCCATGAGATGGCGGCCCTTGCGGGCGCTTGTGATGCGCATGCGTCTCCTCCCCAGCCCCCAGACCTATGGAGCCCTGGCGATCCAGGGTTCCGGAAAGGTTGTCCGAGGTTCCGGACGGCGGCGCCCGGTGTCAGTGGGCTGTCAGCGTGAGCCCGGCGATGCGCACGGCCGAGGATGTCCGCCGCGAGGTCGCCGAGCACCTGATCGCCATTGCCGGCGCCGTGCGAGCGGGGACTTCCACCAAGGAGATCTTCCGAAGGCTGGAGATTCGCCTCGCCCATCCGGAGATCAATGGCCGGATGGTCAAGGCACTCTGGTACCGGGAAGTAAAGAACATCCCGGCCCATATCGCCGACCACGTTCGAAGCCGCGTCGAAGCCAAGCCCGAGGCCGCTTTCGTCATCGACTCCGAAGGGCGGATCCGCAGCAACACGCACAATGCGATGGCGCCGATCAGGGGGCGAGTCGAGGCATCGCGCATCAGCCTCGAGATCAGCCCCAGCCGCGCGCCCTACCAGGGCGTGGCGACGCTTCGCCATTGGATGCTATCGCTGCTGACAGAGCCCCGCCCAATCCGGATCGCGGACCTCGATCGCGGGCACGTGGTCGAGGCGTCAAGCCCGCTCACGGCGCTCGAGCGGCTCGAGGACATGCTGCGCGAGACGCCGGGACGGCCGGCGCGGCTAGTCGAGGGACCGGCGATGTTCGCCGACGACCACGGCGTGCGGCCGCTGAATTCGGAGGCGCTCGAGCGCTTCGGCATCCATCCGGAAGCCGACTACGACGTCACCGCCTTCCTGGCTCGCAACATGGGCGTCATCACCATCGTTCGCCAGGGCGACGGCCTGCAGGTGCTAGCGCGTGCGTCGAACTGCCTGACACGGGCGATCGAGCATGCCGCAGCCTATCTCGCGCTCCGCAATGAACCGACGCGGATCGGGGTTTGGTGGAGCAACAGCTGGCTTCGGGAAAGGAACCCCGATGGTGCGATCGCGGCTGCACGCCTGCGCCAGCTCACGCAGCTTGACCAGCCGTCGGCGCCTCTGCCGGTCTACGAAGGGCAGAGGGTGGGGATCGACCAAGTCTCGGCAATGGAGCTGGCACCATTTCAGCCACTGCTCAGCCTTTTCGGCCGCCGTCTCGACAACGGTGCGATCGGCCATCTATTTTCGCTCGGTATCGGCGATCGCATGACAATCGCCGAGGCCAGCTCGGAAGGTCCCCGCATCGTCTTCTTTCCGTACGGACCCGACTATTACGGCCGCGACTGGGCATTGCAGGCGGTCGGGCGCGTCATACGGAATCAGCCGGACAAGGAATACGGGCTGGCGGTCGAGCGCCGCTACACCGAGGCGCTCAGCGACAACGTCATTCATTTCGAGCGCGTCCGCGCCACCATTAAGGAGTCCGGAGAGCGACCAGGCAGCGAAAGCCGGCGGTCATCCTATTCGCGACTGATCGTCCCGTTTACCGAAGGCCGTCGCCGCGTGGTCGCTTCCTATTCGGTCCTTACTCGGCAGCCTGGGACGGTAGGCTGAGTCGAGGCAGGTGGTCGGCGAGATCGGCGAGCAGCTCCTCGCGCGACATATGCACGAGCGCGATGGGGTCGTCTTTCGATGAAGGAGCGCCCGGAGATACCGGCGAGCGCCATTTCCACTCATAGGCGAGCCGCTTATAGCCATAGGCGCCGAGCAGGCCTCCGGCGATGTGCGACATGCGCACCGTCGATACGGTCCAGTCGGTGCCGAAGCGCGCTAGCGCAAAGGACCGTGAGAGCCTCGCGAGCAGCGAGGCAAAGCCGCGACCCCTGGCCTTGCCGGGCTTGCACCATGTCCCACCCGAAAACACGACGCGACCGCGGATGCCGTCGCCCGCGCGCGCCGCATCGAGCGTGAGCGTGCAGCTCTCTCCCGCCGGGGCCTTGCTCGGGTCGTCATACATGAGGCGAAGCGAGTGGCAGAGCTCGGTGAAACTGTCGGCGACATCGTAGACACGCCCGACCTGTGTAGCGACGATCTCGTTGCCGTCATAGGCGATGAAGAAATACGCGTTGGACGCGGTCGCGCCGCCGCGACTATCGAAGGCGGGTATGAGTGGGTACCAGCTGTCGCGATTGTCCTCGTTGATCGCGCGCAGGATCCGGAAGTCGCCGCAATAGGCGAGCTTCAGGCCGTGATTCCGCATTGTTGCGTCGGCAAGCGCGAAGAAGCGTCCGAGCAGATCGGGCGGGCCATGGTCGATCGTCACGGCATCGAGCAGCGGGACGGCGTAGGACTCGGGCGTGCCGATGGGCAACGGTAGGGGCAGCGATTCGGATACAGCGTGCGGGAGTGCAGAAGTCGACGATGCTTTGATGGAGGTCATGACGCCAGATCCCCTCCCCAGGGAAGTTGAGGTTAATCAACCCAACATATTGTTGTCAGGGGTACTTCAACATCAAGATGTTGTTTATCCACAGTTGTGGAAATCTCGGCGAGTTACTCGCTATGGGGTTGCATTGGCTTCCAAAAATCGGGATCGTTGATCCGTGGGGAAAATTTCGAAGCAGAGGGACGCGGCATGACCGTGTCCCTGGGACAGACGGCCGGAAGGCCACCCGGATCGCTGCTGCCGGCGATGGTCGTCGCCACGAGCTGCGGCTTCGTCGGGGTCGTGCGAGGCGCTGCGGAGAGCTTCGGCGTCTTCATCCTCCCCCTGGAAGAGGGGCTCGGCCTCGCCCACGCCGAGATGACCGCGATCTACGCGCTGTCGCTGGTCACGATCGGCGCGAGCGGACCCTTCGTCGGCACCTTGGTCGATCGCTTCGGTCCGCGTACGGCCTATGCGATCGGCACGTTGATGCTCGTCGCGGCCTTCGTCGCCGCTTCGGCCGCGACGAAGCTCTGGCAGCTGCAGCTCGCGCTCGGCGTCGGGGTCGGCATGGCAACCGCCTGCGTCGGCACCTCCGCGCAGGGGCCGCTGGTCGGCCGTTGGTTCAAGAACCGCGAGGCCACGATCTTCGGCATCATCAGCGGCACCGCCGGCCTGGGAGCGCTCGTCTTCGCGCCGCTGTCGCACTTCCTGATCGAGGAGTGGGGATGGCGCGGCGCCTATCAGGCGCTGGCCTTCATCGTATCGCTCCTCCTTCTGCCGCTGGCGTTCCTGCCATGGCGAAAGCTCAGCGCCGGCCGGGCCGAGCAGAGCCAAGGGCCGTCTGTTGATCGCGGCTGGGATAACCCGCGAGCGGAAGCGGACGCCGTCGTCGCGTGGCAACGGCTCCTGGCGGAACCTCTGCTGTGGCGCGTGCTGGCCAGCCATTTTCTCACCTGCTTCGCCGTCTTCGGCGTCCAGGTGCTCGTCGTCGTCTATCTGATCGACAACGGGTATGCCCCGCTGACGGCCGCTTCGGCCGTCGGAATCGCCGGTCTTGCTACCGCGCTCGGCGTCATGTTCTTCGGCTGGCTCTCGGAGCGGGCGGGCTGGCGCCGTACCGTGACCGCGAGCTTCGCCTGCACGGCGATCGGCATGGCGACGCTCTGGGCCATGGGCTGGAGTGCCGCGCCTTGGCTCCTCGGTCTCTACGTCGTGACCTTCGGGCTCAGCCTCGGCTCGCGCGGCCCATTGATGGCGGGGCTGGTGATGCGGCGGTTTGTCGGGCCGGCGGTCGGCCGTGTCCTCGGCATCCTGCTCATGGCGTTCGGCATCGGCAGCGCCTCCGGGGCTTGGCTTGCCGGTCTCCTGCACGACGCGACGGGTGGATACGGTGCCGGGTTCTCGGTCTCCGGCGTCGCGCTGGCGGTCTCTCTCTCCATCTGGTGGGCCTGGCCGGACCCGTCGCAGCCCGCCAAGCCGCAGCTTCCGCGATAGCCCCGTACCGGCCGGCCTTTCATAGGCCGCCGACCGGGGTTGAGGCGATTGCCTGCGCGGTGCGACTGTCCGCCGACAGCGGCGCGACAGGAAAGATCCAGCCATGCGTGTGTTCACGGCCTCGCTCGCGACCGAGACCGATACCTTCTCGCCCATGGTCACGGGCGAGGACGCGTTTCGCACCTCTTTCTACGCCGGCCCCGGCGCATTCGGAGACGAGCCTCGCCTCTTCGCCGGTCCGCTGATCGCGGCGCGCAAGCGCGGCGCGGCCGGCAATTGGCAGGTGATCGAAGGAACCTGCACCTTCGCGCAACCCGCCGGCATCGTCACGCGCCGCGCCTACGAGCTCTTCCGCGACGAGATCCTGGACCAGCTTCGCGCCGCGATGCCGGTCGACATGGTCGTCCTCGGGCTCCACGGCGCCATGGTCGCCGACGGCTACGACGATTGCGAAGGCGATCTCCTGGCACATGTGCGCGCCATCGTCGGGCTCAAGGTTCCGATCGGCGCCGAGCTCGACCCGCATTGCCATCTGACCGAGATGATGGCGACCAGTGCCGACCTCCTCATCTGCTTCAAGGAGTCGCCGCACACCGACTTCCTCGAGCGAGGCGAGGAGCTGGTCGACCTGATCGCCGACTGCGCGCGCGGAAAGATCAAGCCGGTGATGTCGGTCTATGACTGCCGGATGATCCAGTTCATGCCCACCGTCGACGAGCCGATGCGAAGCTTCGTCGACAAGGTGAAGCGGCTGGAGGGGCGCGACGGCGTGCTGTCGATCTCGATCGTCCACGGCTACACCCTCGGCGACGTCGCCGATCTCGGCACCAAGATCGTGGTCGTCACCGATGACGATCGCGCCAAGGGCGATCGCCTGGCCGAAGCCCTGGGCCGCGAGCTATACGCACTGCGCGACCAGCTGTTTCCGGAAAGCGCCAGCATGGATCAGGCGCTCGACCAAGCGCTCTCGCTGCTGGATGGGCCGGGGAAGGGGCCGGTCGTCATCGCCGACCGCGCCGACAACGCCGGCGGCGGCGCGCCCTCGGATTCCACCTATTTCATCGAGCGCGTGATCGCGCGCGGCATCGACGGAGTTACGGTCGGGCCGCTATGGGACCCGATCGCGGTCAAGCAATGCTTCGCCGCCGGCGAAGGCGGCGTGTTCCGGCTCCGCTTCGGCGGCAAGATGGGGCCGACCTCGGGCCGGCCGATCGATGCGCGTGTCCGCGTCCTGCGCTGCCGGCGCAATGCGACGCAGACCTTCATCAAGGCGCGCGACGATCTCGGCGACGCCGCGGCGATCGAGCTCCCAGACCATGGCGGCCTCGCGGTCGTGCTGATCACGACGCGCACCCAAGCGCTCGGCCGCGATCTCTTCTCGGGTCTCGGCGTCGATCCTGAGCGCCGGCGCATCGTGATTGTGAAGTCTTTTACCCACTTCAACGCGGCCTTCCGGCCGATTGCGCGCGCCACGCTCTATACCGGCGGGCCGGGGCCGCTGACGCTCGACATCAGGCAGGTTCCCTACACGAAGCTCGCGCGGCCGCTCTGGCCGCTCGTCGCGGACCCCTTCGCGGGCTAGAGCATTTTGCGATCAAGATGATAGATATCCGGTGTGTCGGAAGTAGTTCTGGCATTCGCTGGGATGGAATTGATCGAGGATGTGGCCGAT
>VGEH01000222.1 GCA_016869375.1 Alphaproteobacteria bacterium | reverse complement strand
CGTGGTCAGCCAGGTGCTACATGAACATGCGGCCACTCTATCAGCCGCAGGTCCCACAATCCGGAGCCGCCGCCTGATCAAATGTGCGAAAGATTCTGGACAGGACCGTTCATGCCGGAGCCGTAGGTGGTGAAGAAGTTCCAGCCGCCCTGGTCGACCGGGTCCTTCTTCTGGATGCGGCCGATGAAACCGCTCCAGTCGACCACCTGCTCGTCGACGTTGAGGCCGATCTCCTTCATCTTCTGGATCGCGACCACGGTCAGCGCGTAGATGGCCGGGATCTCCTTGGTGTTGACGACGACGATCTTCTCGCCCTTGTATCCGGCTTCGGCGAGGAGCTGCTTCGCCTTGGCGAGGTCGGGCTTCGCATAGGCCTCGGATCCCGCCTCGGTGCCGTAGGCGGTGCCGCAGACGAAGTAGGAGCCGCAGGTGCGCCACCAGCGCTCGTCGCCATAGGCCGCCTGCATGAAGTCCTTCTGGTCGGCGAAGGCATGGGCCAGCGCCTGGCGAGCCTTGACGTTGTTGAAGGGCGGCAGAAGCGCATTGGTGCGCCCGAAATTGACCCAGCCGAGCGGATGCAGGATCTGCAGCGTGATGTCGGGATTCTGCGAGAGGATCTTGACGAAGTCGGCCGGAGGCGTGTTCCAGTAGTCGACCTCGCCGCGCCCTAATGCCGCCGCCGCGGTGTTGGCGTCGGGGATGATCGTCCATTCGACCTTGTCGAGGCGCACGACCTTGCCGCCGGAGAAGAAGCTCGCGGGCTCGCTGCGCGGCACGTAGTCCTTGTTCTTCTCGTAGAGCACCTTGGCACCGGGCTTCCACTCGGAGGCGACGAATCTGTAGGGGCCGGAGCCGACCGAGCTCGTGATCGAGGTGTTGGGATCGGTCTCCGCCACCTTCTGCGGCATGTAGACCGGGCCGGCGAGGCCGAGCGAGTACTCGGTCAGCGCATAGGGCTCCTTCAGCTTGATCACGAAGGTGTTCGGGTTCGGCGCCTCCATCGAGGCGATCGACGGCGCCATCTTCTGGCCGACAGGTGCCCGCGCCATCCAGCGCTTCACCGACGGCACGATGTCGGCGGACGTGACCGGCGTGCCGTCATGCCATTTGAGGCCGGGCCGGAGCGTGAAGGTGTAGGTCAGCCGGTCGGATGAGATCTGGACGCCCTGGGCCATCTGCGGCTGCGGCGTCAGGTTCGCATCCAGCGCCATCAGGCTGTCGTAGATCATCAGGCCGTGGATGTAGGTGATCGCGGCCGTGACGTTGACCGGGTCGAGCACCTTGAGGTCCGCATGCGGGACCACTTTCAGCACCTTCTCCTGCGCCGTCGCGGGGTTGAGGCCGAGCGCAGCCGCGACGAGCGCCGTTGCGCCGAAGGCCAAGCGGGAAGACTTCATCTGCGCCTCCTTGGTGTATGGTCGCGCCCGATCGAGCTGAGCGGAGCGCGACGGTGGAAAATCATTCGTCTTATCCGGCGCCCTATCCGGATATCGAGCCCTACGAAACCGGCTGGCTCGACGTCGATCCGCCGCACCGGCTGTTCTACGAGCGCGTCGGCAAGCGGGGCGGCCTGCCCGCGGTGCATCTGCATGGCGGGCCGGGGCGCGGCTGCGTGCCGGCGAACCGGCGCACCTTCGATCCGGACTTCTACGATCTGGTCCTCGTCGACCAGCGCGGCGGCGGGCGCTCGACGCCTTTCGGTTCGCTCGAGGGCAACAATACGCAGGCGCTGGTCGAGGACCTCGAGCGGCTGCGCCGCCATCTGGGATTCAAGCGCTGGGTGGTGAGCGGCGGCTCCTGGGGCGCGCTGCTCGGCCTCGCCTATACCGAGGCGCATCCCGACGGCATCGCCGGTCTGATCCTGCGCGGCGTCACCACCGGCGCGGACGCGGCGATCCGCTGGTGGGCCTATGACGTCAACAACCTCTTCCCCGATCTGTGGAAGCCCTTCGCCGCGTTCATCCCGGAAGCCGAGCGCGACGACATCGTCGAGGCGTATCGCAAGCGCATCACCGATCCCGATCCCAAGGTCTGGGGACCGGCGGCCGAGGCGTTCTGGGAATACTCGACGCGGATTTCCAGCTTCAACACGCCGGCCAGGGCACCCGAAGCGACGCTCGAGCAGAAGCGACAGGGCACGCTGATGTTCTTCCACTATGTCGCGAACAAGTTCTTCGTGAAGCCAGGCCAGCTCCTCGATGGCATCGCCCGCATCCGCGACGTTCCCTGCATCATCGTGCAGGGCCGCTACGACGTGGTGACGCGGCCGCTCAACGCCTTCGAGGTCAAGGAACGCTGGCCCGAGGCCGATCTCCGCTGGATCATCGCCGCCGGCCACGACGCCAGCGAGCCCGCGCTGATGGCGGCCCTCACGCAGGCCTGCGAGGACATGAAGGCGCGGGCGCGGAGATAGATCGCGTCTGGCGCTACCCCCCATCCCAGCCTTCCCCCGCAAGGGGGGAAGGGGTTCGAAGAAGCGCTCCTCGTGCCCCTTCCCCCCTTGCGGGGGAAGGTTGGGATGGGGGGTAGGTAACGTCCTCGCTCTCACGCAAACGCCCCGCCCAAGGGCGGCGTCTTCAGGGCTTCGGCGACGATCTCCGGTACCGCATTGGCGCCGGAGACCACGATCGCCACGCGCTTGCCCTTGAACTCCGCACGCTCGTTCCAGGCGGCGACAAGCGGCGCCGCCGAGCCCAGCTCGATCAGCAGATGCGCGCGGGCGAGATAGGTGTGGACGGCCGCCAGCATCTCCTGATCGGAGACGGTTGCGGCGTCGTCGACGGCGGCGATCAAGGTCGAGAGCGCCTGCGCCGCGGGGATGCGGCAGACGAGGCAATCGGCACGTGTCGCGATCGGACGTTCGATCGCGCGCTTCGCATGGAAGCTCTCGACCATCGCCGGCGCGCCTGCAGCCTGCACCGCGGTGACGCGCACCTTCGGCTGCACATGCTTGACGCCGACGGCGGTACCGCTGGCGAGCGAGCCCGAGCCCATCGGCACGTAGAGCCGGTCGATGTTCGGAAGCGCGCGGCCGATCTCCAGGCCCACGGTGCCGGCACCGGCGATCAGGTCGGCGTTCTCGCCGTCGTCGACGAAGCTGCCGCCATGCTTTTCCTGATAGGCATAGGCGCGCGCCTTGGCATCGTCGATATCGATGCCGCCGACATGCACGCGCCCGCCCAGCAGTTCGATCATCCGCACCTTCACCGGGTTCGGATCGTCGGGCACGAAGATCTCGGCCGGTATGCCGAGGCGCCTGGCGGCGAGCGTCACGCCCTGGCCGTGATTGCCGGTCGAGGAGGTGATCGCGCTCTTGGCGTTGCCGACCGAAAGCAGCGCGTTCAGCGCGCCGCGCAGCTTGAAGCTCGCGATCTCGGAGGCGGATTCGAGCTTGAGCCAGACATCGGCGCCGAGGAGGTCGGAGAGCGCCGGCGAGGCGATCAGCGGGGTGGCGGTCATGTGGCCGGACAGCCGCCGCGCGGCCGCTTCGACCTCGGCCCCGGTCACCCGCCTTACCCCGATGGCATCCCCAGCCATGGCCGGATGCTATCGCCGCGCGATTCGCCACGGATTTCGCATTCGCGCGGATTTCAGGTCATAGATTCCGAAATCCGGCTCAAAGTGGAATCCATGATCGATCTGGACCCCATAGACCGTCGCATTCTCGACCAGCTGCAGAAGAACAACCTGGTCACTAACCTGGAGCTGGCAGAGCTGGCGGGGATCTCGCCCCCGGCCTGCCTTCGCCGGGTCCGGCGGCTACGCGAGGCGAGGGTGATCCGGGGAGATGTCTCTGTCTTGGACCCCGCCTATGCCGGCCGGCACATGACGGCGCTGGTCGAGGTGACCCTTGAACGCGACCGCATCGACATGGTCGACAACTTCAAGCGCGCGGCTCTGGCGGAGCCGGCGGTCCGCCAATGCTATTTCGTGACCGGCGACCCGGACTTCGCGCTGGTGGTGCAGGTACCCGACGTCGCGGCCTACGAGAACTTCACCCGCCGCTTCCTCTATTCCAACCCCGACGTCGCCAAGTTCCGCACCATGGTCGTGCTCGATCCCGTGAAGTTCGAGTTCCGCTACGACATCCTGGAAGAGAAGGCGGAGTAGATTTTTCTGAAGGCGCCTGTCGAAATCCCCGACGCTTGCGCGTCATCGCATCGGCGGCGCATGAGGCCCGCTGAAACGCGAGGGAGACTCCGATGAAGTACATGCTGCTGATCTACAGCGACGAGACCGGCTACGACAAATCGACCAAGGCCGATATCGAGAAGGTCATGGCCGCCTACGGCGCCTATGGCCAGGCGATGCGCAAGGCCGGCGTCTATGTCGGCGCCGATCGCCTGAAGCCGACCGGGGCCGCGTCCACGGTGACGCTCAAGGACGGCAAGACCAAGGTGCTCGATGGTCCCTATGCCGAGACCAAGGAACAGCTGGGCGGCTACTACATCGTCGACGTGCCGGACCTCGACCAGGCCATCGTCTGGGCGTCGCGCTGCCCGGCGGCGGCGCATGGCAAGATCGAGGTGCGGCCGATCTGGGAGATGTAGCCGCAGGCATGGCCGAGGAGCTCGACGAGCTTGCCCGTGCTGTCGCCGAAGCCGTGGCGCGGCGGAGCTACGGCAAGCTCGTCGCCTTCCTCAGCATCCGCACGCGCGATGTCGCAGCGTCCGAGGATGCGCTCGCCGATGCCTTCGCCGCGGCGCTGGCGCATTGGCCGCAGACCGGCGTGCCGGAGAAGCCCGAGGCGTGGCTGCTGACCGCGGCGCGTCGGAAGCTCGCCGATGCGTCGCGCCGACGCCGCACGATCGCGCTCTCGGAAGGTCGTCTCCGCCTGATCGCCGAGGAGCTGAATGCCGTGCCGGAGGAAACGACGGTCGCCGACGAGCGCCTCGGCCTGATGTTCGCCTGCGCGCATCCCGCGATCCACGAGGCGGCGCGCGCGCCGCTGATCCTGCAGACCATCCTGGGATTCGATGCCGCGACCATCGGCTCCGCCTTCCTCGTCTCGCCGGCGGCGATGGGTCAGCGCCTCGTCCGCGCCAAGACGCGGATCCGGGAGACCGGCATTCCGTTCCGGCTGCCGGAAGCAAGCGATCTGCCGGAGCGGCTGGAAGCGGTGCTCGATGCGATCTACGCCGCCTTCGCCGAAGGCTGGACCGATCCTGCCGGCACCGAGACGCGCCGGCGCGATCTCGGCGAAGAGGCGATCTGGCTTGGTCGCCTCCTCGTCTCGCTGCTGCCGGCGGAGCCGGAAGCGCGCGGCCTGCTCGCGCTCATGCTCTATGCCGAGGCGCGGCGCCCGGCGCGGCGCAATCAAGCGGGCGACTACGTGCCGCTCGCCGAGCAGGACGCTACGCTGTGGGACGCCGCGATGATCGAGGAAGCGGAAGCGCTTCTTCTGGAAGCGAGCCGTGCCGATCGCGTCGGCCGCTACCAGCTCGAAGCCGCGGTGCAGTCGGCGCATGTGGTACGCCGAAAGAGCGGCGATGCCGACTGGGAAGCGATCGTCGGCCTGTATGACGCGCTGCATGATCTCACCCGCTCGATGGTCGTCGCCATCAACCGCGCCGTCGCGATCGCGGAGACCGAGGGACCTGTCGCCGGCCTCGCCGCGCTGAACCTGGTCGGCGAAGACCGGCGCCTCTCGCTCTATCAGCCCTACTGGGCCGCGCGCGCCGATCTTCTGGCGCGGACCGGTGCGAAAGATGAGGCCGCCGCCGCTTATGAGCGCGCCATCGGCCTCGAAGCCGATCCGGCGGTGCGACGCTTCCTGCAGGCGCGGCGCGAGAGGATCTAGCCTGGATTATTCGTGACGGGGGCTGTCTCGATGCGGCGGGCGTAGCATAACTCACTGATATCGTTTAGGATTTGGTTGTCTAAGCCGGTCCTTCA
>VGEH01000221.1 GCA_016869375.1 Alphaproteobacteria bacterium | reverse complement strand
CCGGGGATCGGACGACGATGGCCTCGGCTCCAGGAACCATATTGCTCAAGGAGGATGTGGCCATGATCACCTACGATTTTTCGCCTCTGTATCGTTCGACGGTGGGCTTCGACCGCCTCGCGAGGCTCTTCGACGCGGCGATGACCTCGGACCCGACCGGCTTCCCGCCCTACAACATCGAGGTCGCCGGCGAGGATGGATACCGGATCACGATGGCGCTCGCGGGCTTCAGCGAGAACGAGATTGCCGTGGTCCAGCAGGGCAATGAGCTGGTGGTGAGCGGCTCGGCCAAGAACGACGGCGAGAACCGCCAGTACCTCTATCGCGGCATCGCCGGACGTTCTTTCGAGCGCCGCTTCCAGCTCGCCGACCATGTCAAGGTTTCAGAGGCGCAGATGGAGAACGGGCTTCTCCGGATTGACCTGGTCCGCGAGGTGCCCGAAGCGTTGCGCCCGCGGAAGATCGAGATCGGAAAGGCCGGCTCCGTCGGCCTCCTCAAGAAGGCCGCGTGATCGGACATCGCTGACGGACGTCTGGGACGGCACCGGCATCGGTCGCGACGCAAACGCCCAAAGAAGGCGAGCGCGGCCGATGCCGTCCGTCGGCGTCGTCGCCGTTCGACGTGGGCTGAGCAACGGCTGACCGCGATCAGGCGGCCAAGATTTGCCTTCCGCGGACGCGGCGGCGGCGTGGCATCGCCGCCGCCCTGATCGTCGTCAGCTGATCGAGATGCGGCGGGGGATCGCCTCCTTGGCCTTTCTCAAGGTCAACGTCAGCACGCCGTCGGCCATCTCCGCGCTGATGCCGTCGCGGTCGATCTTGTCCGACAGCGTGAAGACACGCGCATAGTGGCCGACGTTGTACTCGGAATAGACCGGATCGAGCCCGTCATACTTCGAGAAGTCGATCCGTCCCTCGACGCGCAGCACATTGTCCTCGAGCCGGACGTCGACATCCTTCTTCTCGACGCCCGGGACCTCCATGACCACGGTGAGCGCGTCGCCGGTCTCAAATATGTCCGTGCTCGGAATGAAGTACCGGGCCGGCACCGTTTTCTCTCCCTTCGTCTCGAGCTCCTTCTTCTGACGGACCTCGATTTCCCGCGGCTTCGCCATTGCGACCTCCTCGTTACCCGTCATTGAACTCAGCTGATCTTGATCGAGCGCGGCTTGTCCTGCTCCGCGCGGCTCAGATGGAGGGCGAGGACGCCGTCGCGACACTCTGCCTTCACCTTGGAGGGATCGATCGCTACAGGCAACGTCACCGTGCGATCGAAGCTGCCAGCCAGTCGTTCGCGCCGATGCAGGCTCGCCTTTTCCGGATAGGAGACGGTCTTGGTCCCGGCTATGCGGATAGTGTTGTCCTTGACCTGGACTTCGAGGTTCGACTTCTCGACACCGGGAACCTCGAGAACGATCACAAAGTCATCGCCGTTGCGGAACACGTTGAACGGTGGATAGGGGCCGGTGCCGCTCGGACCGCGGTCGAGCCATTCGCTCTCCCGAAAGGAGTCCAGCGCTTGCTGGAGCCGCATCAGGTTCTCGAACGGATTGGGAAGAAGCATCGCCATCTGTCCCTCGCTGTTTCCTTGTCGATCGGGCAAAGCCGGAGTTGCTGTCGAAGGGTATGAGCCCCTGTCGCCCCGGCCGATGGCCCGGGAGCCGGCACTCCCTGTCTTCGAGTGCCAATCGAGGTAGTTGCGGCCCGCGGCCATTCAAGAGGCTGACGTGCCGTTTGCGGCAATGCCGGCGCTAAGTTGTCCCGGATGCGATCGAGGGCGACGTCCGTGCTGGCCCAAGTCAGTTCGCGGGTGCACGGCGGAGGCTTGTTCCCGATGGGGCGGACAGCGCCCCGCCCGGAAGGGTGATCGAGCCGCTGAGAGCGAGCCAGGGGGCTTAGGGCCCGTGCTTTTGGCCGGGACCTGGCGCTTCGAGGTCATCGACATGGACGGCCGCCGCGTCGACAAGATCCTGGCGAAACGGCGCGAGGGGTAAGGCGCGTAGACGGTCGGACCCCGCCGCAGTCACGTCGCCGTCGACCGACGCTCCCATTCCGAGCGCGTCAGCTCGTACCAGACATCGCCTTCTTCGCTACCCGGAATGGGATCGGGCCAATCGACATGGTCCGTGCGCGCATGGGTCATGCCGAGCCTCTCCATCACCCGGCGCGATGCGCGGTTCACCGCCATCGTGGTTCCGACGATCTTGCCGTAGCCGGCGCTCTCGAACCCCCAGTTCACAAGAGCCGACGCGCCTTCCGAGGCCAATCCCCGGCCCCAATCCGTCCGGCGCAGCCGGTAGCCGAGCTCGGCCAGGGTCTCGCTCTCCGGCCAAAGGCAGAACCACCCGACGAAAGCGTCGTTCGTCGTGCGACGGGCGGTCCACACGTAAGGCTCGGTTCCTCGCGGCATGAGGAACGACGCGTTCGGATCGGCCCGCTCGCGGTCCACGGGATGCCCGCCATTGAGGAAGCGCATGACTTCCGGGTCGCGCTCGAGCGCGATGAAGTCGGCGCAATCGCTCGGGCGGCAGGGGGTGAGCGTCAGGCGCCTCGTCCGCAACGCGGCCATCGTCGAACACTCTCCCGTCTCCGAGGCACCCGCACGCTCCGCATCGGAGACATGCTTCAGACGTGCAGATCCATCGGCGCCGACTGCGTCAGCCACTCGGCCCCGTCGGCCGTGATCAGGAAGTGATCTTCCATACCGACGAAGATGTCGCCGTTGTTCGAGTAGAGGATGTGCGGCTCCAGGGTGACGGACATGCCTTCCTCCAGCACCGTGTCGTCGTTGAGCGCCATGTACGGAGGTTCGTGAACGACGCGGCCGACGCCGTGGCCGGTGTAGGGGACCAATGGGCGGTGTCCGATCTTCTCGTACAGCGCCAGCTCCTTGCGCCGGATATCCGCAACCGCGACACCGGGTCTGAGCTCGGGCATGAGATCGAGGATCAGCTGCTTCTCCAGCCGATGCGCCTCCGCCATGTCGTCGGGAACCTCGCCGAAAGCCGTGACCCTGGAGAGGTTGCTCACGTAGCTGCTGTATTTCGCCTGGGCGTCTATCCGGATGAACATGCCCGGTTTCAAGCGGATGTCGCCTGCGGCCGGGGATCCGTTTGCGAGCTTCAGCCCGGCCGGGCCGAAGATCACATAGGCCCGTTCATACTCCAGGCCGTGGTCCATGCAGTGCTTGACGAAGACGCGCTGCAATTCGTTCTGCGTCATGCCGGCCTTGGCGTCGTGCACGGTCGAAAGCCAGGCGTCGCCGGTCCGTCTGCAGGACTCGCGCAGGCGCCGCTGCTCTTCCTTGCTCTTCACCATCCGCAGCTTCCACAGCACCGTCTCTGCATCGACCAGCCTTATCCCCGGGAGGTGTGCCTTCAGCTGATCGACGTACCTGACCCCTAGGAATCGACGCTCGATCGCGACACAGCCATTCTGGAGACCGCGGTCCTTGATGGCGGCGGCAACAACCTCCATGGGATCGCCCACCGGCGGATTCGGGTCGACCGGGTTCTCCCAGGTCTGCACGTAGTAGCCGGGGCCCCAGAATCGGCGATCCTGGATCCAGCTCCCCAGGATCGACAGCGTGGTTGCCTCCGAGGCGCCGGCGACGATGAAGGGCTCGGAAGAGGGATCGGCCGGCAGACCGACGAATGTCTTGTGCGTAGCGTCCACCGCCCACAAGACATAATAGTCGTCGCTGACCGGATGCCAGTAGTCCGAGAGGTAGCCGACGCCATGCTTCGATGAGGCCAGAACAAGGTCGATGCCTTGCTGCTTCATCAGCCAGGACGCCTTCTCGCGTTCGAACAGCTGCATTGTCCCGTGCTCCCTGCCCCTTCGGTGCGCCGATGCCGATCTCTAAAGCGTCCTTGCGATCCTGAATCCCACGGTGTTGATGCGGCTGTCCGGCGTCTCGCGGCCGCGCCTCGCCGATCGCAGCGTGTGGGGGAAATTGCCCCAGCCGCCGCCGCGCATGACGCGAAGGCTGCAATCGCCCTGGGTGCGTGCGGCACCGGTGCCGGGATTGCCCGTGTTGCCCATGTTCCAGCAATCCTCGGTCCAGTCCCAGACATTGCCATGGACGTTGAACAGGCCCCAGGGATTGGCGACGAAGGCGTCGACCGGAACCGTCGCGCGCCGCCAGGTGCCGCCGGTGACGCCGGCATAGGCGACGCTGCTGTTGTAGTTGGCGCGATCGGCGGAGATCGTGTTGCCCCACCAGAACGCCGTCGCCGATCCGGCACGCGCCACGTATTCGCGCTCGGTCTCGGTGAGCAGGCGATAGCTCTTGCCCGTGGTCTGCGACAGCCAGGCGGCATAGGCCTTGGCGTCGTTCCACGAGACGCAGACGGCGGGATGGCGCCCGTCCTGGACGAAGCCCGGATCGCGCCAGGTTCGCTTGTTGTCGCGCTGCAGCGTCTCGCCCTGGACGACGAAGCAGCCTTCCTCGATGCGCCGCGCCGTCACCGCGACGAAGGTGGCGAACTCGTCGCGCGTGACGGCGAAGCGGCCGACCGCGAAGGGGCGCGCGATGGTGATGGCGAGCTGCTCCTCCTGCGGCCCGGCGCGCTCCTCGGCGGCGGGCGATCCCATGGTGAACGTGCCCGGTGGAACGAGGACCATCTCGGGGCAGGCGGGACAGTCGCGGAAAGCCTGGCGGCTGCCGGGCTTGAGGCACAGCCTCTCGCGCGCCGCCTCGACCTCGACGCCGTCGCAGCTCTGTGCCCAGGCAGGAGAGCCTGCCAGCATCAGCGCGATCAGGAGGAGCGTCCGCATGCGCACAGTCTCCACGCATGTTCCCTTAAGTTTCAGCGTAGGATCGTGCCGATCCGAGGGGGAATCAAGCCATGGCGGACCTGCCGATCTCGCTGACCTGCGCCGACTATGTCCGCGTGCTGCCGCTCGCCTGCGGCATGATCGAGACGCCGGGCATCGAGCTCACCATGCTGCTCGGCCGCGCCGGCAAGTGGACCGACCGCGCCGAGGCGCTGCGCCGCGCCACCGGCGATGCCAGCGTCGCCGGCGGCGAAGCCTCGATGGCGCAGCATCTCTTCCGCATCGACAAGGGCGACCGCTCGCATGTCGGGCTGCCGGTCTATCCCCTGCGCAATTTCGGCGGCAAGGATTTCTACGTGCGCGCCGGCAGCCCGCTCAAGAGCCTCAGGGATCTCGCCGGCAAGCGCATCGGGACATACAGCGTCACCGCTTCGGGCTCGATCTGGTATCGCCATTTCATGCGCTGGGGCGGCCTCGATCCGAGCACGATCGACTGGACGGTCGGCGATATCGACCAGCCTTTCGGCCTCTCCTCGATCGTGCCGCCCGGCACCAGGCTCGCCCCCGAGGGCCGCTCGCTCTCCTCGATGCTGATCGCGGGCGAGCTCGATGCGCTGACCAGCCCGCCGCGCCCCAAGGACTATCACCCGACCAAGGGCCCGATCGCGCGCCTGCTGCCGGACTTCCCCGAGGTCGAGGCCGCCTATTGGCGCGACACCGGCTGCTTCACCCCGCAGCACCTGATCACGATCCGCCGCGAGGTGTGGGAGAAGAACCGCTGGATCGCCAAGGCGCTGACCGACGCCTTCATCGCCTGCGAGACGATGTACACCTCGCTCCAGCGCAGCTTCCCCTACGCCACGCCCTGGCAGGAGGCCGATGTCGAGCGCACCGTCGCCATCATGGGCGAGGACTACCACCCCTACGGCCTGCCCGGGACCGCCAGGGAAGTCGACGCCTTCTGCGAGGAGGCGCACAAGCTCGGCCTGACCAGACGCCGCGTGACGGTGGAGGAGTTCTTCCAGGAATACCTGGAGGGCTAGCAGGCTGTTGAAGAATCTCGCCGAAGCGTGATGAGAGTGGTCTGTCGCGGCGGGCGGGATCTGGGCAGGCTCTGGTTTCGTCCGATCTCACTG
>VGEH01000220.1 GCA_016869375.1 Alphaproteobacteria bacterium | reverse complement strand
CCCGGGAGGCTGATGACGCTCAGCTCGATCCGGCTCACCTCCTCCCAGGTCAGGTTGTCGCGGACCGTCACTGGTACGAAGGGACGCTTGCGGCGGATGTCGCGCATCACCCGGCGGCGCACGAAGTCCGGAACCTCGATCACTTCCGACAGCGCGTCGAGCGCCAGCGTCACGTCGCTGGTCTGCTCCGGCACGAAGACGACGCGATAGTTCTGCTCGTTGTGGGCGAGGATCTCGCCGTGGCGGTCGTAGATGACGCCTCTGGGAGGCGCCAGCAGGCGGAGGTTGACGCGATTGTCCTCGGCGAGCTTCTGGTACTTCGCCGACTCGACCACATGCAGGTAGTACATGCGACCGACCAGCGCCGACAGCAGCACCAGCTTGCCACCGGCAAGCAACGCCGCGCGCCGGCCGAACAGCCTGCTTCGATCCTGATCCCTGTCCCTGACGCCCGCCACGACGGCCTCCCGCTCAGGCGATGCGCTGGCTCTTCATGATGTCGCGCTTCTGCGCCTCGAGCAGGACGTCGCGGCAGATCGGGGCCGCAACCGCCGAGCCGCCAACGCCATGCTCGACGATCACCGAGCAGACGTAACGTGGTGCGTGGACCGGCGCATAGGAGACGAAGAGCGCATGGTCGCGGAACTTCCACTCCCACTTCTTCGAGTCGGTGTTCTTCATGTCGCGGTCGCGCTGAGTGATGCGCTTGACCTGGGCTGTGCCGGACTTGCCCGCCATCTCGAAGCCGGCCTCCTTGATCGCTGCCTTAGCGGCCGTGCCGCGCGCGTTGTTGACGACCTGGTCCATGCCGCGCCGCATGATCGTGAGATTCTGTGGCGACAATCCAAGCGACTCCGCTATCGCTGCATCGACGGGCACCCCACCGATCGCACGCGTCAGGCGGGGCTTGATGTTGAGCCCGGTCGCCACACGCGCGGTCATCACGGCGAGCTGAAGCGGCGTGGTCAGGATGTAGCCCTGGCCGATGCCGAGATTGACGGTTTCGCCGTTCTGCCAGCTCTCGCCGGTGGTCGCCTTCTTCCACTCGCGGCTCGGCACTAAACCCGGTCTCTCGCCCGGGATGTCGAGCTCGGTCGGCCCGCCGAAGCCGAGCCTCCGCGCCATCGCCGAGATGCGCTCCATGCCGATCTTGAGGGCGATGTTGTAGAAGTAGCAGTCGCAGGATTGAGCGATCGCCTCGACCATGTCGAGGGCGCCATGTCCGCCCTTCTTCCAGCAATGGAAGCGGACCTCGCCAAGCTCGAAATGTCCGGGGCAGCCGACGCGGTGGGTCGGCGGGATCATGCCGCTTTCCAGGGCGGCCAGCGCCACCGTCATCTTGAAGGTGGAGCCCGGCGGGTACTGGCCGGCGATCGACTTGTTGTTGAGCGCCCCGTAGGGATGGTGCAGTAGCTCCTGCCACTCGACGCCGGTGAGGCCCCGACCGAAGGGAACCGGGTCGTAGGCGGGATGGCTCGCGAGCGCCAGGATCTCGCCCTCAGGGATCGACATGCAGACGCAGCTCGCGCTTTCCTGGCTCGCCAACCGCGAATTGGCGAAGCTCTGCAGGCCCATGTCGAGCGTCAGTGTCAACGCCTTGCCCGGCCGACCCTCCTCGCGGCTGAGCTCGCGGATGACGCGGCCGAAGGCATTGACCTCGACATGGCTGGTGCCGGCCGTGCCGCGGAGCGCCTGATCGTGCTGGCGCTCGATCCCGCTCTTGCCGATGCGCATGTCCGGCAGCTCGAGCAGCGGGTCGCCGGTCAGATCCTGCTCGGCCACTGCCGCGACATAGCCGGCGGCATGAACCACGGACGGACCGAAGGGGTATGCGCGCGTCAGGCCGACCTCGATCTGCATGCCAGGTAGGCTGGTGGCGTTGAGCTCGATCCGGCTCACCTCCTCCCAGGTCAGGTTGTCGCGCACCGTCACGGGCACGAAGGAGCGTTTGCGCCGGATCTCGCGCATGACGCGGCGGCGGACGAAGTCCGGAACCTCGATGACTTCCGACAACGCATCCATCGCCAGGGTCACGTCGCTGACCTGCTCTGGCACCACGACGACGCGATAGTTCTGCTGGTTGTGGGCGAGGATCTCGCCATGACGGTCGTAGATCACGCCTCTGGGCGGCGCCAGCAGGCGCAGGTTGATGCGGTTGTCCTCGGCGAGCTTCTGGTATTTGTCGGACTCGACGACCTGCAGGTAGTACATCCGCCCGACCAGCGTCGACAGCAGCAGCACCTTGCCGCCGGCGAGCAACGCCGCACGCCGGCCGAACAGCTTGCCGCGATCCTGGTCCTTGTCCTTCCAGCTGGGCATCAGTGCACCACGCCGCGATGGATGCGGACCAGCACCCAGGAGAAGCAGGGGAACAGTGCGATCGTCGCCAGCGCCTGGAACAGCGGGCGCTCCAGCGGGATGACGCCGCCCAGCAGCACCGACGCGAGAGCCCATGAGGCGAAGGCGGCGAGCAGGGCGCCGACCGCGAGCCCGAGCCAGACGAGCAGGAAAGGCTTGCCGACGAAGGTCTTGCGCTGGTTGACCGCGATGCCGTGCAGGATCAGGAAGGCGAGCGAGGCGACGCCGAGCGGCGTCCCTGCCAGCGCGTCCTGGATGAAGCCGAGGCCGAAGGCGGCGAGCGGCGGCATCAGGTCGGGGCGGTAGACCGCCCAATAGAAGACCGCGATCTGCGTCCCGGCCGGCGCAATCAGCGGGAGCCCCGGCACGCCGAAGGGGACAAGGCCGAAGAACAGCAGCACGAGCACGGTCGCGAACGGGGCAAGCCGCCGCCCCCAATCATCCATCCGTTCGGCGGCGGAGGGAGTCATCGACGCTCGCGCCCGCGCGGAACCTCCGTCTGCACCACCGGGCCTTCGATCTTGAAGTCGATGACCCGCACGAATTCGAGACGGTTGAAGTCGACGAAGGGCTGGACGCGAAGAGCACCGACGTCGCTGATGACCCCGATCGGCAGGCCCGGCGGGAAGCTGCCGCCGTCGCCCGAGGTCACGATGCGCTCGCCGGCGCTCGGATGCGCAGTCGTAGGCAAATAGAGGAGCCGAGGCTGGTGCGAGTTGTCGCCAGCCAGCATGGCGCGCTCGCGCGTCGACTCGAGCATCACCGGGATACGGCTGTTGAGGTCGGTCAGCAGCAGCACGCGCGCCGAACGGTCGCCCAGGCTGGCGACGCGCCCAGCCAACCCCTCCGAGGTCATGACCGCATTGCCCTTGCCGATGCCCGCCTTGGCGCCGGCGCCGATCAAAACGGAGTGGACGAAGATGCCGCCCGCATCGGCGACGACGCGGGTCGAGATCATGGTCGAGGGCGGCTCGGCGGTGAGCCGTGCGAGGTCGCGAAGCTGGACGTTCTCTTGCTCCAGCCGGTTGGCGACGATCTGCCACTGGCGCAGCCGTTCGTTCTCCTGGCGAAGCTGGATGTTCTCTTCGCGCAGCCGCACCAACTCGCGCCCAGCTTCGATGGCATCGGCAACCCGCACCGCCGGCTCCGACATGAAGGACAGGATCGGCGCCAGCGCGTCCGCCATGGTCGTGCGCATGCGCTCAATCAGGATCAGGTCCGCTTTGCCGAGGATCATCAGCCCGAAAGCGCCCAGCACGAGAAGCGGATAGACGAAGCGGCGCGCGAACCCGCGAAGCGGCACCGTAAGCCGCTTGGCAAAACGATATCCCGGTTCGCGCATCCCCCGTCCCCCCGCCTAGCGCGCTAGTAGGACGGGATGAGCACGCTTCTCAGCGTGCCCATCTCTTCGAGGCAGCGCCCGGTGCCGAGCGCGACGCAGGAGAGCGGATCGTCGGCGATCGAGACCGGAAGGCCGGTCGCATGCCGGAGGACGAGATCGAGATTGCCGAGCAGCGCGCCGCCACCGGTCAGGACAATGCCCTTGTCGACGATGTCGGCGGCGAGCTCGGGCGCAGTGTGCTCGAGCGCCACCTTGACTGCCTCGATGATGGCGCTGATCGGCTCGGCCAAGCTTTCGGCGATCTGGCGCTCGGAAATCACCAGTTCCTTGGGTACGCCGTTCATCAGGTCGCGGCCCTTGATGTGCATGGTGCGGCCTTCGCCGTCTTCTGGCGGGCAGGCGGAACCGATCTCCTTCTTGATCCGCTCGGATGAGCCTTCGCCGACCAGGAGGTTATGGTTGCGGCGGATATAGGCGATGATCGCCTCGTCCATCTTGTCGCCGCCGACGCGCACCGAGCGGGAATAGACGATACCGCCGAGCGAGAGCACCGCGACCTCGGTGGTGCCCCCGCCGATGTCGACCACCATCGAGCCGGTCGGCTCGGTCACCGGCAGGCCGGCGCCGATCGCCGCCGCCATCGGCTCCTCGATCAGGAACACTCGGCGCGCGCCGGCCGACTCCGCCGATTCCTGGATGGCGCGCCGCTCGACCGCGGTCGAGCCGGAGGGCACGCAGACGATGATCTGCGGGCTGGCGAAGGAGCGGCGGTTGTGAACCTTGCGGATGAAGTGCTTGATCATCTCCTCGGCCACTTCGAAGTCGGCGATGACGCCGTCGCGAAGCGGGCGGATGGCGGAGATGTTGCCGGGCGTGCGACCCAGCATCAGCTTGGCCTCGTCGCCGACCGCGAGCACGGTCTTCTTGCCGCGTACATTGGCGATGGCGACGACGGAGGGCTCGTTGAGAACGATGCCGCGGCCCTTGACGTAGACCAGCGTATTCGCCGTGCCCAGGTCGATCGCCATGTCGGCGGAAAGCCAGCCGAGAACTTTGGAAAACATCTAGTTGGAACGGTCCTTCATCCGTGAGCGGGCGGGGGAGGTCATGCGGAGATCGCCGCCGGCGCCTGCTTCTGGCGCTTGACGAGAAGCTTGTTGAGGGCGTGCACATAGGCCCGGGCCGAAGCGACCAGGGTATCGACGTCGGAGGCCTGGCCGTTGACCGACTTTCCGGCCTCTTCCATGCGCACCGTGACCTGGGCCTGAGCGTCCGTGCCCTCAGTCACCGCATGTACCTGATAGAGCTGCAGCTTGGCCTCGTGCGGGAACAGCGCCTTGATCGCGTTGAAGGTGGCGTCAACCGGGCCCTGCCCGTTCGCCTGGACCGAATGCTCCTCGCCGTCGATGCTGAGGGCGAGATCGGCGGTCTGCGGGCCGGTCGAGCCGCAGACGACCTTGAGCGAGAGGAAACGGATTCGCTCGTTGGCGCGGCCGAGCTCGTCATCGACGAGCGCGACGATGTCCTCGTCATAGACATGACGCTTGCGGTCGGCGAGCTCCTTGAAGCGGCGGAACGCCTCCTGCAGCGCGTTATCGCCGAGCTCGAGGCCTAGATCCTTCAGCTTCGCCTTGAAGGCGGCGCGGCCGGAGAGCTTGCCGAGCACGATCTTGGAGCGCGTGAGCCCCACCGAATCCGGCGTCATGATCTCGTAGGTCTGCGCGTTCTTGAGCACGCCGTCCTGGTGGATGCCGCTCTCATGCGCGAAGGCATTGGCGCCGACGATCGCCTTGTTCGGCTGCACGACGAAGCCGGTGATCTGGGAGACCATGCGTGAGGCCTTGGTGATCAGCTCGGTCTTCACGCCGGTTGTGTAAGGCATGAAGTCGGGGCGCGTACGGAGCGCCATCACGATCTCCTCGAGCGCGGCATTTCCGGCGCGCTCGCCAAGGCCGTTGATCGTGCATTCGACCTGGCGCGCGCCGGCTTGGACGGCGGCGAGCGAGTTGGCGACGGCAAGTCCGAGATCGTTGTGGCAATGGACCGAGATCACGGCCTTGTCGATGTTGGGCACGCGGTTCTTCAGCATCGCGATCAGCGCGCCGAACTCGGCAGGAACCGCATAGCCGACCGTGTCGGGGATGTTGATCGTGCGCGCGCCCGCCTTGATCGCGCTCTCGACGCAGCGGCAGAGGAAGTCGTGCTCGGTGCGCGAGCCGTCCTCGGGGCTCCACTCGACATCGTCGGTGTAGCGGCGCGCATGGCTGATCGAGTCGATCACCGCCTGATGCA
>VGEH01000219.1 GCA_016869375.1 Alphaproteobacteria bacterium | reverse complement strand
GGGCATGCCGACTGGTATGAGGTCACCTCGCCGCGCGGCCGGCTGCCGACGCGGTGGATTTCCTTCACCTATGCCGGGCCTGTCTATGACGGGTCGCTGTTCGTCACGATGTATGTCGATCACGGCGACGGCCGCTGGCAGCCGCTCGGCCTGCCCACGATCAAGGGCCGGCTCGACGCGCATCTGCTGCGCCTGCCCGACAGCGTCGCGGCGATGCGCCTCAAGGTTCAGGCCTCCCGCGAGGCGCTGACCGGCACACCCGCGATCGTGCTGCGCGAGCTCGGCCAGACCGAGCTGGGCGCGCGCCTCCTCTGGCGCCAGCGCGAGCGTTTCCCCCGCGCGCTCTCCTATCTCTTCCGCCACGGCTTCCGCGCGACCGTCGCGCGCGCGACCGAGGCCTATGGCGAGCAGACCGCCGACCTCTATCACCGCTGGATCGAGAGCTACGACGATCTCACCGCCGCCGACCGCGCCGCCATCGCGGCCCATATCGAGACTCTCCGCGATCCGCCGCTGATCTCGGTCGTGGTGCCCGTCTACAACACCGACGAGAGGCATCTTAGAAGCATGCTCGACTCGGTGATCGCGCAGCTCTACCCGAAATGGGAGCTCTGCATCGCCGACGACGCCTCGCCCGCGCCGCATGTCCGCCGCGTGCTCGAGGAGTACGCGGCGCGCGACACGCGGGTGAAGCTGGTCTTCCGCGAGAAGAACGGCCACATCTCGGCCGCGTCCAACTCGGCGCTGGAGCTGGCATCGGGCAGCCACGTCGCGCTGCTCGACCACGACGACCTGCTTTCCGAGCACGCGCTCTACATCGCGGCGGTCGCCATCGGCGACCACCCGGACGCGGACGCGTTCTACTCCGACGAGGACAAGATCAACGACGCCGGTCGCCGGACCGAGCCCTACTTCAAGCCGGATTTCGGCATCGACCTGCTGTTCGGCCAGAACTTCGTGAGCCATCTCGGCGTCTACCGCCTGCAGGCGATCAAGGACGTCGGCGGGTTCCGTCTCGGCTTCGAGGGCAGCCAGGACTACGACCTCATGCTCCGCATCCTGGCGCGCACCAAGGGACCGGTCGTCCACATGCCGTGGGTGCTCTACCACTGGCGGCTCTTTCCCGGCGCCGGCACCTTCTCCTCGACCCAGGTCGAGAAGGCCTCGGATGCCGGCCGCCGGGCGATCGAAGCGTATCTCGAGAGCAAGGGCGTGAAGGCCGAGGTCCAGCCCTGGGTCCATGCCTATCACCGCACGGTCCGCGCGGACCCGGCGGTCTGGCCCAAGGTCTCGGCGATCGTGCCGACGCGCGACCTGCTGCCCGTTCTCAAGACCTGCGTCGAGGGCGTGCTGGAGCGGACCGACTACGACAACATCGAGCTCGTCATCGCCAACAACGACAGCAAGGAAGCGGAGACGCTCGCCTATTTCGACAAGCTGCGCGGCGATCCGCGCGTGCGCATCTTCGACTATCCCGGCCCCTTCAACTACTCGGCGATCAACAACGCCGCGATCCGCTCGTCGACGGGCGAGATCGTCCTGCTGCTCAACAACGACATCGAGGTCATCGACCGGCACTGGCTCAAGGAGATGGTCAAGCATGCGCTCAGGCCCGAGATCGGCGCGGTCGGGGCCAAGCTCCTCTACCCCGACAACACGCTCCAGCATGGCGGCGTCGTGCTCGGCCTCAACGGCGTCGCCGGGCATCTGCATGCCGGCGTGCCGGCGGATTCGCCCGGCTATTTCGGCTGGCTCAAGCTCGCCCGCGACGTGTCCGCCAGCACCGCCGCATGCCTGGCACTCCGCCGCTCCGTGTTCGACGAGGTCGGCGGGCTCGACGAGGTCAACCTCAAGGTCGCCTTCAACGACGTCGATCTCTGCCTCAAGGTCACCGAGAAGGGCTACCGCATCCTCTGGACTCCCGAAGCGACGCTCTATCACTGGGAGTCGAAGAGCCGCGGCAACGATCTCTCCTCGCAGCACTTCGCCCGCTTCCAGGCCGAGGTCGCCCATATGCGCGAGCGCTGGGGGCCGCGCCTCGACCGCGATCCCTTCCACAATCCGAATCTGTCGCTCTCGACCGCGCATCCGGTCATGGCCTTCCCGCCCCGGCGCGAGATCCCCTGGCGCCCGTTCCTGAAGCCGTCCAACGGATCGCCGGGCTGAGATGGCGCCGGCCATGCACGCCGCGGTCGACCGCGACCGCATCGATCGGCACCCGGCCGCGCCGCTCGTCGGGCTCTGGCGGCACCGCGCCCTGATCGGCCAGCTCACCCGGCGCGAGCTCGTGCAGCGCTATCGCGGCTCCGCTCTCGGATTCCTCTGGACGGTGGCGACGCCGCTGCTGCTGCTCGCCGTCTACACCTTCGTCTTCAGCCTGGTCTTCCAGGTGCGATGGAGCCTGCAGGTCGACGATCACGCGACCTTCGCGCTGGCGCTCTTCGCCGGGCTCTCGATCTTCAGCTTCGCCGCCGACCTCCTGGTCCGCGCGCCGACGCTCGTCCTCGGCCATGTCAGCTATGTGAAGAAGATCGTGTTCCCGACCGAGATCCTGGTTGCCGTCGTGCTCGCCGCGGGCTTGGTCCAGGTCGCGATCAACACCGCGATCCTGCTGGTCGCCGCGCCGTTCTTCGGCCTGTCACTCGGCGACGGCATCCTGGCCTTCCCGCTGGTGCTGGTGCCGCTGACCCTCGGCCTTCTCGGCGTCGGCTGGCTGCTCGCCGCGACCGGCGTCTATCTCCGCGATCTAGGCCAGGTCATCGGCCTGGTGACGACCGTGCTGATGTTCCTCGTGCCTCTCTTCTATCCGCTGGAAGCGGTACCCGAGCGCTATCGCTGGATCATCTCCGGCAATCCGCTGACCTTCTTCATCGAGCAGGCGCGCGAGACATTGCTGCTCGGACGCTGGCCCGATTGGCTCGGCCTCGCCGTCGCCACGCTGGCCGGCTGGGGCGTCGCCTGGGTCGGCTATCTCGCCTACATGAAAGCGAGGCGTGGCTTTGCCGATGTCCTCTGAGCGGCTCGGCCCGGCTCATCGGCTGCGTGCTATGATCGCCCGGCCCCGCCTCGCCAGACGGTCATGAGCGCCGAGCCGATCCTCAGCATCCGCAACCTGTCCAAGCGGTACCGGCACTATGCGAGCCCGCGCGAGCGGCTGGCCGAGGCGCTGTTCCGCCGCCCGGCGCCGGCCGGGCAGGAGTTCTGGGCGCTCCGCGACATCTCCTTCGATCTGCCGCGCGGCGAGACGCTCGGCGTCATCGGCCGCAACGGCGCCGGCAAGTCGACGCTGCTGCAGATCATCACCGGCACGCTGCGCCAGACCCATGGCGAGCTGCGCGTCGGCGGCCGCATCGCGGCGCTGCTCGAGCTCGGCGCCGGCTTCAACCCGGACTTCACCGGCCGCGAGAACATCCGCCTCAACGCTGCGATCCTCGGCCTCACCTCGCGGCAGGTGAGCGAGCGCTTCGACTCGATCGTCGCCTTCTCCGAGCTGAACGATCACATCGACCGGCCGGTCAGGACTTATTCGAGCGGCATGTACATGCGGCTCGCCTTCGCCGTCGCCGCGCATGTCGATGCCGATCTCCTGATCATCGACGAAGCGCTTTCGGTCGGAGACGCCTTCTTCGCGCAGAAATGCATGCGCTTCCTGCGCCGCTTCCAGGAGAACGGCTCGATCCTCTTCGTCAGCCACGACACCTCGGCGGTGCTGGGCTTCTGCGATCGCGCGCTCTGGCTCGACCAGGGCCGCACCCGCGCGATCGGTCCGGCGAAGCCGGTGGTCGAGGACTATCTCGCCGCCTTCGCGGAAGGCCCCGATGGCGACGCGGAGGCACAGCGCGGCCGGCAACGGAACGGCCATGCCGAAAGCGGTACGCCCGCGAGCCAGATCGACGCCCGCATCCCCTGGCTCAATGCGAGCCCGCACCGCAACGACATCGAGCTCTTCGCCTTCAAGCCGGACGGCGCCGCCTTCGGCCGAGGCAAGGCCGAGATCGTCGGCGTCCGCCTGGAGACCGAGGACGGCCAGCCCTTCTCCTGGTGCGTCGGCGGCGAGATAGTGACGCTGGCGATCGACGTGCTGGGCCATGACGCGATCCGCCAGCCGATCGTCGGATTCCTGGTCAAGGACCGGCTCGGCCAGAACCTGTTCGGCGACAACACCTACCTCCGCCACGAAGGCGACGCCGTGCCGATCGCCGCCGGCGAGCGGCTGCGCGCGCGCTTCCGCTTCCGCATGCCGATCCTCGCCGTCGGCACCTATACGATCGCCGTCGCCGTCGCCGACGGCAGCGTCGCCGATCACGTGCAGCACCACTGGATACACGACGCGCTCGCCTTCACCTCGCACACCTCCAGCGCCGCGACCGGCCTGGTCGGCGTGCCGATGCACGAGATCTCTCTCGAGAGGACAGGTTCCTAGCTCATGCATCACAGCTCCTATGAGCACATGCGGGACCTGGTCGGGCGATATCTCGACCGCGAGCGCCGTCTGGAAATCCTCGACATCGGCGCCTGCGACTACGGCACGGGCGACCCCGCGCTTCCCGGCAGCTACCGCCCGCTGTTCGAGCATCCGGGCTGGCGCTATCGCGGCGTCGACATGGTCGAAGGCCCCAATGTCGACGTGGTCCTGCCCTCGCCCTATCGCTTCCCGCTGCCCGGCGGCAGCGCCGATGTGATCGTCTCCGGCCAGGCCTTCGAGCATGTCGAGTATTTCTGGATGAGCTTCACGGAGATGGCCCGCGTGCTCAGATCGGGCGGCCTGATCTTCCTGATCGCGCCGTCGCGCGGACCGGAGCACGCCTATCCGACCGATTGCTGGCGCTTCTATCCCGACGGCTATCGCGCACTCGCGAAGTATGCGGGGCTCGAGCTGGTGGAGGTCTCGACCGACTGGGCACCGCATCCCGATCCCGGCAGCGCGCAATGGGGCGATACCGTCGGCGTCTTCCGGCGGCCGCCGGGCGGCGGCTGGCGCGCGGCGATCCGCGGCGCGCTCGTCTCTCTCGCCAGCCGGATCACATGACGCTGCAGGCGATCAGGCAACGGCTCGCGGCTTGGCTCAACCCGGCCGCCGCCACCCTGGACCGCGACGCGCTCGCGGCGCTCTATCTCAAGGGTGACGGCATCGAGGTCGGCGCGCTTCACAATCCGCTGCCGCCGCCCGAAGGAGCGCGCGTCCGCTATGTCGATCGCATGACCGTGGCCGATCTCCGCCGGCAATATCCGGAGCTCGAGACGACGCCGCTGGTCGAGCCCGATATCGTCGATGACGGCGAGAAGCTCACGAGCTTCGCCGACGCCTCGCTCGACTTCGTCATCGCCAATCATTTCCTCGAGCATTGCGAGGATCCGATCGCAACGCTGAAGTCCTTCGCCCGCGTGCTGAAGCCCGGCGGTATCCTCTATCTCGCAGTTCCCGACAAGCGCTTCACCTGGGACATCGACCGCCCGACGACCACGATCGAGCATCTGGTCGCCGATCACGAGCAGGGACCGGCGGTCTCGCGCACCGAGCATTTCCGCGAATTCGCCGGTGCCATGCACAAGCTCGCCGGCGTGCCGATGTACGAGAAGACGCTCCACCTGCTGACCGATCCCGCCTATCTGGAGCGGATCAACTATAGCATCCATTTCCATGTCTGGGATCACCACGAGTTCCTCTCGCTGCTGGTAGCGATCCTCAAGCGCTACGCGATTCCCTTCGAGATCGAGCTGGCGCTGACCCTGACCACGGTCGTCGAGACGGTGGCCATTCTCAGGAAGAAATAGCGCGCATCACTTCGTGCTCCTTCATACTCCATTTCCCACCGGGAGAGGGTTGGGGTGAGGGGAAGCGGCGATGCCACGCGATGCGTCGGACGCAGAGTCACGGAACCGATGCCCCTCACCCAACCCTTGTGTGTAGGAAGGAGTGGAGCCGAAATAGCTCGGCTCGCAGCGCAGCCTGCGGGATCCCGTCCAACCCTGAGGTCGGAAGAGGCCGAGG
>VGEH01000218.1 GCA_016869375.1 Alphaproteobacteria bacterium | reverse complement strand
TGGCTGCGCGCGGTCCCGGTCGAGTGCCGCGCGCTGGCGCTGCCGTGAACGTGCACCCGGCCGCGAAGCCCCCACCCCGACCCTCCCCCGGTCGCTTCGCTCCGGGGGAGAGAGACACGTTGCGACTTGCTCGCGGCGATACGCGAGCAATGCAACCGAACTCCCTCCCCCGGAGCGAAGCGACCGGGGGAGGGTCGGGGTGGGGGCCTCACCGCCATGAGCGCCACTCGTCATGAGTACCGCCGCCACTTCCCACACGCGCTGGTTCGGCCGGCTGCTCTTCGCGCCGATCGGCATCATCTACGTCCTGTTCCTGCTCGCGCCGGTCAGCTTCTTCCTCGCGCTGAGCGTGGCGAAGTACCACCCCAACGAACTTTTCCTGCCGATCCCGACGCTCGAGAACTACCGCCGCCTGCTGCTCGACGGCTTCTATCTCGCCGTGCTCGGGCGCACGCTGAAGATCGCGGCGCTGGTGACGCTGTTCAGCCTCCTGATCGGCTACCCGCTCGCCCTGTTCCTGGCGCGCACGCGCTCGGCCTGGCGCGGCGTGCTGATGTTCCTCGTCATCGCGCCGCTGATGAGCGGCGTGATCGTGCGCACCTATGGCTGGATCGTGCTCATGGGCAGCGAGGGGCTGATCAACATGACACTCAAGGCGCTCGGCCTGGTCGCCGCCCCGGTGCAGCTCATGAACACGCAGCTCGCCGTCGTCGTCGCCCTCGTCCACATCCTCGTGCCCTACATGGTATTCCCGATCTTCTCGGCCCTCGCCAGCATGGACCGCAATGTCGAGCGCGCGGCGAGCACGCTCGGCGCGCGGCCGTGGACGGTCTTTCTCGAGGTCACGCTGCCGCTGAGCCGCGCGGGCATCGTCATGGGTTGCGCGCTCGTCTTCACGCTGACAGCGGGCGCCGTCGTGACCCCGGCGCTGATGGGGCCGCGCGACGCCAAGGTGCTGGGGCAGCTCATCTACGAGCTGGTGAGCTCGACGCTGAACTGGCCCTTCGCCTCGGCCGCCGCGTCGCTGCTGGTGCTCTGCCAATTCCTCGTGATCCTCGCCAAGTTCCGGAGCGGGCGCCGTGGCTGAGACGCCGGCCGGCACGCGCCTCGCGAGCGGCCTGCCCGCGCCGCCGCGTCTCGAGCTCGGGCCGCTGCAGCGCTTCGGCGCCGGGCTCGCGGTGACGCTGATCTACCTCTTCCTGCTGGCGCCGATCGTGATCGTCGTCGCGGCGTCGTTCAATCCGGATCAGGCGAATGCACTGCCCCGCAGCGGCCTGTCGCTGCGCTGGTATCGCGAGTTCGCCGCCAGCGACGGCTTCGTCAGCGCCTTCAAGTTCAGCCTGCAGCTCGGCCTGGTCGCGGCCCTCGCCGCCACGGCGATCGGCCTTGTCACCGCCTATGGCATCGTCCGCTTCCTCGGCCGCCGGCGCGCGCTCGGCCAGGCGCTGGCGCTGATGCCGATGATGATCCCGCACATCCTGATCAGCCTGTCGCTGCTGCTCCTGATCACCCAGATCTCGCTGCCCGAGGCCGGCGTGCTGCTGATCGGCCACGTCATGATCTGCCTGCCCTTCACCATCGCCGGCATCATCGCGAGCCTCGAAGGCGTCGACCATCAGCTCGAGCTCGCGGCCTGGACGCTGGGAGCCTCGCGGCTGCGCATCCTCTGGGAGATCACGATCCCGCTGGTGGCGCCGGGCCTCGTCTCGTCGATGCTGTTCGCCTTCATCGTCTCCTTCGGTGACGTCTACATCTCGCTCTTCCTGTCGAGCCCGGGAAAGACGACCCTGCCGATCGAGATCTTCACCTACATGCTGTGGGACAGCTCGCCCGTCGTGGCCGCGATCACCACGGTGCAGATGGCGATGATCATCGTGCTCGGTCTGGCGATCGAGCGTCTGGTCGGCTTGCGCAAGGTCATGCGCCTCTAGGCGCGAAGGGGGAGAAGATGGCGACGATCGAAATCGGCAGCGCCGTCTCGCGGGCGGGTGTCCGCGTCGACGGCATGCTCAAGGTGGCGGACCTGCCCGACGGGCAGCCGATGCAGATCCCGGTGACCATCGTCCAGGGGCCGGCCGACGGGCCGGTGCTGTGGCTGCACGGCTGCGTGCACGGCAACGAGTATTGCGGCGCCTACATCATCCAGGCGTTCCTGCGCGGCCTCGATCCCCAGGCGCTGCGCGGCACCGTCGTCGCCCTGCCCTTCCTCAACCTCACCGCCTCGCAGCGCAATCAGCGCATGAGCCCGTTCGAGGGCTACAACGTGGGCGACCTCAACCGCTGCTTCCCGGGCAAGGCCGATGGCGGGCTCACCGACCAGATCGGCCATGTCGTGTGGACGCATCTCAAGCGCCATGCGACCCATCTCGTAGACTTCCACACCGCGCTGACCGCCGACACGCATTGGTCGCTGGTCGCGGGCCATGCCGGCAAGGTGCGCGAACACGGGCTCGCGATGGCGCGCGCCTTCGGCTACTCGCCCTGCCTGCCGACGCCGACCGACATGCTGGCGGGCAGCGCGATGATGGCGGCGGGTGCCGCCGGAATCCCGGCGCTGATCATCGAGGCGGGCGGCATCGGCCCTGCCTTCACACCGGAGACCGTGCGCGAGGGCGCCGATCGCCTGCGCAACGTCGCGCGCCAGGTGGGCGTGCTGGCCGAGAAGGTCGTCGACCACGGCAGGCTCACGCTGGTCAGCAGCTTCGCCTGGTGCAAGTCGGCGCATGGCGGCCTGTTCAAGCCCGCGGTGTGCTGCGGCCAGCCGGTCAAAAAGGGTGGTGTCATCGGCACCTTCTTCGACACCCACGGCGAGAAGGTCGCCGACGAGCGCGCGCCGGCGACCGGGGTCGTGCTCGCCATCAACCCGGGTCCCCTGCTGCCGCAGGGCGACATCCTCGTCCATATCGGTCTCGAGCCGCGGCTCGAGACCGCCGCCACGGAGTGAATGCCATGGCCATGAAGGAGATCGTCGTAGGAACCGCAATCTCGAAGGCGGCGGGACGCAAGAAGGGGAGCCTGCGCATCGGCACGCTCCCCGACGGCAGCCCGATGGAGATCCCGGTCGTGATCGTGCGCGGCAGCAAGCCGGGCCCGGTGCTGTGGCTGCATGGCTGCGTCCACGGCAACGAGTACTGCGGCACCTTCATCATCCACGAAATGCTGTCGCGATTGAGACCGGCCGCGCTGACCGGTACCGTCGTGGCCCTGCCGGCGCTCAACATCACCGCCTTCCAGAAAGGCCAGCGCATGAGCCCGTTCGAAGGCTTCGCCGGCGGCGACCTCAACCGCAACTTCCCCGGCGACGCGACCGGCACCCTGACGCAGCAGATGGCTTACGCGATCTACAAGCCGCTCAAGCGCCACGCGACCCACCTCGTCGACTTCCACACCGCGATGACCGAGGACGTCGCCTGGGCGCTCTATGCCGATGTCGGCGGCAAGACCGGCAAGGAGTCGGAGAAGATGGCCCGCGCCTTCGGCTATCGCAGCACGCTCCCGGCGCCGCCGACGATCCTCGGCGGCTCCGCGCTGATGACCGCGGCGAAGGATGGTATCCCGGCGATGATCGTGGAGTGCGGCGGCAAGGGCCCGGCCTTCACGCAAGAAGCGATGCGCGACGGCGCCGATCGCCTGGAAAACATCCTGCGCGCGCTCGGCATGGTGAAGGGTGCGGTGGTCGACCACGGCAAGCTCAACTATTTCTCCAACTTCGCCTGGGTGCACGCGACCAAGGGCGGGCTGTTCCAGCGCAGCGTGCGCTGCGGCGACCGCATCGAGCCGGGCAGCGTGCTCGGCCAGTACTACGATCTCCACGGCCGACCGAACGGCGAGGCGCTCGCACCCAAAGGCGGCATCGTGCTCGCCATCCATCCCGGCCCGATGATCGGCAGCGGCGAGACGCTGATCCATATCGGCCTCGATCCGCGCGAGGTGTGAGATGGCGAAAGCGCTCTCCTTCAAGGTCGGGACCGCGCGCGCCAGGCCCGGCGCCTGGACGACGGGGACGCTCACGCTCGGCGAATATCCCGATGCGCCGATCACCACGCCGGTCAACATCCTGTGCGGCGCCCGGCCCGGACCGGTGCTGTGGGTGCAGTCCGCGATCCACGGCGCGGAGTGCGGCGGCGCACTCGGCCTGCTGCGGCTGTTCAAGGACCTCGATCCCAAGCGGATGAAGGGCGCCATCGTCGGCGTGATGGCGGCCAATCCGACCGCCTTCCGCCTGCTCGCGCGCAACACGCCCTATGACGGCGAGAACATGAACCGGCTGTTCGAGAAGCCGTCGCGCACCGCGCATTCGCGCCAGGCCGCGGCGACGCTGATCGACACCGCGATGTCGGTGGCCGACGCGGTGATGGACATGCATTCCGGCGGACTCGACACCGAGGTGCCGTTCTACGCCATCTACTGGGAGGACGGCTCGCCGGCGTCCAAGCGTGCCGCCGAGCTCGCACGCGCGACCGGCGTCGACGCAATCTGGCGCTCGACCGATTCCTGGCTCGCTGGCGCCATGTACACCGCGGTCACGAAGCGCGGGAAGCCGGCGATCATCGTCGAGAACGGCAGCGGCGCCGAGCTCACCGACCGCGTCGTCGACCTCAACCGCGACGCGATCGCCGGCGTCGCGCGCGCGCTCGGCATCACCCCGGGCCGCGCGCGCCCGGCGAGGCGCATATTGGCCGTTGGCACCTGCGACCTGCTCTACAACCGGCGCGGCGGCTTCTTCCTGCCGGCGGTCGAGGTCGGCACCGTGGTGCGCAAGGGCCAGATGATCGGGCGGGTCATGGACTCGCATGGCCGCATCGTCGAGGAACTCGCCTCGCCCAAGCGCAGCTACATCGCGGCCCTGGTGCGCGAGCATCGCGCCATCCATTCCGGCACGATGTGCGCGGAGTGCTGCGAGATCCTCCGCGACTGAGGCGTCACACCGCCCCCCATCCCAGCCTTCCCCCGCGAACGCTTCGCGTCCGGGGGGAAGGCTGGGATGGGGGGCGGCGGAGGACCTTGCGCCCGCTCACGCCCTGGCGTGCGGATCGGCGACGCGCGGCCACACGGCGCGCGTCACCCGGGCGAAGGGCAGCGCCCGCATGTCCATCGAACCGCTGCCCGGCGCCGAGACGTAGAGGATCTCATCCGCCACCGGCATGAAGGCGGCACGGAAATGCTGCGTCGACTTCACGATCAGGCCGCGGCACTTCGCGATGTCGATGCCGACGGCGGTGAAGCAGGGCGGCGAGAAGGCCTGGGTACGGTAGTCGTTGACGACGATGTCGATCGCATCCTCGTCGCGCTCGCCGATGCGCAGCCAGGCCATGTTGCCCATCGGCGTCATCGCCTTGCCGAAGGGCTGGTAGGCGTCGCGCGCCAGGCCCTTCACGGTGACCAGCGCGTCGACCGGATCGCCCGAGGCCGGTCCCAGCTTGCCGCCGATGCGCAGCTTGAGCCGCGCGCCGACGCCGGCCTCGAAGGCCGCGAGCGTGGCATGGGTGTCCCAGAACGGCGCGATCGCGACCCCGCCGACCTTGCGCTCGATGAGGCGCCTCAGGAGGAACGTCGAATCGCCCGCGGCGCCGATGCCGGGATTGTCGGCGGTGTCGGCGAGCACCAGCGGCTTGGGACCGTTGTGGCCGACGAGGCGCGCGACGCCCTCCTCGACCGTCCTGAACGGCGGCGCCACGGTCGACGATCTGGTCAAGGCCATGGGCATGAGCGGGATCTCGAAGAGCCAGGTCTCGCGCCTGTGCGAGGAGATCGACGCCAAGGTCAAAGCCTTCCTCGATCGGCCCATCGAGGGCGACTGGCTCTATCTGTGGGTCGATGCGACGTATCTCAAGGTCCGGCAGAACGGGCGCATCGTCTCGGTCGCTGCGATCGTCGCGGTGGGCGTGAACGCCGACGGCCGGCGCGAGGTGCTGGGCCTGGAGATCGGCGCTTCGGAAGCCGAGACCTTCTGGGTCGGGTTCTTGCGCAAGCTGGCACGCCGCGGCTTGCGCG
>VGEH01000217.1 GCA_016869375.1 Alphaproteobacteria bacterium | reverse complement strand
CCTGCTACGAAATGTTCGATCAGGCGATCCTGCTTCGAGACCCCCAATCGGCTCCGTCGTATCCGTCCCATGATAACTCCATAACCGAGTTATCTGGGACAGCCCCAAAGACTTTCAGAGCAGATAGTCGAGGCCTCACGCAGCCTCTTCGACAGCACAGCCTCGGTTGCGGCCATCGAGGATTTCCTCGAAAGCGCCGCGGCGGCGGCGTAGCGTCTCGGCCGATGCGCGTCGTTCTCATCGATCCGGGCCTGCAATCGGCGATCGGCCATCACTACAACCTCGACCTCGGCTTGGTCGCGGAGCTGCGGCGTCTGGATGTCCCGTACCGCCTTTTCGTCCACAAGGGGGTCACGCCAAGCCTCGCCGAGAGACTCGGCGCCGAGCCTCATTTCGACTTCCACCCCTATGTCCGCAGCTCTCAGGACAAGTACATCGCCGATTTCGATGACTATTTCAGCCTCAATGAACGCGCCTACAACGATCTTCTCATGCTGTCGCAGGCGGCCGATCTCTCCGGCGCGCTGGTCGTCATTCACACCGCAACCAACAGGATGCTGCTCGGCGTGGCGCGCTGGCTGACGGCGAACGGGCTTCCGCAATCCTCGAAGCTTGCGCTCGTGCTGCCTCATGTCTCCGGCCTGGCCGAGAGCGGCACGCTCTCGCTGGATGCGACCCTTTATCGCCACGCGTTCAACCAGCTGCGTGCTCACCGCGAGCAGATCGCCTTGATGACGCTTACCGAGCTTCAAGCGCGAGAGTATGGGATGCTGGCGGAGCTGCCGGTCGAGGTCATGCCCTACCCGAATCCGGCTTCGGGGTGGCTTCGCGATCGCGTGCCGGTCAAGCGTCCGCCGCGGCCCAAGCACCGCATCCTCTTCTGCGGCGAAGCGACTCTGCGGAAAGGCTTTCATCTGCTGGCCGACATCATCCGCGCCGCAAGCGCTGTGCGCAGCGATGTCGAGTTCGCGGTCCAGCTCAATGGCTGGCAGGCGGACAACGAACGCATCGCCGAGTTCCAGAAGTTCGCGCGCGCGCGCTACGATACGAAGACCGTGACCGGCTTCGTCGACGAGGACGGCTACTATCAGCTGATCGAGGATGCGGATGCGATCCTCTTGCCCTACCAGTCGCTCGTCTACCGAAAGGGGACGTCGGCGGTGTTCGAGGAGGCAATGTATCTCGGCAAGCCGGTGATCGTGCCGCCCGAAACCATGATGGCCGATCAGCTGGCGCCTCACCTTGACACCGGGGTGGTGGCGAAGGGCCATGATCCCGCCAGTTTCGCCGGCGCAGTCCTGGCGATCGTCGACGACTATCCGCGCTTCGCCGCCGGCGCCACGGCTGCCGGCGAGATATGGCGGGCTCGCGATGGCATGGATCGCTTCATCGACTTTCTCCTTGCGCGCGCCCCGGTGACATGAGCGGCACGGCGACGGCCTTCGCTGAGGCAGTCGCCGCTCATCGGGCGGGACGGCTGGCCGACGCCGAGGCGGGATACCGTCAGGTTCTGGCGGTCGACCCTGGCCAGCCGGACGCGCGGCGCATGCTGGGGCTGCTCGCGGCCCAGCAAGGACGGACCGACGAAGCTCTCGCCGAAACGGCCGCCGCGAGCGACCGCACGGACGATCCGGACCTGCATGTGGCAATCGCAGGAGCGCTTAAGGGCGGTGGCGAGGTGCTTGCTTCGGTCTCGGCGCTGCATCGCGCCATGACCCTGCGCCCGGCGTTCACGGAGGGGTTCTATAACCTCGGCAACGCCGAGGCGGCGCGGGGACGACATGATCGGGCGGTCGCCGCCTATGATCGTTCTCTCGCACTGCGGCCAGCCTATACCGATGCTCTCAACAATGCCGGCCCGTCGCTGCTGGCTGAGGGGCGCATCTCAGTCGCACGTCGATCGCTGCAGTGCGCGCTCGCGCTCGAGCCGGCGCAGGCGAGCGCATGGTCGAACCTCGCGGTTCTGCATCAGGCATTCGGCGACGCCGGCTCGGCCGTCACTGGATTTCGCCGCGGCCTCGCAGCCGAACCCGGACAGTCGGCGATCCACTCGAACCTGCTGTTCACCCTGAACTACGCCGACGGCGTCGATGACGAATCTCTCTATCGCGGACTTCGCGAGTGGGAGGAGCGTCACGCCCGACCGCTCTATGCCGAAGCCTTGCCGCACGAGAACGATCGCGACCCGGATCGCCGGTTACGCGTCGGCTATCTCTCGGCCGACTTCCGAGACCATCCTGTCGCGTACAACCTGATCGCCTCGCTGGAGCGTCATGATCGCAGCGCGGTCGAGCTGACGCTCTATGCGCTGCCGCGAAGCGGCGATGCGATGACCGAACGCTTTCGGCGGATCGCCGACCGCTGGCGCTGGGTTGGCGGCGAGGATGAACGCCAGATCGCGGCGAGCATCAGGGCGGACGCGATCGATGTGCTCGTGCTGGTGGCGCCGCACACGGCCGACAACCGTCCGAGAGTCGCAGCGCTCAAGCCCGCGTCGGTGCAGGTTTCCCTGTACGATCTGACGACAACAGGGATGACGGCCGTCGATGCTTGGCTGACCGATGGCGAATTTCATCCTCGTGAGGCGACGGGAGAGCGATTTGCCGAATCGCTGGTGCGCTTGCCCTGTCTTTTCAATCACGCGCCGCCCGCCACGTCGCCGCCGCTGATTCGACCGCCCTCCGCAGGCAATGGCCGGGTCACATTCGGATCTTTCAACAATCCGGCGAAGATCACGCCATCGGTCGTCGCTCTCTGGGCCCGGGTGCTGCATGCGGTGCCGGGTTCGCGCCTGCTGATGAAGTACCTGAACCGCTTTTCGAGCCCCGAGGTCTGCTGCCTCTTCCGCGAGCGTTTCGACGTCCACGGAATCGCTCCGGATCGGATAGAGCTTCGCGCCGGACGGCTGCCTCGGATGGCACAGCTGGCGCTGCTGAACGAGGTCGATGTCGCACTCGATCCGTTCCCTCTCAACGGCTGTACCACGACCTTTGAGGCACTCTGGATGGGCGTTCCGGTGGTGACCCTGGAGGGGAGCCGCTTCCTTGGCCGGATGAGCGCGAGCTTCCTCAGGCACCTCGATCTCGGCGCGATGGTTGCGGTCGATTCGGCCGCCTATGTGGACCGAGCAGCGACGCTCGCCGGCGACCTCGTCTTTCGCGCTCGCCTGCGCCAAGAGCTGCGCGGGAAGCTGCTGGCATCGCCGCTCTGCGATGCCGAAGGGCATGCCAGAGCGCTGGTAGAGGTCTACCGTCGCCTTTGGCGCGACTGGTGTTTGGCTTCACGAAATCAATCTGTTATAGAGGCCCACCGCCAATCCTGAGGTGGCGGAACCGGGTGCCTTGAAAGCGATCAGACCGGGTGCCCTAGAAGGGGAGCACGTGATGGCGTCAGGGGCGAATATCGGACCTGCTATCGACTTGGCGACGATCCACCCCGACGGGTATGCCCGTCTGGTCAGGGTTCGCGATGGCGTCCTTCTCTACAATCGCTTCGATCAGTTCATCGGCCGCGCGGTCGAACTCTATGGCGAGTACTGCGGCGACCGGCAAGAACTCTTCCGCCAGATCCTGCAGACGGGCGACATCGCGGTCGAGGTCGGCGCCTATATCGGCACGACAACCTTGACCTTGTCGCGGGCCGTCGGCAGAGGCGGAGCGGTGATCGCGATGGAGGCACAACGCCTCTCCCACCAGATACTCAACGCCAACCTCGCGCTCAACAATATCGTCAACGTCTACGCGCCGCTGATCGCTGCGGGCGAGGAGCCCGGCAGCATCACCGTGCCGATCCTGAGCCCGACGGTCGATAACAACTACGCCGCTCTCGGCCTCAAGGATCAGGCTTGGGAGGGGGGCGACGCGGTCCCGATCAATACGGTCGACTCTTTCGAGCTTCGCCATTGCCGACTCTTGGCGATAGATGCCGAAGGGATGGAGATCGAGGTGCTGCGCGGCGCCGAGGCGACGCTCGCGACCTGCGCGCCGATCGTGCATGTTGCCAACTACCGCCGCGACAAGTCGTCGGCGCTGATCTCTCATCTGCTTGATCGCGGCTACCAACTCTACTGGGACATCGTGCCGATATGGCGCCCGGGTAACTTCGCGGGCAACGACAAGGACTATTTCGAAGGTACGGTGACCGTCGGCATGCTCGGCCTGCCGCCCGGCGACACGACTCGTATCGAAGGCCGCAAGGTTTCGAGCCCGAGCGATGTCTGGAGCGGTGTGACACCTGTCCGGACCTTCGTCCCGGCGCTGACGAAGGAGTAGGATTCCCCTTCGTCCCGGTTGTTCGCCCGCCCGCCGCGGTATAATCCGAAGAGGTGAACCGGAGCGCGACAGTCAGCGATCAGCACGGCCGCCAGCTGGGGGCCGCACGGCTCGCCGAGGGCATGGCCGCCCATGGGCAAGGGCAGCTCGATGCTGCCTTCGGCCTCTATCAGAAGGCTCTCGCGGCCGATCCCTTCAATACGGATGCGCGCAACCTTGCGGGCCTCGCTCTCATGAATGGCGGGGCGTTTCCGCGATCCATTCCGTTCTTCGTCAGCGCGCTGGCCATCGACCCTGGCTTCGCTGAGGCGCTCAACCACTTCGCCCTTGCGCTGGTACGGACGGGCCAACCCATTGCCGCTCTACGCCTGCTCCTGCGAGCGCTGGCTGTCCGCCGCGACTTCGTCGAGGCGCACGCCAATTGCGGCGGCGTCCTGTTCGAGCTTGCGGAATGGCGCCAGGCCGTCGGCTGCTTCGATCGCGCCTTGGCGCTCCGGCTCGACTATGCCGATGCTCATGCCAATCGCGCCAATGCGCTGCAGATGCTGGGCGAGCTCGACGAGGCGCGGATCGCCTATCGCAAAGGTCTGACGCTGAAACCCGATCTTGCCGAAGCGCACAGCAACCTCGCGAGCCTCGACCAGGCGGAAGGTGACCTCGTGGCCGCAATCGAGGGCTTCCGTCGCGCGCTCGCGCTGAAACCGCTGCCCTGGCTTCACTCCAATCTGCTGTTCTGCCTGTCCTATGACGGTCGCGTCTCGAACGAGGCTTTTTTCGCCGAGTTCAAGCGCTGGGAGGCGAGCTATGCGAAGCCGCTCTATCCGCCGGCGGCGCCAAGGATCGCCGATCCCGATCCCCACCGCCGATTGAGGATCGGCTGGATCTCCGCCGACTTCCGCGAGCACCCGGTCGGCCGGAATGTGATCGGCATTCTCGAGAACCGCGACCGCTCCCGCATCGAGAACGTCCTCTATGCGAGCCCGCGCGCCGTCGATCCCGTGACCGACCGTTTTCGTGAGGCGGCCGATGCCTGGCGCGATGTCCTCGGCTGGCCTGACGCGGACGTTGCTCGTCAGATGCTGGCGGACCGGCTCGACATGCTGGTCGTGCTTGCCGGGCATACCGGCCACAACCGGCTGGGCGTCGCCGCCTATCGACCGGCGCCAATCCAGGTGAGCTTCCATGATCTCGCGACATCGGGTCTCTCGGTCATGGATGCCTGGATCACCGACCGCGTGCTGCATCCAGAGGCGACGACCGAGTGCTTCACCGAAGCTTTGGTCAGGCTCCCGTGCTTCTATCTGCATGAGCCTCCGGGGGATGCTCCGGAGCCGGGTCCGCTACCGGCGCTGGAGGCAGGGCACATCACCTTCGGCTCCTGCAACAACACCTCCAAGCATACACCCGAGGTCATCGCGCTGTGGGCAGAGGTCCTGTCGGCGGTGCCCGACTCGCGACTCCTGCTCAAGTATCTCAATCGCTATGCATCGGCAGGGCTGCGTTGCCGCGTCGAGCGAGCCTTCGCCTCGCACGGTGTCGATCCCGGCCGGCTCGAATTCGTCGCGGGCGAGCGCGGCCGACGCGATCAGCTGGCTTTGCTTAATTCGGTCGACATCGCCCTCGATCCTTTCCCGTTCAACGGATCGACCACGACCTTCGAGGCGCTGTGGATGGGCGTGCCGGTCGTCACCCTGGCCGGAGAGCGCTTCTTGAGCCGCGTCGGAGCGAGCGTGCTCTCGG
>VGEH01000216.1 GCA_016869375.1 Alphaproteobacteria bacterium | reverse complement strand
GCCGAAGCGCCCTCCCCTCCGCCGGCCGCGATGCGCGCTCCGTCGGCAGCGCAGCGCGCGGCGCCGCCGGCGCTGGTCGCCCAGGACGCGAAGGCGCTGGCGGCGGACTGCAAGACGGTGGCCGAGCTCGAGCAGGCGGTCCGGCTCTATGAGGGCTGCGGGCTGAAGAAGACGGCGACGAATACCGTCTTCGCCGACGGCAATCCCCAGGCGCGGCTGATGCTGGTCGGCGAAGCGCCGGGAGCGGACGAAGACCGGCAAGGGAAGCCCTTCGTCGGGCTGTCCGGCAAGCTGCTGGACCGGATGCTCGCGGCAATCGGATACGACCGCGGTTCCGCCTATATCACCAATATTCTCTTCTGGCGGCCGCCGGGGAACCGGCAGCCGACTCCCCAGGAAATCCAGCAATGCCTGCCCTTCGTCCTGAGGCACGTCGAACTGGTGAACCCGGCCGTCCTGGTTCTTCTCGGCGGCACCTCGGCCAAGACGATGCTTAATCAAACGGAAGGCATCATGCGCCTTCGTGGCCGCTGGTTCGAGTATAAGATTGACGAGTCCTTGCCTGTTATTCCAGCACTCGCGACATATCATCCCGCGTATTTGTTGAGGTCACCCGGACAAAAGCGAGAGGCCTGGCGAGATTTTCTCGCATTGAAACTGAAGCTGAGCAACGCGCTATAACAAGCTGACTTCAAACATTATTTCAAAAATACCGCGGTATCCTGGGAACGCTGGTGAGTTTTCGGTGTCAATCCTAGGCTTGCCTCGAACTCTTCCATCCGCTAGGTGAGTCGACCCATGAGGGAGGAGCGATCTACCCGCGTCCGGCGACGGGCGCGCGCCGCGGCTCTCGTTGCCGCCGTTCTGGCTCTGGCCGGCGGCTCGGCGATGGCATCCGAGGCCCCGCGTCTCGACCCGGCGAAGGTCGAGGCTCTCAAATCCGCAACCGAGCAGGCCTCCCTGCCGCGCGGCGCGATCGACACCTCCAGGTTCGATCCGAACCAGACCCTGCCGCTGGTGCTCGAAGCCGATCAGGCCGATCGCTACGCCGAGATCTTCCGCCTCCAGAGCGATGCCGCCTGGGGCCCGGCCGACAAGGAAATCCGCCAGCTCAAGGACAAGCGCCTTCTCGGCGCCGTCCTGGCGCAGCGCTACACCCACGCAAAATACCGCTCGCGCTACGACGAGCTCGCGAGCTGGCTGAAGCTTTACGGCGACCATCCCGAGGCGGTCCGCCTCTATCGCCTGGCGATCGACCGCAAGCCCCCCGGAGCGGCGGCGCCCGAGCGCCCGCAGGTGGGATTCCTCGGCGGCTATGGCGAGGAGTCGAGCGGATCCGACTCGGCCTATGCCTCGCAGAAGCAGCGCGACTCGGACGAGATCCGCGACATCATCCACGCCGCCTCCGGCCTTCGCGCGCATCTGAAGAAGGCCGATCCGGACGGCGCCGAGCGCGTGCTGAACCAGGTCATCGCCAAAAAGATCCTGGATAAGGTCGAGGTCGCGATCCTCAAAGCCGAGGTCGCGCAGGGCCATTTCTTCATCGGCAACGACGTGCCCGCCCTCCGACTCGCTTCGGAAGCGACGCGCGAGGCCGAGGGCTGGCAGCCGCTGGCCCCCTGGATCGCCGGGCTTGCCGCCTTCCGCCTCAACCGGCCGACCGACGCCGCCAGGCATTTCGAGGCGATGCTCGAGCTCAAGGGCCTCTCGCCGAACCAGGTCTCGGCTTCCGCCTTCTGGGCCGCGCGTTCGCATCTGGTCGCAGGACAGCACACCAAGGTCTCGCGTCTCCTGGTTCGCGCCGCGCTCCAGCGGACCTCGTTCTACGGGCTGCTCGCGCGTCGAGCGCTCGGCGTCGACACGCCGTTCAACTGGGCCGAGCCGCAGCTTTCCAACGAGGACATCGGCCAGATCGAGTCGATGCCCGGCGGCTGGAGGGCGCTCGCGCTCATCCAGGTCGGCGAGACGGTCCGTGCCGAAGCCGAGCTCCGCAAGCTCGCGCCGCAGGTGAATCCCGATCTCGCGCCGGCTTTCCTCGCGCTCGCCTCGCGCGCCAACATGCCGGCGCTGTCGATGCGCCTCGCCGGCAAGCTCGCGCAGGAGAACCAGCGCTACGACGGCGCGCTCTACCCGATCCCGGGCTGGAAGCCGGAGGGCGGCTTCTCGGTCGACCCGGCGCTGCTCTTCGCCATCACGCGCCAGGAATCGGGTTTCCACGTGAAGGCTTCCTCGGGCGCGGGCGCGAAAGGCCTGATGCAGATCATGCCGAGGACCGCCGTCTTCGTCGGCGAGGGCGAGGTCAAGCGCAACGACGTCAAGCAGCAGCTGATGGAGCCCGAGCGCAACCTCACGCTTGGCCAGCGCTACGTCCAGCACCTTCTCGAGCACGACCAGATCCAGGGCAACCTGCTGCTCGCGGTCGCCGCCTACAATGCCGGCCCGACGGTCGCGCTCAAATGGCGGCGCAAGGGCGACTACAAAGACGACCCGCTGCTCTTCGCCGAGGCAATCCCCTATGGCGAGACCCGCGCCTATGTGCAGCGCGTGGTGGCGAATTACTGGATCTACCAGCTCCGCATGGGCCAGCCGACCCCGACTTTGGATGCCGTCGCCGCGGGGGACTGGCCGGTCTACAATCCTGGCGACAAGAGCTGAGCCCTTAGCTCCCCGTCGGTCGTCGCCGTCCCTCTAAAGAAGCCCCCTCCCTGACCTCCCCCGCCGCGCGGGAGAGGGGTACGATGGGCTGCCGCCTCGGATCCCCCCTCCCGCCGGAGGCGGGGGAGGGCTAGGGAGGGGCCTCGTTCTTCGCTCTCACATGGAGCTCCCCCTATGGCCCTCGACCCCACCCGGCCCTTCCTTGCCGTCAACATCGCTGTCCTGACCATCTCCGACACGCGCAGCCTGGCCGAGGACAAGTCCGGGAACACGCTGGTCGAGCGTATCGAGAAGGCCGGACACAAGGTGCGGCTGCGGGACATCGTCCGCGACGACAAGGACGCGATCGTCGCCAGGCTCAAGGCCTGGATCGCCGATCCGGAGGTCGATGTCGTGCTCTCGACCGGCGGCACCGGCGTCACCGGCCGCGACGTCACGCCGGAGGCCTTCGAGTCCGTGCTCGAGAAGGCGATCCCCGGCTTCGGCGAACTCTTCCGCTTCCTCTCCTTCCAGAAGATCGGCTCCTCGACCATCCAGTCGCGCGCCACGGCCGGGGTCGCGGGCGGCACCTATCTCTTCGCGCTGCCAGGCTCGCCGGGCGCCTGCCGCGATGCCTGGGACGAGATCCTCGTCCATCAGCTGGACTACCGCTGGAAGCCGTGCAATTTCGTCGAGCTGATGCCCCGTTTGCAGGAGCATCTGACCCCGAGCGCCCGGACGGCGAAGGTCTCGGCGGCGCAGCGGGGCTGATTTCAACCCCCCTGTATATTGGGTTTTCGATTCTAACTTACCTCGTTGAAACTAAATGTGAATCGTCGTCGATATAACGCACCGAGCCACGAGATGTTGGTTATCGTATTCACGATGGCAAATTCAGGCCGCCGGCATCATGAGAACGATGTCGCTCCCTGACTGTAGTTGCGTGCAATCCGGCCTTCGCATTTGCGGAATGTGGATAAAGTCATACCGCTCTCGGGTCGATACGCGAGATCCGGGAGCAGCATACCCTACTACCACAAGATAAGGCCCAGTTCTCCGAGTTTTCCACCGTTCCGATATCGGGACGATTTATCTTCACGGCGGGTTGCAGCCCGGTTTCGAGCGCGTCGGGGCAGATCGGGCCGATTTCGACCCGAATCCCCAGGGCCGGCGGCCTACCGGCGTCGGTCCGCGCCCGCGAATCGTCCCGGGTATGCCTGCCAGGGTGGTCGAATACCGTGATCGAACAAGCTTATGTGGTATTCAGTTGATGTACTGGATCGATATATCGTTGATGCAACCAGGCACTTTCCGCGGCATGCTCCGTTTTTTGTTCTTGATATGTTCGAGATCGGACGTACACTTTCGCCATGTCCGACCCTATTATTCCCGACAAGCCGCTGAAGGGCCGCGGCGCTGTCTCCAACCCGGTGGGCCGCTACGAGCCCGCCAGCCGCCAGAAGATCGACGATGGCTGGGAGCGGCCCGAGGAGGACGAGACTCCGCCTCCACAGACCCAGGTCCGGGTCGATGCGACGCGGACGATCATCGCGCGCAACGACTCCCCGGATGTCGGCTTCGATAGATCGATCAACGCCTATAGGGGGTGCGAGCATGGCTGCGTCTACTGCTTCGCGCGCCCGACCCATGCCTACTTCGGACTTTCCTCCGGACTGGATTTCGAGACCAAGATCTTCATCAAGCCAGAGGCGCCGCGCCTCCTCGACCAGGAGCTGAGGCGGAAGGGCTACGACGTCGCACCCATCGCCATGGGCACCAACACCGACCCCTACCAGCCGCTCGAGCGCGAGCACCGGATCACCCGCGGCGTCCTGGAGGTGCTGCGCGAGTACAACCACCCCTTCACCATCATCACCAAGAACCACCTGGTGACCCGCGACCTCGACATCCTGGGGCCGATGGGGAAGGAGAACCTGTGCCGGGTCGGCCTTTCGGTCACGACCCTCGACCGCGACCTCGCCCGCAAGATGGAACCCCGGGCCTCCACGCCTGCGAAGCGGATCGAGGCGATCCGGATGCTGGCCGGGGCCGGCGTCCAGGCCGGGGTGATGGCGGCGCCGATGATCCCGGCGCTCAACGACATGGAGATGGAGAAGATCCTCGAGGCCGCGGCCGGGGCCGGCGCGGTGTGGGCGGCGCACACGGTCCTGAGGCTCCCCTACGAGATCAAGGACCTGATGCGCGAATGGCTTGAGGCCCACGCGCCGCTCAAGGCCAAGCACGTGCTCTCGCTGGTGCGCGAGATGCGCCAGGGCAATCTCAACGACCCGAATTTCGGCGGCCGCATGCGCGGCGAGGGCGCCTATGCGGAGGCGCTGACCCACCGCTTCCGCCTGGCCGTGAAACGCCTGGGACTCGACCGCGATTTGATCCCGCTGGACTGCACGAGGTTTGCGAAGCCGGCGCGCGCTGGAGATCAGCTGGCGTTTTTGTGACCACGGTGCCGGCGATCACGCGGATCGCTCCAACCCGCGGAAGACCGCGGGTATGTGATCCGCGCCGTGATCGCCGATTCCGCTAAGCTCCGCCATGACCGCGCCCGTCCTCACCGCCTTCTCCGCGGTCTTCACCGTCTCCGACGTCTCGCCGAGCTTGCGTTTCTATGTCGAAAAACTCGGCTTCAAGATTCATTTCCAGATGGGCGACCCACCGTCCTACGCGATCATCGAACGCGCAGTGGTGTCCCTGCATCTCATGCCGAAGAGCCGGGATCCCAGTGGGCTCGGAACCTCGTCCATCTACGTCTTCGTCGCCGGCATCGATGCGCTGCATGACGAGCTGACATCGCGCGACTGTCCGATCGAGGTCGCGCCTGAGGATTTTTCCTACGGCATGCGCGAGGTGTCGGTGCGCGATCCCGACGGCAACCGCCTCACCTTCGGCGAGGAGATCAAGCCCGCGTGACGCCGTACGGCAAATAGCGATCGTCCTTGGGATCGACGCCCTCGGACCAGAGAACCGGCTCCGGCTCGGTGCTGACGAAGTGAATAGCCGCCTCCCCGCCGCTCGCCTTCCATGCCGCCACGACCGTCGCGGCGAAGCGCTCGAAGCCGGCCTGCAGGCGCCAGCGGATCACCAGCACGCCGTCGATCTCGCGGAGCGACCACAGCCCCTTGATCAGGTCGCCCTCGGCGCCAGGCTCGTCGCGGTTCGCAGCGAGGAAGCGACAGGTCGGCGCGACGCGCTCGCTCGGCGACCACGGTCCCCAGACAGAAGCCGCCATCTCGCGATCGGAGATGCCGGGTTTGAGCGCGATCAGCGCCACCGCATAGTCGCGGTCGAACAAGCGGGTCGTACGTGAGGCGAGCGGTGTGGGCGATAACGTACAGAATCTTTCGCACTTTCGGGAATGGTGGCTTCTTCTAGAGTGAAGGAGCAAACGATGAGCAGTGAGACTGCGATGGGCCAGGTG
>VGEH01000215.1 GCA_016869375.1 Alphaproteobacteria bacterium | reverse complement strand
TCTGCTCGAGATCGATGATGTGGATGCCGTTCCTGACCCCGAAGAGGTAAGGCTGCATCTTCGGGTTCCAACGGCGGGTGTGGTGGCCGAAATGAACGCCCGCTTCCAGGAGCTGGCGCATGGTGAAAGTCGGCAGAGCCATGATCTGCAAAGTCCTTTTCCGGTTGTACCGCCGCGGGCAATCGTCCTTTTGAGACACCGGAGCGACCGGGCGGCATGCCCGGGCGCCTAGGCCCGCGTGAGAGATGGCGCGGCTTTTACCCCCAGGGCCTGTCTTTGGCAAGGGCTCCGGGGGCATTCGCCCTGCGCCATGTGGGTACAGCAACGTCACTGAACAAGCCTCTGGTTTTGCGCCAGAATGGCGCCATGGCTACCATGCGCTACATCGTCCGGGACGTCGGCACCGCCATCGCCTTCTATACCGGTCATCTGGGATTCACGGTCCGCCAGCAATTCGGGCCGGCGATGGCGATCCTCGCCAAGGACGACCTGACACTGTGGGTCGCGGGTCCACCCGCCTCCGCCTCGCGACCGATGCCCGACGGCCGCAAGCCAGAGCCCGGCGGCCAGCAGATCCTCTGCGAGGACCCGTCGGGCAATGTCGTCGAGCTGTTCCAGCCGGCCGCTTCCGGAGCGCAGTAGATGGCGGGAAAGATCTATGTCGGCGTCGGCGGCTGGACCTTCGAGCCGTGGCGCGGCGTCTTCTATCCGGAGGGGCTCAACCACAAGCGCGAACTCGAATACGCCTCGCGCAAGCTCACCTCGATCGAGATCAACGGTACCTACTATTCGAGCTTCAAGCCGCCGACCTGGGCGAAGTGGCGCGAGGAGACACCGGACGGCTTCGTCTTCGCGGTGAAGGCGTCCCGCTTCTGCACCAACCGCAAGGTGTTGGCTGACGCCAAGGACTCCGTCGCCAAGTTCACGGACCAGGGCCTGCACGAGCTCAAGGACCGCCTCGGCCCCATCAACTGGCAGTTCATGGGCACGAAGAAGTTCGATCCCGCCGACTTCGAAGGATTCCTCAAGCTACTGCCAAAGGAGCTCAAAGGGCGGCCGCTGCGCCACGCGCTCGAAGTGCGGCACGCGAGCTTCCAGGAGCCGCGCTTCTACGACCTCGCGCGCAAATACGGCGCGGCGATCGTCTTCGGCGCCGACGACGAAGACTTCCCGGAGATCGACGAGCCCACCGCCGACTTCGTCTACGCCCGCCTCATGGGCACGAAGGACGATGTCGAGACCGGCTACAAGAAGCCCGACCTCGACAAATGGTCGAAGCGCGCCAAGACCTGGTCCAAGCGCGGCGACACCTTCGTCTACGTCATCTCGGGCGCGAAGGTGCGCAATCCGGCGGCGGCGATGGCGATGATCGAGAAAGTGAAATAGCGGCTAAATATCCCGCACCTCGACGATCCCCGGGATCGCCTTGATCGCGGCGCGGGTCTGGGGGCCGATGGCGAAGCCGCCGGGGATGGCGACCTCGATCTCGCTCTGGCCGGCATCGAGCATCAGCTTGATCTTGCCCCTGCCCTTCTTCTCGCGGCCGATGACGCCGGAGATGGCGCCTAAAGGCTTCTCGTCGCGGAGATAGATGCGGAGGCCTTGCGCCGCATGCGCAACGGCCTCGTCCAAGGGCTGCAGGTCATTGACCGTCAGGCGCACGCCCTCGCCGTCGGGCCGCGCGTCGGCGACGACCAGGAGCGCTTTCCCCGCCTCCAATAGGCTCCGCTTCGAGGCCAGAATCTCGGAGAAGACCGCCCCCTCGAAGACGCCGGTACGGTCGGTGAACTGCACGAAGGCGAAGCGGTTGCCCTTCGCCGATGTGCGCTCCTGCTTGGAGACGACGATGCCGGCGAGCTTGAGCCGGGCCGAGCCGCCGGCGACGCGCGAGCGCACTTCGTTGGAAGGAACGACGTCGATCCGCTGCAGGCTCTGGCCGTAGCTGTCGAGCGGATGGGCGGAGAGATAGAAGCCGATGGCGTCGAACTCGTGCTTAAGCTTTTCCAGCGCCGGCCAATCGGGCTCGATCGGCAGGTTCAGGCCGCGCGGTGCGCCGCCGGCATCCCCGCCGAACAGGCTTACCTGCGTCGAGTCTCGATCGTTGGCGGCGGCCTGGGCGTGCTTCACGATGATCTCGGCAGCCTTATGGGTCTGCGCGCGATTGGGGTTCAGGCTGTCGAAGGCGCCAGCCGCAGCGAGCATCTCGACCGCGCGCTTGTTCACGGCCTTCGAGTCGACCCGGCGCGCGAAATCGCCGAGATCCTTGAAGCGGCCGTTCTTCTCGCGCTCCGCCATCACGGTTTCCATCGCCTGCATGCCTACATTGCGGATGGCGCCGAGGGCGTAGCGGATGGCGAGCTTGTCGCCGTCGATCCTCTCGACCGAGAAGGTCGGCTCAGACTTGTTGATGTCCGTCGGCAGCAGCTTGACGCCGATGCGCGCCAGCTCCTGGGCGAAGGAGTTCAGCTTTTCGGTCGAGCCCATGACATAGGTCATCGAGGCCGCCATGAACTCGACCGGATAGTTCGCCTTCATCCAGGCGGTCTGATAGGCGACCAGCGCGTAGGCGGCGGCATGGCTCTTGTTGAAGCCGTAGCCGGCGAACTTGGCGACCTGCTCGAAGATCTCGGCGGCTTTGGACGCCTGCACGCCACGCTCGACCGCACCGTCGACGAAGGCCTTCTGCTGCGCGTCCATCTCGGCCTTGATCTTCTTGCCCATGGCGCGGCGCAGCAGATCGGCGCCGCCCAGGCTGTAGCCCGAGAGCTCGCGCGCGATCTGCATCACCTGCTCCTGGTAGATCATGATGCCGTGGGTCTCCTTGAGGATCCCCTCGAGCTTCGGGTGCAGGTAGTCGGGCTGCTCCTCGCCGTGCTTGCGCTTGATGTAGCTCGGGATGTTGTCCATCGGGCCAGGGCGATAGAGCGCGACGACGGCGATGAGATCCTCGAAACGGTCGGGCTTGAGCCGGCGCAGCACGTCGCGCATGCCCGAGCTTTCCATCTGAAACACCCCGGTCGCATCCGCCCGGGCCAGCATCTGGAAGGTCTTGGGATCGTCCAGCGGGAGGTTAGCGAGGTCGAGGTCGATGCCGCGCTTCTTCAGCAGCGCGACGGCGCGAACGAGGACGGTCAGCGTGGTGAGGCCGAGGAAGTCGAACTTAACCAGCCCCGCCGACTCGACCCACTTCATGTTGTACTGGGTCACCGGCATGTCCGAACGCGGATCGCGATAGAGCGGCACCAGCTCGTCCAGCGGCCGGTCGCCGATCACCACGCCCGCGGCATGCGTCGAGGCGTGGCGATAGAGGCCTTCTAGCTGCAGCGCGATCGCGATCATGCGCCCGACGCTCTCGTCGGTTTCGCGCACGCGCTTGAGCTCCGGCTCGCTCTCGACCGCGTCCTTCAGCTTGACCGGGTTGGCCGGATTGTTCGGCACCATCTTGCAGACGCGGTCGACCACCGGATAGGGCAGCGCCATCACGCGTCCGACATCGCGCAGCGCGGCGCGCGCCTGCAGGGTTCCGAAGGTGATGATCTGCGCCACCTTGTCCTGGCCGTACTTCCCCTGGACGTAGCGGATCACCTCATCGCGGCGGTCCTGGCAGAAGTCGATATCGAAGTCGGGCATCGATACGCGTTCCGGGTTGAGGAAGCGCTCGAACAGGAGCCCGAAGCGGAGCGGGTCTAGATCGGTGATGGTCAGCGACCAGGCGACGACCGAGCCGGCGCCGGAACCGCGGCCGGGGCCGACGGGGATGTCCTGGCGCTTCGCCCACTGGATGAAGTCGGCGACGATCAGGAAGTATCCGGCGAAGCCCATCTGCGTGATGACATCGAGCTCGAAGTCGAGCCGGTCGCGATAGGGCTTCACGGCATCGCCGCTGACACCGAGGGCAGCAAGGCGCGCATCGAGGCCGGCGACCGACTGGGCGCGCAGCTCCTCCTTCTCGGTGCGTCCCTCGGCGGTCGGGAAGGCAGGCAGGATCGGCTTCTGCTTCGACGGCATGAAGGCGCAGCGCCGCGCGATCACGAGCGTGTTGTCGCAGGCCTCCGGCAGGTCGGCGAAGAGCTTCCGCATCTCCTCGGCGCTCTTGAAGCGGTGCTCCGGCCCTTTCCGCGGACGCTCGGGATCGGCGAGCACCGTGCCGGCGGCGATCGAGAGCAGCGCGTCATGCGCCTCGGCCTTGGCCGCCTCGGCGAAGAAGATCTCGTTGGTGGCGACGATGGGCAGGTCGAGCGCATAGGCGAGGTCGAGCAACGGCCCCTCGATCGCCGCTTCGTCGTCATGGCCCTGGCGCATCAGCTCGACATAGAGGCGGCCCGGGAAGAGCGCCATGAGCCGCTCGATCGCCGCCCTGGCCGCCGGAGCCTGTCCGTTGGCGAGCAGCCGCCCGACGGTGCCGACAGGTCCCGCCGTCAGCGCGATCAACCCGTCGGTGCGGCCTTCGAGATCGGACCAGGCGACCCTGGGCGTCTCGCCGGTCGGGGTTTCGAGGAAGGCCCTGGAGACCAGCTTCATCAGGTTCCGCCAGCCCGTCTGGGACTGGACCAGGAGAACGAGCCGGTCGGGCGCCGGCTGCGTGCCCTGGCGCCGGTCCCCGTCCTCGCGGCGAAGCCCGATGAGGCAGCCGATGATCGGCTGGACACCGGCCTCGGCGGCGTAGCTGGCGAATTCGAGCGCGCCGAACAGATTGCCCGTATCGGTGACGGCGACGGCCGGCATGCCGTGCTGCATGCACAGCTTGACGAGGTCACCAAGCTTCAGCGCGCCTTCCGACAGCGAGTAGGCGGAGTGAACGCGAAGATGAACGAAGTTGGCGTAGGGCATCGGGCCTCCGGAGCGCGACGAGGATTCCACGGAGGCGGCGTCAGGTCGAATCCCCGCCGGCCACCGCGGAAACGTGCCGATCGCGTGTTACCTTGCCGCCATGTCCGACGACTCGGCCCCCCTCGATCCGCTTTCCCTGATCGCGCTGCGTCACGGCTGCGACAAGTACGGCGCGCATTTCTACACCTCGGTCTATCACGAGCTGCTGCAGTCACGGCGCGAGCGCGTGACCTCGCTGCTCGAGATCGGCGTCGGCGGCTACCAGTCGAAATATCTCGGCGGCGCGTCGCTGGCGATGTGGGCCGAATACCTGCCGAGGGCAAGGATCGTCGGCATCGATCTACACGAGAAGCGTCTCGATCTCGGCGACCGGATCACGATCCTTCAAGGATCCCAGGACGATCTCGCCTTTCTCGACCGCGTCGTCGCCGGGCATGGCCCCTTCGACGTCATCGTCGACGACGGCAGCCACGTGCCCGCGCATATCGTCACCAGTTTCGGCGCGCTCTTTCCGGCGCTGTCCGATGGCGGGCTCTACGTCATCGAGGATACACAGACCGCGTACTGGCCAGATTTCGGCGGGGGGCCGGATGGCGGCCCGACTGTCTCCTTGGTGAACGACCTGATCGAAGGGCTGCACCATCAGGAGATGCCGAGCCCGAGTTTCGTCGCGAACGAGTTCGCGACCGCGATCCGGAGCGTGCGGGTCTTCCACAATCTGATCGCGGTCGAGAAGGGTGCGAACACCGAGCCTTCCAACCGCCGCCTCGATCCGACCCACCCCGAGGTGAGCCGGGCGTTGCGGATGTTCGCGGGTCAGGTCGTGGCAGCGCCGGCGCCGAAGATGGCCTCGTACTATGCCGAGTTGCTGATGACAGCCGGCCGTCATGCGGATGCCCTCGGGGTGATCGAGCGGGCGCTGGCCTCGGCGCCGCAAGACCTGGCCCTGCTGCATTCAGGCATCAACGCCGCGACTGGGGCCGGGCGCCCCGACAAGGCCTATGCCTTCCTGCGGCGGGCGATCGCCCTGGCGCCCGACGACATCTGGGTTCGTCCCGGCCACGAAAAGCCCGCCGGCTAAACGCCAAGAGCTTCACGCGCGCCTTACGCAAGTCCGGTTCATGATCAAAGCCCGTGCGATAACTGACTGTTACGCACGGATATTTCAATTGTCGGTCCTGTCCAGAATCTTTCGCACATTTGATCAGGCGGCGGCTCCGGATTGTGGGACCTGCGGCTGATAGAGTGGCCGCATGTTCATGTAGCACCTGGCTGACCACGCCG
>VGEH01000214.1 GCA_016869375.1 Alphaproteobacteria bacterium | reverse complement strand
AAGGTCGAACGTTTGCTCAACACAAGACCTCGGAAATCTCTCGGCTTCCGTTCACCGCAAGAGGTTTTCGACTCCCTCGCTGGCTCCTAAATCTCTATGCACTGGCGAGTTGAATCCGCGAGGATCAGGTCAGTGACAAGGCTGATTTTGAGCCATATAGCGGTCTAAATTGGCTTTCCTAAGGTGTGAGGACACTCATGCGGATGTCCGTGACAGAGGCGAGGGAGCGGTTGACCGAGCTGGTGCGCTGCGCCGAAGCCGGCGACGAGGTCATTCTCACTCGCCATGGCAATGCCGTGGCGCGGCTGGTTCCGATTAGGACGGCGGTCGATCGGACATTCCGTCGGGCGCTGCTCGAAGTAGAGCGGAGGGCTGGGACGGGGAAGGCGAGCGCGGGGCCAGACGCGGCGCGGAGCCAGGACTTTCTCTACGGCGATGACGGCGCGCCGCGATGATCGCGATCGGCACCACCGGTCTGATGACGGTCGTCTAAACGAGGCTGTGTCAGGCTGGCGATACCTCGGCAGCGCGTGGGGCACTTTCCACCCAGACCGTCTTCCGCTCCTGTCCCCGGCCGGATTATGGTTCCGTCCGGCATTGATGAGCGCTTAGCGACCTTAAGGGGACTCTCTTGAAATTCGACATCCAGCCGTCGGCGAACGCGGTGTCCGAGGCGGACCGCACGGCGAAGCTCAAGGATCCGGGGTTCGGCCGGGTCTTCACCGATCATATGGCGGTCATCCGCTATGCCCAGGCGCAGCAGGGCTGGCACAGCCCGCGCGTCGAGGCGCGGTCGAGCTTCTCGCTCGATCCGGCCGCCGCCGTGCTGCATTACGCGCAGGAGATCTTCGAAGGCCTCAAGGCCTATAAGCGCGAGGATGGCGGCGTGAACCTGTTCCGCCCCGATGCCAATGCGCGCCGCTTCCGGAACTCGGCCGAGCGCATGGCCATGGCGGTGCTGCCGGAAGACCTCTTCATCGAGGCGGTCGAGCAGCTCGTGCGCATCGACCGCGCCTGGGTGCCGGGCGGCGAGGGCAGCCTCTATCTCCGCCCCTTCATGATCGCCAACGAGGTCTTCCTCGGCGTGAAGCCCTCGGCCGACTACATCTTCGCCGTCATCGCCTCGCCGGTCGGCTCATACTTCAAGGGCGGGCCGGCGCCGGTGACGATCTGGGTCTCGGAGACCTACACGCGCGCCGCTCCCGGCGGCACCGGCGCGGTCAAGAACGGCGGCAACTATGCCGCCAGCCTCCGCGCCCAGGCCGAGGCGATCGAGAACAAATGCGACCAGGTCGTCTTCCTCGACGCGGCCGAGCGCCGCTATGTCGAGGAGCTCGGCGGCATGAACGTCTTCTTCGTCTTCGACGACGGCTCGCTGCTGACGCCGCCCTTAGGCACCATCCTGCCCGGCGTCACGCGCGACTCCATCATCCAGCTCGCCAAGGATTCCGGCGTCGCCGTGCGAGAGGCGCCCTACACCATGGACCAGTGGCGGGCGGATGCCGAGAGCGGCAAGCTGAAGGAGGCCTTCGCCTGCGGCACCGCCGCCGTGGTCTCGCCGATCGGCAAGGTTAAATCCTCCAAGGGCGAGTTCGCGATCGGCGGCGGCGTCGCCGGCCCGGTCGCCATGGGGCTGCGCAAGAAGCTGGTCGACATCCAGTACGGCCGCGCCCCCGATCCGCATAACTGGATCCGCAAGGTGTTCTGAGCGCTTCCAATCCCCTTCCCACCGGGAGAGGAGATACCCACGCCCCCCGACCGTCGACGTTTCCTTAAGAATTCTCTGCAAAGCTACGCTCCGCAGCATCGGTCCCGGCCGGCTCTAAGGGGGGCTTCCCGCCTATGTCATCGACCGGCGAGCTTTCGCTCCCGCCGCCGAAAACCTGGGATGCGTTCGAGGCGATCCTGCTCTCGGCCGCTCGCATCCGCTGGGCGTCGGCCGAGTTCTTCCGCCATGGGCGGCAGGGGCCGCGGATGGATGGCGTCGATGTCTACGGCAGCGATGCCAAGGGGCGGATGATCGGCATCCAGGGCCAGCACTCGATGGGCGGCGTGCCCGAGGACCTGATCAAGGAAGAAGTCGCGCGCGGAGAATCCGTCGTGCCGGCGCTGCACCAGCTCTTCCTCGCCACCACCGTCAAGCGCGACACCTCGCTGCAGCAGGCGATGCGGCTGCTTTCGCGCCACCGCACCGCCGATCGCAAATTCGGCGTCGACATCCTGTTCTGGGAAGACATCGTCCGCGAGCTCGCCAAGGACGAGGCGGTGCTCCGCAGCCACTATCCGGAGATCAAGCCGGCGGCGGCGGCTCCCGCTGCGGCTCCGCCGCCGCCCGCTCCGAACGACGCGGCGCTGTTCGGACAGTTCCTGGCGCTGCTGCCGCCCGACGGCGCGATCGCGGTCCTCGACCGCACCAACATGGCGGGCGCTTCGTTTCCGCGCAGCACGCTGGATCCTCTCACGGTGTTTCTGCGCGACTGGAACAGGCGCGACCGCGTCTTCGCCGATGCCGAGATCGAGGCGGCGAAGCAGCTTCTCTGGGAGAAGGTGAAGGAGTATCTGCAGGTCGTCGCCGGCGAGACCGTGCTCGACAAGGCGAGTGTCTCGGTTCCCGAAGCCTGGGAGAAGGATCAGCCCGAGCGCTTCTGGCGCGTGTCGCAGCGCCTCAATCGCCTCGCCGAGGAGCTCGTCGAGCGGCAGGGCACGCTGATGCAAGTGGCGGGACGGAAGCTCGGCTAGGCTGCCGTCACCGCTTCAGGTGCTTGAACGCCTTCCGTGCCTTCTCGGCCTTGGCGCGCATCACGCAGTCCTCGACATGGTCGTTGACCAGGCCCATCGCCTGCATGAAGGCGTAGACGGTGGTGGGGCCGACGAATTTCCAGCCATCCTTCTTCAGCGCCTTGGAGAGTGCTACCGACTCCGGCGTGGTCGCGGCGGTGGAGGAGGGCGATCCTGCCGGCAGCGCGTAGCGCCAGAGGAACGAGGCGAGGCTGCCTTCGCGCTTCACCAGATCCTTCGCGCGCCTGGCGTTGTTGATCACCGCCTCGATCTTGCCGCGATGGCGGATGATGCCCTCGTCCTTGAGCAGGCGCTGGATGTCGCGCTCGCCGAAGCGGGCGATCTTCTCGAAATCGAAATCATGGAAGACCTCGCGGAAGCGCGGGCGCTTGGCGAGGATGGTCCGCCAGGAAAGCCCCGACTGGAATCCCTCGAGGCTCAGCTTTTCGAACAGCAGGAAGTCGTCGCCCTGGGCCAGGCCCCATTCGCTGTCGTGATAGTGGAAGAACTCGGGCGCGGCCGCGCACCAGCGACAGCGCGGCTTGCCGTCGGGGCCGGGGACGGTGGTCATGCGGGAGGCTCCATGTTCCGTATACGTTCAGGGTAGGCGGAGCCCCTCGCGGTATCAAGGGGCGGATGTGCAGAAATAAGTCCGCATCACGCGGATTTTATCCTTGACGGCAGGCCCGGTTTTTGACAGGATCCGGGTTACTGGATCGAGGTGGGTGACGAGGCGGCCGGCGGGGCCGCCTTACTTCTTCAGCACGTAATGCGTCGCCTTCGCCGTCGCGACGCTCTTCTCGACCCTGAAGCCCTGCTTCTTGAGATCGACGCCGTCGAACAGTGTCTCGCCCGTGCCCAGCAGCACCGGGCTCACCACCAGGTGCATCTCGTCGACCAGCCCCGCCTGCAGATACTGGCGGACCGTCGCCGCACCGCCGCCGATACGGACATCCTTGGCGCCGGCCGCCTTCTTCGCGCGATCGAGCGCGGCGTGAATGCCGTCGGTGACGAAGTGAAACGTGGTGCCGCCCTGCATCTCGAGAGGTGCCCTTGTATGGTTAGTCAGCACGAAGACCGGGCAGCGATAGACGGGGTTGTCGCCCCACCAGCCCATCCAGCCGTCGTCGGTCCAGGGCCCGCGGGAATGCGCGAACATGTTCCGGCCCATGATCCAGGCGCCGACATTCTCCATGCTCGCTTCGGCGAAATCATTGTCGATGCCGGTATCGCCATTGGCGTTGCCGAACATCTTCTGGAAGGTGCGGGTCGGGAACATCCACTGGTGCAGACCCTCGCCGCCGATGCCGAGCGGCGTCTTCAGCCTCTGGTCCGGCCCGGCGCCGAAGCCGTCGAGCGAGATGGCATAGGCGCTGACGCGAAGCTTCGACATGCCTCGTTATCTCCTGAGGTAGAGCCACAGCGTCGTCGGCGCCAGCAGGATCGTCAGCACCGCCGGCCCGATCAGCGCCACCGCGACATCCTGGAGGCTCGCGGCCCCGCTCATCAATCCGCGCATGGCGGTCGCCGCCAGCGATACCGGGTTGACCTCGACGAAGACGCGCAGCCACTCCGGCATGGTCGCCGGCTCGACCATGATGTTGGAGGCGAAGACCAGCGGGAACAGGAAGGCGAAGCCCGAGGTCATCACCGTCATCGGCGTCGAGATCAGGAGGCCCAGCACGATGAACACCCAGCCCATGCCGAAGCCGATCGCGAAGAGCAGCAGGAAGGCCGCGACGACGCCGAAGACTCCGCCCTCCGGCCGGTATCCCAGCATGAGCCCGATCGAGAGGATGATGGCGCCGGCGATCAGGTGGCGGAGCACGTCGCCGACCATGAGGCCGGCGAAGGGCGCCAGCGGCCAGATCGGCAGCGAGCGGAAGCGGTCGAACAGGCCCTTGCCGAGATCGGTCGAAAGCCCCATGCCGGAATAGACCGCGTTGAACACCACCGTCTGCACCAGGATGCCGGGCAGGAAGAACTGCAGATACTCCTTCGGCGATCCGGCCAGCGCGCCGCCGAAGACGAAGGTGAAGAGCAGCGTGAACATGATCGGCGTCATGACCAGGTCGAACAGCTGCTCGGGCACGTATTTGAACTTGAGCGCCGCGCGCCAGCCGAAGACCAGCGCGTTCGAGACGCCGGAAGGACGGCGCGGCCTCTGGATGCCGAGCAGGGCGTGGGTTTGCGTGTCGGTCATGATGCGTCGTGTCCGGTCAGGCTGAAGAAGACCTCGTCCAGGCTCGGCGAGCCCAGACGGAAATCGGAGACCTCGATGCCGCTGTCGATCAGGGATGCGATGGCGTCGCTTGCGTCCTTCGGAGAGTCCGTGGTGACCGAGAGCTCGGCGCCTTCGACGCCGCGCCGGACCTTGTGCTTGAGCCTGGCTTCGAGGATCGCCGCCGCCTTCTCGATCTGCATCGGGTCGTGGATGGCCACATGAAGGAAGCCGGAGCCTGTTTGAGCCTTCAGCTCTCGGCTGGTTCCCTCGGCGATCTTCCTGCCCTTGTCGATCACGGCGATGCGCGCGGCGAGCTGATCGGCCTCGTCGAGATACTGCGTGGTCAGAAGAATGGTGACGCCCGATTGCGCCAGGCCGCGGATCATCCGCCACACGCCCTGGCGTGCGGTCGGGTCGAGGCCGGTGGTCGGCTCGTCGAGGAACAGCACGCCCGGCGTCACCACGAGAGAGGCCGCAATGTCGAGCCGCCGTCTCATGCCGCCGGAATAGGTCTTCACCTGACGCGTCGCCGCATCCGAAAGATCGAACGCCGCCAGGAGATCGTCCGCACGCTGCTTGGCCGAGCGTCCGCGGAAGCCCCAGAGGCGGGCGAGCAGCACGAGGTTGTCGCGCCCCGTAAGGTCCTCGTCGAGGGAGGCGAACTGCCCGGTCATCGCGATCGAGGCGCGAACCTCGCCGGGCTCGTTCAGGAGGTCATGACCCATCACCGCGGCGCTGCCGCCATCCGGCTTTGCGAGCGTCGACAGCATCCGCATCAGGGTGGTCTTGCCGGCGCCGTTGGGGCCGAGGATCGCGAAGATCATGCCCTTGGGCACGTCGAGATCGATGCCGTCGACGGCGACGACCTCGCCGAAGCGTTTCTTCAGGCCGCGCGCGGAGACCGCGAGCAGCCCTTCCTCGCCGGCCCGGGGCAGGCGCGTTCCAGTCGATGTGTCGGTCATGCGCGCCCGTCTAGCGGTGTCGCGGGCCGAATGCACCCGCAATTCGTTTAGAAATGATAACGTACAGAATCTTTCGCACTTTCGGGAATGGTGGCTTCTTCTAGAGTGAAGGAGCAAACGATGAGCAGTGAGACTGCGATGGGCCAGGTGATCCAGATCGACGAGGCTCGGATCAGGGATCATCTGGGAGAGATGGTGCGCGGCACGGTCGAGGAGACGCTGAATGCACTCCTTGCGTCTGAGGCCGACCGTCTGTGCGGTGCG
>VGEH01000213.1 GCA_016869375.1 Alphaproteobacteria bacterium | reverse complement strand
TCGTTCGGGAGGTCGTACATCGCGGAAGCAGCGGGGAAACGGGGTTGCTCGCCCATGGCTTCCCCGGAACAGGCCAGACTGCTAGGGTTTGCACCGTTCCACGGGGTCATCCGGGGAATGTCGGCTAAGAGCCTGCCCGAGTCATGACCATGGCCTGACAGGCTCCTAGGTCCGTCCGCCGGCGATGATCTGGTCGAAAATGAACTCGGTGAACTTGATCATCGTCGCCAGCATGAACGGCATGAAGATGATCATCGTGATGAACAGCACGACCAGCTTCGGGACGAAGGTGAGCGTCATCTCCTGGATCTGCGTCATCGCCTGGAAGAGCGAGATGGCGACGCCAACGACGAGGCCGATCGCCATCGGCGGGCCGCAGATGATCAGCGTCACCAGCATGGATTCGCGCAGGATGTCGAAGACCTGTTCCGCGTTCACTAGCCCGACCTCGTGCCCACGCCCGAAACCGGGGCAGTATAGCCGCTTTCACGGGTGGCAAGGAGCTTCACATGGCCTATCAGGGGCTGGATCTGACCGGCAAGGCGGCGCTGGTGACCGGGGGCAATAGCGGCATCGGCCTCGGCATGGCCGAGGGCATGGCCGCCGCTGGCGCCGATATCGTGATCTGGGGCCAGAATCCCGACAAGAACCGCGCCGCCGAGGCCAGCCTGAAGCGCTATGGCCGCAAGGTGCATGTGCTCAACTATAACGTCGCGGATGAACAGGCGGTCGACCGCGGCCTGAACGACACGTTAGAGCGCCTGGGCCGCCTGGATGCCTGCTTCGCCAATGCCGGCGTCAGCGGCCGCGTCGGCAAGCACACGAGCTTCGCCGACATGACCACCGAGGAGTGGCGCCGAGTCATGAGGGTCAACCTGGACGGCGTCTTCTTCACGCTCCGCGGCGCCGTCCGTATCCTGCGCCGCCAGGGTCAGGGCGGTTCGCTTGTCGTGACCGGCAGCCAGTTCGGTCGCATGGGCAACCCGCTGGTCGAGCACTACGCCGCGGCCAAGGCCGGCGTCGAGTCGATGATGCGCTCGATGGCGACCGAGTTCGGGCGCGAAGGCATCCGCTGCAACACGGTGGTGCCCGGCTATGTCGACACGCCGCTGACGACGGCGCGCATCAACACGCCGGAATTCGTCGCCGACGCGATGCATCGCCACGCCGTCGGGCGCTGGGGCGTGCCGGAGGATTTCGGCGGCATCGCGGTGTACCTGGCGAGCGATTCCAGCCGCTGGGTCACCGGCCAGAGCTTCGTCATCGATGGCGGCTTCAACGTTGCCGCCAAGATCATGGGCGCCTAGCGCGTCAGGTCCAGAACCGGCGCGCCTCGGTGAAGGCGACCAGGTCGCGCCGCGCGTCCGCGACCAGCGCTTCGACGCGGCCGGCGTGGAAGCCCGCGACCGCGCCGAGAGCCTTGGCGCCCGATTCCCCGACCCGCTGCGCCAGCGGCTCGAGCAAAGCGGCTAGCCCGCGCGCGTCGTTGAGGTGGCCCAGGCTCTGCTGCGGGCGGCTGATCGATTTGAGATAGCTCCGCACCCGACGCTCGGAGAACAGCGGCGCGAAGAACTCGGCAGCGTAGCGGAGCTTCTTCAGCCGCAGGCGCAAGGCGTGCAGCTCGGACTCCTCGCGCTGTTCGGCGGTCTTTGCCAGACGCCTTGCCTTGCGATGGCGACGATCGAGAATCTCGGCGGCAACATCGCCCGCGCTTCGATCCAGCTCGGCCCCGTCGGCCCAGGGTGGCTCCGCAAGCCACAGCCGCGCCGACAGCAGGAGGTTGAGGAAGCGGCCGGAGCCGATGGCCGCCCGCGCATCGGCGTAGGCGAGTTCGCGCAGAGCGTTGGCGCCGCGCTCGACCTCGCGCAGCTCCGTTTCTCCGGCGAGCGCCACGGCGATCGGCGGGAGGAGCTCGGAAAGGAAAACGTCCCAGGATCGTGCCGGTGCGAGCGTCGCAGCAAGCCAGCGCAGCTCGCCCGCAAGATCGTCGCGCGCCGAGGCGCGGAACCGATGGCGGAACAGGCCGAGCGCAGCCCGCAGCCGGCGCAGGCCGACCCGCATCTGGTGCACGCCCTCGACATCGCGCCCGTCCAGCACGGCCGCCTGGTTGCCGGCGACATGGGCGAGGCTTTCGCGGATGATCGCCAGAACGGCGTCGCCCAGGCTGGCATCGCGATCGAGGCGGAGATCCTCGGCCCGCCGGATGGTCTCGCCGTCGCCGCGATAGAGCGCGAAGCCGCGAGCCGCCTTGCTGGCGACGTCGAGACGGAGCGGCACGGCGCGGCCGAGGTCGCGGGCGAGCCGGATCAGGTCGCGCGGCCGGCCCCGCTTCAGCTCGAGCTCGATCTCGCAGATGGGCGCCTCGGCTTGGCCCGCCTTGAAGTGACCGACATCGAGATCGAGATCGACCTGAACCTTGCCGCCATCGCCGAGCCGCCACTTGGTGCGGCGGACCTCGGTTCCGAAGATCGGCTGCAACGGGTGCTCCTTGACGGCGCCGTCGACAGCCTGACGCAGCGTCGCGTCGTCGATCGCTTCGAGGTCGGGGTTCGCCTCCGCAACCCGATGCTCCGACTCATCGCGTTCGAACAGACCCGTCTGTCTAATAGAGCCGGACTTTACGGTCTGGACGTGTCGCCGGCCAGCGCGGCGCACCCGGAGCGTCAGGTCGCTCTGCGCCAGTCGGAGATCCGCTGTGTCGAAATACGTGGATTTCAAACGAGTTGTGGAAGGTCGGGCACCCTGGAGAAGGGGATGCTGCTTCAGCCGCGGAAGGTCCGCCGGGTCGAGCGCCAGCTTGAGCTCAACCTCCCGCGCTACCGGAGAGCCGGCTGGGGCCGGGACGGTCGGTCGGCGGGATGGAGGGGACATGCGCCGAGAATTAAGCCGGGCCACCCGCGAGGCGGTCAACGACAAATAAGTGACGTATTTGTTACCCTTCGGAGATATCCACAGGCCGGACAAATCGGATGATCTTGCCGCTTCCGGGGGCGATACGGCCCCAGCTCTTCGCACCGAGGCGAAGGCTGCAAAGGGCGGCGGTCGGAAACTTCTCGACGAGCGCCGGGCCGGCATCGGCGCCGGCGAGTGTCACGGCAAGATCGTGAAGCCCGGGATTGTGACCGATGAGCATGACTTCGCGGCCGTCGTCGTCGGAAAGCCGCCGAAGCCGGGCCAGGAGTTCATCGACGCTCGCCAGGTAGAGCGCGTCCTCGAAGACGACCTCCGGGCGCGGCCCGGCGAAGGCGCCTTGCATGAGCGCCCAGGTCTCGCGCGTCCGGCGCGCGGTCGAGACCAGGACGAGGCCCGGCGCCACGCCGTTCTCCGCCATCCACCTCGCCATCGCCGGCGCCGCCTTGCGTCCCCGGCTCGAGAGCGGGCGGTCGTGATCGTCGAGGCCCGGATCGTCGCGGTTCGACTTCGCGTGACGGAAAATGTGCAGGACCGGCATGGCCGACGAGCCTGCCAGCGGCGGACCCGGGGGTCCAGCGCCGATGCTTGACCACGCCCGGCATCGCCATGATGGTGCGGCATGATGATGGCGAGCCTTCGCTTGGCCACGGCCGACGACGCCGACACGATCGCGCATCTCTGCCGCGAGCTGCTCGCCTTCTACGGGATCCCGCCCGCCTACTCGCGCTGGGTCATGGCCGAGGAGATACGCAACCGCGGGCTCAAGGACGGCCGGCTCGAAGTGCTGCTCGCCGAGCGCGACGGCGTCGCCGTCGGCCTCCTGGTCTTCGTCCAGGTCTATTCCGTTGCCCTCTGTCAGGACAGTTTCTTCATTCAGGACCTATACGTATCGGAGCGCTGGCGCGGCGAAGGGATCGGACGGCAAATGATGGAGTATCTGGGATTCCTCGCCGAGCAGCGCGGCGTCGGCCAGATCGACTGGACCGCCGACCCCTGGAACGACAAATCGCGACGATTCTATGACAGCCTCGGCCCGCATCAGCGGGCCGACAAGATCTTCTACCGCATCGCCGGCCCCAACCTCCGCCACTTCATCCGGAAGGCTCAATGAGCGAGCCCGATCACAAGATCGTCTCGATGGATACCCCGTTCCAGGGCTTCAGCCGCGTCAATCGCTACCGCTTCCGTCATCGCCGCTTCGCCGGCGACTGGACAGCCGAGCTCGAGCGCGAGATCTATGTCCGCGGCCACGCCGCCGGCGTGCTGCCTTACGATCCGAAGCTCGACCAGATCCTCGTCGTCGAGCAGTTCCGCCTCGCCGCCATCGTCGCGGGGCGGCCGTCGCATTGGACGCTCGAGGTGCCGGCCGGACTCATCCGCCCGGGCGAGGATCCCGAGCAAGTGGCGCGCCGCGAGCTCACCGAGGAAGCTGGCCTGACGGCCAGGGAGCTGATCCCGCTCTACACCTTCATGCCGAGCCCCGGCGGCGCGTCGGAGACGGTATGGCTCTACGCGGCCCTGGTCGACCTTTCCCGCGCCGGCGGGCTGGCTGGCGTCGCCGACGAGGACGAGGACATCCGCATCCTGGTGCTGGATTTAGCCGAGGCCCTCGCGCGCATCGAGCGCGGCGAAATCGACAACGCGATCACGATCATGTCGCTGCAATGGCTGGCGCTGAATCGCGCGCGGCTCCGGAAAGAGTGACAGGCCTCACGCCGTCGTGACGGCGGTGCGGGGCGGCCGTCACCGAGAATGCCCTCCAATGAAGAACCGGGAGGGATGCATGCGGAAGATCATCGCAGTCGTCGGCGCGCTCGCGCTCGCCTCGCCCGCCATCGCGGGCAACGACGACGATCACGACACCTGGACGGTCGTGCAAAAGCAGGAAGCGCAAGCCGCCGCGCCGGTGCGCGAGATCTCCAAGATCGCGGGCGAGATCTACCGATTCCGCAACAACTTCCACTACTCGGTCTTCGCCGTGACACCGGCCGGTGTCATCGTCACCGATCCGATCGACGCCGAGGCGGCAAAGTGGCTGAAGGCCGAGATCGCGCAGCGCTGGAACCGGCCGATCAAGTACCTGGTCTACAGCCACGACCATCGCGACCACATCGCCGGCGGCGAGGTCTTCGCCGACACCGCGATCGTCGTGGCGCATCGCCGCGCCAAGGAAGTCATCATCGACGAGAAGCGGCCGACGGCGGTGCCGAACCTGACTTTCGACGATGCGCTGACCATCGAGCTCGGCGGCACCGTGCTGGAGCTCACCTTCGTCGGCAAGAACCACTCCGACAACTCGCTGGTCATGCGCTTCCCCAAGGAGAAGGTCGCTTTCACCGTCGACTGGATCCCGATCAAGGCGATGCCGTTCCGCGACCTGCCCGACGGCTATCTGCAGGAATGGTTCGACTCCCTGAAACGCGTCGAGGCCATGGAGTTCGACATCATGGCGCCCGGCCACGGTCCGCTCGGCACCAAGGCCGACGTCGTCGCCTTCCGTGGCTATCTGGAAGAGCTGCGCGCCGAAGTCACCAAGCTCGCCCGTGAGGGCAAGTCGCTCGACGACATCAAGAAGACCGTGACCATGGAGAAGTACAAGGACTGGTCGGGCTACGCCCAGATGCGCGAGCTCAATGTCGAAGGCATGTACCGCCTCGTGCAAGGAACCCGACGCCCGAACTAGACGCCTGGATGAAGCTCACCCCGCCGAACTCGGAAAGAGGTCGCGCGGGGTGAGTCGCCGAGGCGTCAGGCGCTGAGCGAAGAGCTCTTCGGAAAAATCCGCGACCATCGCCTCGTTGGCGGCATAGCCGTTCCGGTCCCAACCGGCTTGCAGGTCGCGCGCGCAACGGGCGAATTCGTCGGTCATCCACGGGGTCGTCTCGGCATACTTCACGCGCTTCTCCATCCAGACCCGGGCGGATTCGTCGATCAGCTCGCTGAGCGCCACCGGCAGGCGGGGATGGGCGAAGACGATCTCCGGCTTCAGCGCCAGCACGTGGATGCCCGGCACGTAGCCGACATCGCGAGAGTACGCGGCCTCGGCGGCGCGATAGTCCGGGATCAGAGTGCGCAACCGACTCTCGGCGGCGTAGAAGCCGGGCGGCATGAAGGGCGCGAAGACGGCATCGATCACGCCTGCCTCGAGCAGGCCGATCGTCGACCGGTCGCTCGGCAGGGCTTCGATCCGGCCGGGCCAGCCGAAATCGCCCGTGTGCGGCCTTGATCGGCCCCCATCGAGTGGTCCAGATGGAATGTTAGTTCAGAGTTGGCCGTTGCGCTAGTTGGAGCGTGGCCGGCGAAGCCGATCGGCGTAGCGCAGCCGGCCATGCGG